>NZ_JAWPOJ010000348.1:0-1141 GCF_033344235.1 Vibrio sp. Vb1554 | reverse complement strand
TACAGCACAAAAAATGGTGTGCAATAGCGATGCGAGTGTCAGTGCAATAGCTGAGCTATGTGGTTTTAAGCATGCCTCTTATTTTGGTGCCTGTTTCAGAAAAGAATATGGTGTCACACCGCTTGCTTATCGAAAACAAGCCGAGCTCAGAGCGAGTTGATCGTATTGAATAACAAACGCCCGATACAAAATCGGGCGTTCTCTTGAATATGATGGGGATGATTACTTAAACCGTTATTACTTCTTTTCTTGCGCGCAACGACGTTAAAATTTGAGGCAGTAAAGACATCACAATCATGCCCACCATCAAGCTGTATTGGAGTGGGGTAAAGTTTTCACCCAGCAGCAATAACCCAGAGACGATCCCTGCAATCGGGTTGGCAATGCCACCAAACGTAAAGTCGACCACAGACATGCGTTGCAACAACCACACATACATGCCGTAGCCTAGCGCGGTGTTGAGCACAATGACCCACAGCAGCCCTAGTGTGTTGGTCATATCTATATTCTGTACGGCCTGCACATAAGGCTGCGGATTGATGGTAGCTAACACAGCCGCGGCGATAGACAGCAATACACCACCCAAAATCAACTGCCACGTGAGTACCGTCCACCAATGCATTTTTGTGCCGAGTGATTTGGTTACGCTACTGCCAATCACGATGCACATGATGGCCGCCAGCATCGCCCCTAAACCGATAGGGTTGAGCGAGATTGAGCTTGGATCGAACAAGAACCACGCTAACGCAATCAGTACTGCGCCGCTAATGCCTTGTATTGCGCTAGGCTGACGTTTGTAAACCGCCCAACCAAACAGCATGGCAAAGACGGGGACAGAAATCATGCCGACACCGGAAATTGCAGAAGGTAGGGTCAACGCCATCACAAAAATGAGGCCAAAGAAGAAGGCGATGTTAATCGTGCCCAATACCAATAACACTTTCCATTCGTGCTTTTTAGGCAGCGAAGGTTTGATTGCCAGTAGCAGTAGTCCGGCTGGCAGTGCCCGCAGTGCTCCCAGCAACACAGGCGGCCAGTCTGGAAGAGTGAACTGCGTAACGGCATAAGTAGTGCCCCAGAAAAATGCGGGGATCATTGCGAGTAATATGTTCATGTAAAATATCTTCACGTTGAGATAATT
>NZ_JAWPOJ010000347.1:0-1142 GCF_033344235.1 Vibrio sp. Vb1554 | reverse complement strand
CGCGGGAAAAGGGTTAGCGCAGGAACTGAGCTTCTGACATTAGACGATCTGTCGGTCATGGAGTTGGATTTACAAATTCCAGAACGTTATTTGTCGATGTTGTCAGTTGGAATGGAAGTTGCCGCGAAGACCAGTGCTTGGGGTGAACAACGTTTTTCTGGGAAAGTCACTGGTATTGATACCAGAATCAGTGCAGAGACATTGAATTTGCGCGTGCGCATTGAGTTTGATAACCCAGAAAACCAATTGAAACCGGGCATGTTGATGAACGCTTCACTGGCATTTCCTGCTATTAAAGCGCCGATCATTCCTGTTCAAGCACTTGAATACTCAGGCACTAAACGCTTTGTATATTTAATTGATGAAAACAACAAAGCGACTCGCCAAGAGGTGTTGCTGGGTGCGCGTGTCGACAACGAAGTAGTGATTGAATCTGGCGTTGAGATTGGTGACAAGATCGTTGTTCAAGGTATTGTTAACATGCGTGATGGCGTTGAAGTGAAAGAAATTGTCGCGCCACTCAAAGCTAACACTGCGGATGTGACAGGCAATGACAGTGAATCGGCTGAGGAAGAAAACTAATGTTACTTTCCGACGTTTCAGTTAAACGCCCTGTCGCGGCGTTAGTTCTGAGTATGCTGTTGTGTGTATTTGGCTTTGTGTCATTCACCAAATTAGCTGTTCGTGAAATGCCTGATATTGAGAGCCCAGTCGTTTCTATCAGCACGCGTTATGAAGGCGCGTCGGCGACCATTATTGAAAGCCAAATCACCTCCGTATTGGAAGATCAGATTTCTGGGATCAGTGGCATTGATGAAATCAGTTCCACCACTCGTAACAGCATGTCACGCATCACGATCACCTTTGAGTTAGGTTACGATCTGAATACTGGGGTGAGTGATGTGCGTGACGCCGTTGCTCGTGCTCAGCGCTCGTTACCTGATGAAGCAGATGACCCAATTGTTTACAAGAACAATGGTTCGGGTGAAGCGTCCCTTTACATCAATCTAAGTTCTTCTGAAATGGACCGCACACAGCTGACGGATTATGCCGAGCGTGTTCTGATGGATCGTTTCAGTTTGATCACGGGTGTGAGTTCTATCGATCTCTCTGGCGGTTTGTACAAAGTCATGTACGTGAAA
>NZ_JAWPOJ010000034.1:0-46813 GCF_033344235.1 Vibrio sp. Vb1554 | reverse complement strand
AAGAAAACGATGAACATCTCTGAAATTCAAGAGCTACTACCTCATCGCTACCCATTCTTATTGATCGACCGAGTGATAGACTTCCAAGAAGAGAAGTACCTTCACGCGATTAAAAACGTGTCGGTTAACGAACCTCAGTTCACAGGTCACTTTCCTCAACTACCAGTATTCCCAGGTGTTTTGATTTTAGAAGCAATGGCTCAGGCAACAGGCTTACTTGCATTTAAATCATTTGGTGCACCAACAGAAAATGAATTGTACTACTTTGCAAGCGTAGACGGCGCGAAATTCCGTAAACCAGTGGTTCCGGGCGACCAATTGGTTATTGAGGTAGAATTTCTGAAAGAACGTCGCGGCATTGCTGCATTTAGCGGTGTAGCAAAAGTTGACGGTGAAGTGGTATGTTCTGCAGAACTGAAGTGTGCTCGTCGAGAGTTTTAATATGATTCATGAAACCGCTAAAATCCACCCGGCAGCGGTGGTAGAAGAGGGCGCCAAAATTGGTGCTAACGTAACAGTAGGTCCTTTTACGTACATCACCTCTACGGTTGAAATTGGTGAAGGCACAGAAGTGATGTCTCACGTTGTGATCAAAGGTCACACAACTATTGGCAAAGATAACCGTATTTTCCCACATGCTGTCATTGGTGAAGAAAACCAAGACAAAAAATACGGTGGTGAAGACACAACTGTGGTTATCGGTGACCGTAACGTCATTCGTGAAGCGGTCCAAGTTCACCGCGGCACAGTGCAAGACAAAGCAACCACGATCATTGGTGATGACAACTTATTGTGTGTGAATGCACACGTTGCGCATGATGTTGTTATTGGTAACCACACTCATATCGGTAATAACTCGATTCTTGGTGGTCACGTTACTGTTGATGACTATGCCGGTGTGATGGCACTGTCTGCGATTCATCCGTTTTGTACAGTGGGCGCTTACGCATACATTGGCGGCTGTTCAGCTGTGGTGCAAGATGTCCCAGCTTATGTACTCGCGCAAGGTAACCACGCTACTCCATTCGGCTTGAACCTTGTTGGCTTGAAGCGTAATGGCTTTGAGAAACCAGAGATTCGTGCGCTACAAAAAGCGTATAAAGAAATCTACCGTTCAGGTAAGACGCTAGAAGAAGTGAAGCCTATTCTAGCTGAAATGGCTCAAGAGTGGCCAGCAGTGAAGCGTTTCTCAGATATTCTGGAAACGACGGAACGTGGCATTATTCGTTAATTGGCGAATGAACCAATAAATAAAAAGATCGTGACCGAATTTGAGGTTACGATCTTTTTGTGTTTTATGGATAAGGCAAACCGTTATCCATAGCGCACAGGAAAAATAGCGAAGTAGATATGGAAAGACCATTACGTATTGGCATCATTGCCGGAGAATTGTCTGGCGATACGCTAGGTGAAGGCTTTATCAAAGCAGTAAAGCAGCAATATCCAGACGCAGAGTTCGTAGGCATTGGCGGTCCGAAAATGATAGCCCAAGGTTGCGAGTCTCTGTTTGATATGGAAGAGCTTGCGGTGATGGGATTAGTCGAGGTTTTAGGCCGCTTACCGAGACTTCTTAAAGTGAAAGCTGAGCTCGTTCAGTATTTTACTCAGAATCCGCCTGATGTTTTCATAGGGATCGATGCTCCTGACTTCAACTTACGCTTGGAGCTTGACCTCAAGCAAGCGGGCATTAAAACCGTTCATTACGTGAGTCCGTCTGTTTGGGCTTGGCGTCAGAAGCGCATCTTTAAAATAGAAGCGGCAACGAACTTGGTGCTAGCATTTCTTCCGTTTGAGAAAGCGTTCTACGACAAATTTAATGTACCTTGCGAGTTCATTGGTCATACCTTGGCTGATGCCATCCCACTAGAATCAGAACAAGCGCCTGCACGTGAGTTGCTTGGTTTAGAACAAGATAAAAAGTGGCTTGCTGTCCTGCCAGGCAGTCGTGGTAGCGAGTTAAAAATGCTCTCAGAGCCATTTATTGAAACCTGCAAGTTACTCCATAAAAAATTTCCAGAACTGGGGTTTGTTGTCGCGCTTGTTAATCAAAAACGCCGTGAGCAGTTTGAACAAGCCTGGAAAGCGCTCGCGCCAGAGTTGGACTTCAAGTTAGTTGATGACACCGCACGCAACGTCATCACCGCATCCGATGCTGTGATGTTGGCCTCCGGTACCGTAGCGTTGGAGTGTATGCTTCTCAAGCGTCCAATGGTGGTGGGTTATCGTGTGAATGCATTTACTGCTTTCTTAGCTAAACGTCTATTGAAAACGAAGTATGTGTCATTGCCGAATATCTTGGCGGATGATGAGCTCGTCAAAGAATATCTACAAGATGAGTGCACACCGGACAATTTGTTTACTGAGGTTTCTCGCTTATTGGAAAGCGACAATAAACCGATGTTAGATAAATTTACGGAAATGCATCATTGGATTCGTAAAGATGCGGACCAACAAGCCGCAAACGCAGTTCTAAAACTGATTGAGAAATAGAGATTTATCATGGCTGTTAAACCAAAAGCGACCAAAACCAAAGTTGAACTCCCTCCGTTTGAATATCCGCAAGGTTATCAGCTTGTGGCCGGAGTCGACGAGGTCGGACGTGGCCCTTTGGTGGGAGACGTCGTCACCGCTGCGGTTATCCTTGATCCTAACAATCCTATTGAAGGGTTGAACGATTCGAAAAAATTGACCGAAAAGAAACGCATTGCGTTGCTTCCTGAAATCAAAGAAAAAGCATTGGCGTGGGCGGTCGGGCGTTGTTCTCCTGAAGAAATCGATCAACTGAATATTTTGCAGGCGACTATGGTTGCGATGCAGCGTGCAGTGGCGGGGTTACAGGTTCAACCTGATTTGGTGTTGATTGATGGTAACCGTTGTCCGGAGCTGCCAATGGATGCTCAAGCTGTAGTAAAAGGCGATCTACGTGTTGCCGAAATCAGTGCGGCTTCAATTATTGCCAAAGTCGTGCGTGACCAAGAGATGGAAGAGTTGGATAAACTTCATCCACAATTTGGCTTCGCGAAGCACAAAGGTTACCCAACTAAAGCGCACTTTGAAGCGATTGAGCAACACGGAGTGATCAGTGAACACCGCAAGAGTTTCAAGCCAGTAAAAAAAGCGTTAGGCATAGAATAATCAAACGATCTAATTGGTGTTATAAACCCAACCTCTTTAGGTTAGAATCCCCAACAAAATAGAGTTACACGGTACCTGTTAATGTCAGATCCCAAATTCATCCACCTGCGTGTTCATAGTGACTTCTCGATGGTGGATGGCCTCAACAAAGTTCCGCCAATCGTAAAGAAAGTTGCTGAGCTCGGTATGCCCGCAATGGCGTTGACCGACTTTACCAACCTATGTGGTTTGGTGAAGTTTTACGGTACGGCGCATGGCAGTGGTGTTAAACCGATCATCGGTGCTGACTTTAAAATGCAGTCGGACGAGTTTGGTGAAGAGCTGACTCAAGTGACTTTGCTTGCGGCGGATAATGTGGGTTATAAGAACCTGACGTTATTGATATCAAAAGCGTACTTACGTGGACATGTTCAACACCACCCTGTGATTGATAAAGCCTGGTTGGCTGAAATGTCTGAAGGCTTGATTGTATTATCCGGCGGTAAAAGCGGGGAAATTGGTCGCGGCCTTTTGAAAGGCAACCGTCAAATAGTGCAGGGGTGTGTTGATTTTTATAAACAGCATTTTCCAGATCGCTTTTATCTTGAGCTACTTCGTACCGGTCGTCCAGATGAAGAAACTTATCTTCACTTTGCGGTTGAATTGGCAGAGCAGCAAGACTTGCCAGTAGTGGCGACCAATGAAGTTGTATTCCTGAGTCCAGACCTATTTGATGCTCATGAAATACGCGTAGCGATTCACGATGGTTACACATTAGAAGATCCGCGTAGGCCAAAAAACTACAGTCCGCAGCAATATCTTCGTACAGAAGAAGAAATGTGTGAGCTGTTTGCTGATATTCCTGAAGCGTTAGAAAACAGTGTCGAGATAGCGAAGCGTTGTAACGTGACTGTGCGCTTAGGTGAGTACTTCCTACCAGCTTTCCCAACCGAAGGGATGAAAGAGACTGAGTTCCTAGTCATGAAATCCCGAGAGGGGTTGGAAGAGCGTTTAGAGTTCCTATTTCCAGATGAGGAAGAGAGAAAACGTCGCCGCCCTGAATATGATGAACGTCTTCAGATAGAGCTAGATGTTATCAACCAAATGGGATTTCCTGGTTACTTCTTGATCGTAATGGAGTTCATCCAGTGGTCAAAAGATAATGGAATTCCTGTCGGTCCTGGACGTGGTTCCGGTGCTGGTTCTTTGGTGGCTTACGCACTAAAAATCACCGATCTGGATCCACTAGAATATGACTTGCTGTTCGAACGTTTCTTGAACCCAGAACGTGTTTCGATGCCCGATTTCGACGTCGATTTCTGTATGGATAAACGTGACCAGGTTATTGACCACGTTGCGGAAATGTACGGTCGCGACGCGGTATCTCAGATCATCACGTTTGGTACCATGGCGGCAAAAGCGGTAATCCGTGACGTTGGCCGCGTATTGGGCCACCCATTTGGTTTTGTTGATCGTATTTCAAAGCTGATCCCGCCCGATCCAGGCATGACGCTAGATAAAGCGTTTAAAGCTGAACCTGCACTACCTGAATTGTATGAGGCCGATGAGGAAGTTAAAGAACTCATCGACATGTGTCATATTTTGGAAGGCTGTACGCGAAACGCCGGTAAACACGCTGGTGGTGTTGTAATTTCACCTACAACAATTACCGATTTTGCGCCAATTTATGCAGACGCTGAAGGTCACTTCCCGGTTACTCAATTTGATAAAAACGATGTTGAGACCGCTGGCCTAGTTAAGTTTGACTTCTTGGGTTTACGTACCTTAACCATTATTGACTGGGCGTTAGGGCTGATTAACCCACGTCTAGAGCGAGAAGGTAAAGAACCGGTTCAAATTGAATCCATACCGTTAGAAGACCCTGCCTCTTTCCGTTTGTTGCAAAACTCTGAAACGACAGCAGTATTCCAGCTTGAATCTCGAGGCATGAAAGAGCTGATCAAACGACTTCAGCCAGACTGTTTCGAAGACATCATCGCATTGGTAGCACTCTTCCGTCCGGGTCCTTTGCAATCGGGCATGGTAGATAACTTTATCGACCGTAAACATGGTCGAGAAGCGATCTCTTATCCAGATGAAAAGTGGCAACACGAGTCGCTAAAAGAGACGCTTGATCCAACCTACGGCATCATCCTGTATCAAGAGCAGGTAATGCAGATTGCGCAGATCTTAGCAGGTTACACGCTAGGTGGTGCGGACATGCTTCGTCGTGCAATGGGTAAGAAAAAGCCAGAAGAGATGGCAAAACAACGTGCTATCTTTGAAGAAGGTGCGATAAAGAACGGTATCGATGGCGAGTTGGCGATGAAAATCTTCGACTTGGTAGAGAAGTTCGCCGGTTATGGTTTTAACAAATCGCACTCTGCTGCTTATGCATTGGTTTCTTATCAAACTCTTTGGCTGAAAACACATTATCCTGCCGAATTTATGGCTGCGGTAATGACAGCCGATATGGATAACACGGAAAAAGTCGTTGGCTTGGTCGATGAGTGTTTCCGTATGAAGCTCACCGTGCTGCCACCAGACATCAACTCTGGCCTATATCGCTTTAATGTTGATGAAAATGGCGCAATTGTTTACGGTATTGGTGCGATAAAAGGGGTAGGTGAAGGTCCTATCGATGCGATTCTTGAGGCGAGAAATAAAGGTGGTCACTTTAAAGACCTGTTTGATTTCTGTGCTCGAGTTGATCTAAAACGCGTCAATAAACGAGTGATAGAGAAGCTGATTTACGCGGGTGCGTTGGATCGACTAGGCCCACACCGCGCGGCGATGATGGCGTCACTCAATGATGCGGTAAAAGCAGCAAGTCAACATCACCAAGCTGAAGCGTTTGGTCAAACGGATATGTTTGGTGTGCTAACGGATGCGCCTGAAGAAGTAGAGCATAAGTATACGCAGGTTCCGCCTTGGCCAGAAAAAGTGTGGTTAGAGGGCGAGCGTGATACCCTAGGCCTATATTTGACAGGGCACCCAATTAACGCCTACGTAAAGGAACTAAACAAATACACCAGTTGTCGACTAAAAGACGCAACGCCCACTCGCCGCGACCAATCTGTCACGGTAGCCGGCCTGGTTATTGCCGCTCGTGTAATGACGACCAAGCGTGGTACACGAATTGGTATTATGACACTGGATGACCGAAGTGGTCGCATGGAAGTGATGTTGTTCTCAGATGCGCTGGATCGATACGCTGAACTTCTCGAAAAAGACAGAATTTTGGTCGTTTCTGGACAGGTCAGCTTTGATGACTTCAACGGTGGCCTTAAAATGTCGGCGCGTGAAGTTATGGATCTCGGCAGTGCGCGCGAGAAATACGCTCGTGGTTTGTCGGTATCGATAGATGCAAATCAGATCAACGATCAGTTTTTTGAGCAGTTCAGCCGTATTTTAGAACCGCACAAAGCCGGAACCGTACCCGTCAATGTATACTACCAGCGTGCCGACGCCAGAGCGCGGTTAACATTGGGCACCGAGTGGCGAGTTACGCCAAGTGATACATTACTCGACGATTTAAAACAGTTGCTTGGCAAAAGCCAGGTAGAACTCGAATTTAACTAAAAATTCAGCGCAATATGTTAGACGCTGAGTAAACAAGGATTCATAGATGAGCCTAAACTTTCTTGAATTTGAAAAGCCAATTGCAGAACTAGAAGCGAAAATTGAAGCATTACGTGATGTCTCTCGTCACGGTGGTGATTCTGCGATTGACCTGGATAAAGAAATCGAACAGCTTGAGAAGAAAAGCTTAGAGCTGAAGAAAAAAACCTTCAGTGACCTAGGTGCATGGGAAACAGCTCAACTGGCTCGTCACCCACTACGTCCTTACACGCTGGATTACATCCAACACGCTTTTGAGGAGTTTGATGAATTAGCGGGTGACCGCGCGTTTGCAGACGACAAAGCGATTGTGGGTGGCATGGCTCGCCTTGAAGGCCGCCCTGTGATGATCATTGGTCACCAAAAAGGTCGTGAGACCAAAGAAAAGGTGAAACGTAACTTTGGTATGCCGAAACCAGAAGGCTACCGTAAGGCTCTACGCTTGATGGAAATGGCAGAGCGTTTCAACATGCCGATCATCACATTTATTGACACGGCTGGTGCATACCCAGGTGTGGGCGCAGAAGAACGTGGTCAATCTGAAGCTATCGCGAAAAACCTAAAAGTGATGTCTGGTCTTAAAGTACCAGTAATCTGTAACGTTGTCGGTGAAGGCGGTTCTGGTGGTGCACTAGCAATCGGTGTAGGCGACTACGTGAACATGCTTCAGTACTCTACGTACTCAGTAATTTCTCCTGAGGGTTGTGCTTCAATCTTATGGCGTGATTCAGACAAAGCGCCACAAGCGGCAGAGGCAATGGGCCTAACTGCTCCGCGTCTTAAAGAGCTTGAACTGATCGACGAAATCATTGAAGAGCCACTAGGCGGCGCTCATCGCGATCATGTTCAAATGGCAGCGAATATGAAAGCGACACTACTTCGTCAGCTAGAAGATCTAGAACAACTGGATGAAGAGACGCTACGTGAACGTCGTTACCAGCGCCTAATGAGCTACGGTTACTGTTAATTTCGGTGATTGCTGTTAAGCGTTAGCTGATATCTCAATTGATAACAGTTAAAATAGAAAGGGTTGGATGAGAGTCCAGCCCTTTTTTGCATCTATCGGATCGTTTATGGAATCGCTTTACCTGCATTTTGCTCAAGTTCTCGGCCGCTACTATCAATTAGGCACTAAGGTTGTCTTGGCGTTTAGCGGAGGAGTGGATTCACGTCTTTTACTCGAATTACTCAGTCGCTACCAACAAGCGCATTCGATAGAGTGTCACGCTGTGTATGTGCACCATGGTTTAAGCTCGAATGCCGATAATTGGGCCGATAAATGCTTACTTTGGGCACAACAAGTGGGGATATCTTGCTCGATTGAGCGAGTGAGCTTAGACATCAGCAATGGTGAAAGTATTGAACTTCTTGCTCGTGAAGCTCGCTACCAAGCCTTAACTAAGTACATTCAAGAAGGCGATATACTGTTGACTGGTCAACATGCCGACGATCAAATAGAGACTTTTCTCCTTGCTCTTAAGCGCGGTAGCGGGCCAAAAGGGTTATCTTCGATGGCGGAGAGTATGCCGTTTTCTTGCGGATCTCTAGTTCGACCATTGCTTACTATCAAGCGGAAGACCATCGAAGACGCCGCTACTAAATTAGGCTTGGAGTGGGTGGAAGACGAAAGCAATCAAGATACCCGTTATGATCGTAACTTTCTTCGTCATTGTGTTATTCCTGAATTGTCTGGTCGTTGGCCGAGTATCCATCAAGCGGTTCAGCGCAGTGCAAACTTATGTGCTCAACAAGAAGCGCTATTGGATGAACTATTGAGCGCGGTGTTTGAACGCGCTTTACAAACGGATCTAAGTTTGAGTATTGAAGAACTGGCTAAGCACAGTGGATTAGCGCGTGCGCGCTTGATTCGTATGTGGCTGTCTAAGCTTAATACTAGTATGCCGACTCAGGTACAACTCAATCTTATCTGGAATGAAGTGGCATTAGCTCAGCAAGATGCCAACCCCAAACTACAACTTAAACAAGGTGAAGTGCGCCGTTTTCGAAATCGTCTCTATTGGGTAACGGAAACGGCTGATGTCACTAAGTGGCAAAGTACGATTCAAGTTGATGCGACTTTGTCGCTGCCTGAGGGACTCGGGGAGCTGACCTTAACGACGAGTTCTAGTAACGCAACGATTGCGCTACCGAGTCAGCCAGAATTGCTTCGCGTGACCTTCAATCCGGAAGGCTTATCAGCGCATCCAACCACGCGTAATCACAGTCGAAAACTGAAGAAGTTATTCCAAGAATACAATGTGCCAAGCTGGCTGCGTCGTCAAATTCCGATTTTAATGTACCAAGACCGAGTCGTTGCTGTGGCAGATCTGTTCGTTGATCAGGCGTTTAATGGTCAAGATTGTGAACTTATTTGGCGCAGGTAATGAAAATTCATGCCACAATGTCGATTATAAAATATAAAAATCCTTAAATAATAATTGATTAGGTGAAGCAATGAAGAAAACAATCATGGGTGCAATGGTGGCGTTAACCATGTTCAGTGGGCAGGCTCTAGCTGCGGGAGATGCTGCAGCAGGTCAAGCAAAGTCGGGAGTATGCGCGGCGTGTCATGGCGCTGATGGTATTGCTGTCATTCCGGGTTACCCAAATCTGAAAGGGCAAAATGAGCAATATATTATCAGTTCAATTAAAGCTTATAAAAATAAAGAGCGAACAGGTGGGCTTGCTGCTGTGATGCAAGCTCAAGCTTCATTGTTGTCTGATGAAGATATCGCTAACCTAGCGGCTTACTACGCAAGTTTGAAGTAAACGCGAGTCTGAAAAAGCTTGGACGATTGGGCATTGAGCAGTCCTCATTGGGTTTTATCAACTCACGATATTCGCTATGTTAATTTGCTCAGCCTGGATTTTCGCTGGTGGATCAGAGACAAACATTGAATGTTGCGAAACGCTAAACGATAATAAGCGCAATCGATTGAAGCTTAAGGGATGAACATGAAAAAAATTGAAGCGATTATCAAGCCATTTAAACTGGATGATGTTCGAGAAGCGCTAGCTGAAGTTGGCATTACAGGGATGACCGTCTCTGAAGTGAAAGGCTTTGGTCGCCAAAAAGGTCACACCGAGCTTTACCGTGGTGCAGAGTACATGGTGGACTTTCTACCTAAAGTGAAGCTCGAAATCGTTGTAACGGAAGATGTGGCTGATAAATGCGTAGAGACAATCATTGAAACCGCGCAAACTGGTAAGATTGGTGATGGTAAAATATTCGTCACTGATATTGAGCGTGTGGTTCGTATTCGTACTGGTGAAGAAGACGAAGACGCGATCTAAGGTTTCTTGTCACTTGTTTCGTATTTATTATGCTAAAAGGGAGCCAAGTGGCTCCTTTTTTGTTGTTTGCTTATTAGTGAAATCATTTAACCCGAGATTTGTTGTTCTAGATTTCGGGTGCCTACATTCAGGTTTGTCGTATGTTTAAGCGTTTTTTTCTGGCGTTAGCTTTTCTCGTAATGGCGGTATTGGTTGGCTTCCAGGTTATTTTCACCGTACCAGATCAGCCGCAAATTATTACTCAAACAGGTACCGAGCTGACACAAGATATCAGGTGCATCGAATTTAGCGATTCAAAAGCTCTCGATCATGACGGCAAAATCAATGTGCTTGTCTGGAATATCTACAAACAGAACCGGGCTAATTGGCAACGTGCACTCGATGAGTTTTCTGCTGATAAGCAGTTACTGTTATTGCAAGAAGCCAGCATGACACCATCATTTAAACAGTGGTTGGTGGATGGTCGCTGGGTTAGTAATCAAGTGAGTGCTTTTAAGGCGCTGGGTAGCGGTGCCGGTGTAATTAGTATTGCTCAAGGGCAACCAGAAAAAGCCTGCGCTTACACCTCTAAAGAGCCGTGGCTTCGCTTACCTAAGTCTGCATTATATAGCCAGTATCACTTGAGTAATGGCGAGAAACTCGCAGTGGTGAATGTACATGCAATTAACTTCACCGTGGGTACAAAAGAGTATGTATCTCAGTTAACGGCGCTTGAAATGCTTTTAAAGCATCATGTGGGGCCAATTCTATTTGCTGGAGACTTCAATAGCTGGAGTGAATCTCGCGTTAATGCGATGAGGCAGGCCTTAAAGGCTGCGGACTTACAAGAGGTGACGTTCTTGCCGGATCATCGAGTCCAATTTATAACAGGGTTACCACTGGACCATGTGTTTTACCGAGGTCTGACGCTTAAGTACGCAAAAGCGCCGCAGAGCGACGCTTCCGATCATAACCCATTGTTATTGTCATTTACGTTAAATAACTAGCTTAGGTTACCACAATATAAAGTGCCCAAATAACGTAGAAGAATACCCATGGCAGGCTTGCTATCACCAAAGCTTGGCCACGTTCAAACTCCGTCCACGTCAGTACAACGCCGTAGCCGAGCACAATGTACCAAGGCAGAAGCAAAGGTAACGAGCTAGCGAAATGAGACCATTCGTTAGTAAGAGGCAGCTTTAATAGACCATTGAGGCTATTTAAATCGGCAGCGTAAGTCATTACCTGACCATGCTTGAGTAGCAAGCTCGCGTAGCTTGCTACATCGCCCAATACTGCTGGGAATAAGATAGCACACGATGCGGCAAACCATTTCCAGTAACCGTATTGTTGTTTGCTTGCCTTTGTTGCAAGAAAGAACCAAAGCGCGAGCAATAGTAAGGTGGCAAAGCGGTTGAATACATCATTGATGATCGCGCTTGCCATTAGCGTGTTTGGTTCTAATAGCTCAATCTGCTTCGGGTCGATTTGCTGAAATTGCGCAGCAAGTTGGTCACTGAGCCACGTGAAATCGACATTCGAAAAGTAAGCACCCCAGAATAAAAACGGACTAAGCATCAGGAAGATGAACGGTTGCCATCCCCATCCACCGCGTTGATAAAGCGCAAGAAAACAAGATGTTGGAGAACGAAAAATGTCCAACAGCATCACAAGTGGATTGCTTGATGGGTTCATACACTTACCTTCGTTACGTCAACGTACAACTTAAGCTTTTGACCTGGTTGTAAGTATTTTTTCTTGTGTAGCGAGTTCCATTTCACGATGTCGTTCGTTTTTACTTTGAACTTGCTTGCAATGCCGCTAATGGTGTCGCCAGAGCGAACGTTGTAGAAAACGGTACGGATCACAGAACCTTTGTCTGAGTCCTTCCAAATCACTAGCTTTTGACCCACACGCAATGGATCTTTAGGGCCCATACCATTCCATTTAGCTAACGATTTATACGACACTTTATTGTTACGTGCGATTGACCACAAACTTTCTCCAGACTGAACGACATGGGTGAGCTTGAGTTGACCACGAGCACGAGATTGAGTCTTGTTTAATCGGTTTTGTGCCGTTAATGCATATTTTGCATCGTCTTTTGTTGATGTCGGAATCAATAGGTATTGACCAATACGAATGTTGTTATTCGATAGGCCGTTGGCACGTCGAATGACTTTCGTGGTTGTGCCGTATTTATTAGCTAGCACGCTTAAAGAGTCACCAGATTTCACCTTGTAGCGAGCGACCTTCATCCCTTTACCGCGATTTTTCTCCACCTTGGTGAGAAAAGTCTCTTTTTTCTCTACGGGAATCAAAAGTTGGTGCGGCCCCTCAGGCGCTGTCGACCACTGGTTGTATGCTGGGTTGTAACTCTGCAACTCTTTTACGCTAATGCCGGCATAATCTGCGGCAATAGCCAGATCTAACTGCTCTTCTGGATCAACAAGCGTTAGAACAGGCTTGTTTGGAATTGCAGGAATATTAAGTCCGTACTTGTCTTGGTTTGCGATAACGTCAGCCAAGGCCAATAGCTTAGGAACGTAACTGCTGGTCTCTTTTGGTAAGTCTAATGAGAAGAAATCGATAGGTTTACCGAGCTTTTTATTCTTACGAATTGCGCTAGAAACTCGGCCTCCACCGCTGTTATAAGCGGCGATTGCATGTTCCCAGTTACCATCAAAACGCTCGTTTAGTTGTACTAGGTAGTCCAGCGCTGCATCCGTTGCTGCTGCCACATCTCTGCGACCGTCATACCAGTAGTTTTGCTCTAGTCCCATCATTTTTCCGGTGCCTGGGACAAATTGCCACAACCCAGCCGCGCTACCATGTGAGTAGGCAAAGGCATCGAATGAACTTTCCACTACAGGAAGTAATGCAAGCTCCATTGGGAGTCCGCGCTCTTCGATACGTTTTGTGATCATGTATAGAAAAGGAGTCGCACGCTTAGATACCGTGTAAAGGTGATTTGGGTGCTTTAAATACCACGTACGGTAGTAGTCCACTTTCTTGTGGTTTGGGATATCCATGTCCAGCTGCATGGCGATACGTTGCCACACATCTTCTTGTTCTTGGGGGGAGAGAACTTTAGGCGCGTCGTTAGCGGATTTTTTTGCTAGTGACGATTTATTGCCCGGTTGAGCTTTTACTGCATTTTGCTTTGCAGTCTGCTCAGATTTATTGGTTTCTGGTGTAGAAGACGTTGAATCTGACTGAGTCAATTGACAGCCAGATAATAACAACGCCAACGCCCAAGTATACTTCAAACGCATGGATTCAGCCTATTTAGGGCCTGTTTATCTTCACCTGCCTGTCGCGCAACGTAATGTGCGTGGCAGTCGCAAGATAATAGACATCTTTTAAACACTAACTAATTTATAGAGGCAAAGAGCTTCTAATTATGCAATGGGGAGAAATTCAAATAGATTTATATCAACCCCAAACGTAAGAGAAGCGCCAGTGGCGCTTCTCGAAAAATCAGTCCCTGATAATACTGGGGTCTTGCAAACTTACAAGCAGAAAATGGTTAAAATTCGTTCTTCCACTCGCGTAAAGCAGTAAAAACCGAGCATGGATCGCTATTTTTAATGCGACTAGCAACAGATTGAACCACGTCAGGGTTAGAGGTTCGCAAGAACGGATTAATCCACTTTTCTTTGCGTATTGTTGTTGGAAGTGTCGGAATGTTGAGTGCTCGCAGTCGGTTTACATCGTCGCGATATTGGCGAAGTTGCTCATTGTCAGGTTCAACCGCTAGAGCAAACGCCACGTTACTCGCGGTGTATTCATGCGCGCAGAAGACTTGAGTTTCTTCTGGTAGAGACGTTAGTTTGCTCAGTGATTCAAACATTTGCTCAGGCGTACCTTCAAAAATACGACCGCAGCCAGCAGAAAAGAGCACATCACCGCAAAACAGTTTTCCGTCCCCAACGTAACCGATATGGCCCAAAGTATGGCCGGGTAACCCAAGTACTAAGAAAATCTCACCAAACAACTCCAGCTTGTCGCCTTCTTCCATTGGTGTCGTTAGGGTTGGAATTGGCTCTGATTTTGGGCCCACAACGGCGACGTCAGGAAATGCACGCACTAAGTCTGGAACGCCACCAATGTGATCGTTGTGGTGGTGCGTAATTAAAATCGCTTCTAAAGTTAATTCGTTAGCCTGCAGAAATTCTAATACTGGCTTCGCATCGCCCGGATCAACGACTGCGCAGCGCTTATCGCTATTTTGTATCAGCCAGATGTAATTATCATTAAATGCGGGTATGCTTTTGATCTCTAACACGATTCGTTCTCCGTCACCCATTTTAGTCAGGTGGTTAATGAAACCAGCACTCAGCAACAAAACTATACCACACCCGTCGACTTGGTCAGCAATGAACAACGGTCCGTGGGTGCTTGAGTCAATCCAGACCCGACTTGATGAATGGTGTCCGAAACTCTTCGGCTACCATATGCTCAAACTGGGCGGGTTGAGCTGTGAGCTAACCAGCTGTAATTGTAACATTCAACACCAAGTCAACGTAGATATCCAGAACCCGTTGCATAATGTGATTGCAGATGGTTACGAATTACCCTTTTTGGAAAAAAGCTTTGATGTTGTGATACTCGCTCATCAGCTCGACTATGCAAGCGATCCACATCGTTTGTTGCGTGAAGTCGATAGAGTGATGATGGATGATGGCTATGTAATTATTACTGGATTCAACCCATTAAGCTTGACTGGATTAGCGAGTTTACTTCCATGGCGTAAACATAATTTGCCTTGGAGTGGACGAATGTTTACGTCGAACCGCATCAAAGATTGGTTAGGGTTACTTAATTATCAAGTGATTCATTGTGATAGTTATGCGCTGTTTCCGATGAAACGTTACCGTACGATGTGGACATGGTTGGAAAATAGTCTTGGTGATTGGGCATCACCCGCTGGGAGTTTGTATTACATAGTCGCGCGGAAACGGACATACCCTCTCAAGCCTATCAAACCGCATTGGCGCTTGAAGAAAAAGCTCACACCACTTGGGGTGATGAATCGAGAGGGTAACACTATGAGGAAAGAATCTCGCTAAGAGGGTTGGTAACCTGTATCTTCCTCAGTTGGGTTTTCTGCAGCAGTCCGGGCTAGCTCATCACACATTTCGTTCTCACGATGGCCCGCGTGGCCTTTTACCCAATGCCATTCAACTTGATGGCGTGCGGTTTCTTTGTCTAGAGCTTGCCATAAATCGGCATTCTTCACGGGTTTTTTATCCGCTGTTTTCCAACCACGCTTCTTCCAGTTATGGATCCACTGAGTAATACCTTGGCGCACATATTGGCTGTCAGTCGTTAAAGTGACTTTGCAAGGTTGTTTTAACGTCTGCAGCGCGACGACAGCCGCCAACATTTCCATGCGGTTGTTGGTAGTTAACGTATAGCCTTTGGAAAGTGTCTTTTCTACGTCTTTGTAACGCAATACTATGCCGTAACCACCTGGTCCTGGGTTACCTAAACAAGAACCGTCAGTGAAAATCTCAACGTGTTTGGTCATATTTTTTGGTACTATTAGCCGAAACATTTAATAAAGCATAGTCTGACATACATAACCTTATGAATACCAGCAGCAATTCTGAATATAACCGCATTGTCGTTCTCGATACCGAAACCACAGGTATGAACCGCGAGGGTGGTCCTCACTACATGGGACACCGTATTATTGAAATCGGTGCCGTGGAGATCATCAACCGTAAGCTGACTGGTCGTCACTTCCACGTTTATTTAAAACCCGATCGTGAAATCCAACCAGAAGCGGTTGAAGTTCACGGTATTACGGATGAATTCTTGGTTGATAAACCGGAATACGCGAGCGTGCACCAAGAGTTTCTTGAGTTTATTAAAGGCGCAGAACTTGTTGCCCACAACGCGCCCTTCGATACCGGCTTTATGGATTACGAGTTTGGCATGCTCGATCCTAACATCGGCAAAACGGACGACTACTGCAAGGTGACCGACACCCTTGCTATGGCGAAGAAAATCTTCCCTGGTAAGCGAAACAACCTTGATATCTTATGTGAACGTTACGGTATTGATAACTCGCACCGTACTCTCCACGGAGCTTTGCTCGATGCGGAGATTCTAGCCGACGTTTACCTCTTTATGACGGGTGGTCAAACGAGTCTAGAATTTAACGCGAATAAACAAGAGGGTGGAGTAGAAACCATTCGTCGTATTGAAGGAAGAAAAGCGCTAAAGGTTTTGCGCGCAAGTGCCGATGAACTAGAAGCTCACCAAAAAAGATTAGAGTTGGTGAACGACTGTATTTGGCATCAATAGGAGAAGCTATGTTGAGGGCTTTGTTGGTCGCGTTTTTAGCGATATGGAGTAGTCTCTCGAGTGCTGCGAGTGAATCTACAATGTCTTTATTAGACAATCGCTTTCGAGTTGATCCAACCATCGAGCAGATCACGTTTTTGGTTTATCGTGAGCAAAGTTCTCAGCCAGTTGTTTTAGTCCGTCCTGACGGTAAAAAATACTATGCTTGGGGCTCTTACGACAATGTACGTTGGTATCAAGAAGCCTCACTCGATATTATTTCCGTTGATAACCCTATGCCAGGTCCATGGCAGGCTGTGGGGAAAGTTACGCCTAAAAATAACATCCGCTTAATTTCTCACCTAAAGCTCAGTACGGATCTGTTCCCAAACCGATTATATAATGGGGAAGCGCTTAAGTTTACAGCTCGCCTGACCTCCGACGGCAAACCTCTTGTATTGCGCGACTTCCTTGATCGCGTGAATCTGCGCGTGACATTTACCAAGTTTGTCGAAAATGAAGATGAGCTGATCAAAGAAGCTCGTCCAGTGCCGATGGTTGTGGGTGAGTTTTCTGATGACGGCCGCGGCTTGGATGAAAAAGCAGGGGATGGAGTGTGCACGGTTCAGCTCCCAATAGACGTTGAGCCTGGTAAGTACCGCGCTCGCATCACGTCTGGCAATGGCGTATTCTTACGAGCGCAAGAACAAGTCATCTTGGTTTATCCGAACCCAATCTCTCGTACTTTTATTCAGGCTCGTAATCCCGATAAGCCACACCAATTAGTGGTGAGTGGCGAGCAAGGTATGATTGCACCAGGCTCTATTGCAGTCACAGTGAAAAAGGACGCTCCCGATGGTTTCATTAGTTACAGCCAAGGACAGGTCTCTAAAGATGGAATGAGAGTTACGTTGAACCTCAATAACGATGCTGAGCTTGGTAAGTACGCATGGCGCGGCGAGATCTTTGCCACTGATTTTGCAACTCAGCGCTCGTTGGTGTTTCCTATCCCAGAGCAAACCTTCAGTGTTGTTGATGAAGTTGATCTAGAAGCTGCTCGAATTGCAAAAGAAGCTGAATTAGCCGAACAGCGCCGTATTGAAATGGAAAAGCAAATTATCGCTGAGCGAGAGGCTGAGCGTAAGCGCAGCATGATTATTATCGCGGTGGGTAATTTGATAATGCTGCTGATTGTGATCATTGCATGGATAGTCTGGCGCAAAATTAAAGCGAAGCGCGATGCCATGCCAGAGATGCAATTAGAAGTACCAAAGAAATAGTAGTAACACACACATAAAGCGAGAAACGGAGCCAATCGGCTCCGTTTTTTTCAAGTTACCAAATTGGAAGAAGAAAAATGGATAAATTATGAATATTTAAGTTTACTGTACTCAAATATATGTTTGGGATTTTATATAAATAATATATCATTTTTACTTTCTAAATTGGCTGCATTTTTAATGTGACTAACTTTCAAAATAATCAATTAAAGATAAAGAAATAATGAATAAAATTTTAGCTTTTTTTTGTGCAGTGATAATTGTAGGTTGCTCTTCTATTAATAATCCAGGTGCGGGAAGTAATAATTTAAAATCACTTGATACCTTCACTTTTGATCCCTTAAGTAAAATCCAAAAAGTAGAAATACCAACTTATTATGATGGCTTGTTTGATACAGCAAGACCCTATTTAGATGAAAAGTACCCTTACACTTATGTCAGTAAACCTCAAGCATACATAATTGATGATGAGATTATTTCTTTTGCTCCCTGGTTTCCTGTCGAAGGAAGGTTTACGGTTTTTCCAACCGCTCACTATATAGTTATAACTCAAGAAACCGAGAGTGGCTTAGTCTCCGCACGATTTAATCATGAACAAGTAATTAAGCTGTTAAGTGAAGAGTATAAAATTACTGAGCATACAAGTCCGTTTTTTCATTATGTTCTAGAGGTTTCTCCAAGTGAACAAGCCAATTTTGTAGAAGATATCCATAAAAAATTGAGTAGACTTCCTTCAGAATAAGGATTGCTGGTTGAATTTTGATCAATAAAGTCAGGGGTTCTGGCTTTATTGATTGCATGGAGTTCTATTTATATTGATTTGGGCTTTGTAATAGGTAGTACGCCATAATAACAAGAGCCGATCTTGTAGGGTTTCTGGATAAATATTCAGCTGTGCGTGATAAATAAGAATAAGTAAACGCGAGATCTCTGATGAAATACAAAAAGCGTCAGAAGTATAAATACACTCTCCATTCTGAAGAAAAGATTGAGACTCACATTTCAGTGAGTAACGCGTATGACAGCCCTTTTCTTAGTTTGTCCAAACAAGGCGTGTTAACGATTAAAAAGGGCTATGCATGGGATGGAGCGAGTGGGCCAGCGTTAGACACAAAAAACATTATGAAAGCTTCTTTAGTGCATGATGCTCTTTACCAACTCATGAGGGAAGAGGTGTTGCCACAAAGTGCTCGAAAGCATGCGGATACGTTGTTGAGAGAAACATGTTTAGAAAAAGGAATGTCTAGCTTCAGAGCAACTTATATCTATTATGGCGTCAGAGTTGTCGGTGGCTTCTTTTCTAGACCTGATACTTTGTGTGCTTAATGGGAACATCTTTCCAACGTTTAACTGTTTATTTATACAGTTTAGTTATGTAAGCTCCAAGGTGATACAAAGGAGTAGTACATAATGACAATAAGATATGAAGAGCATGTGCCAAGCCCGAAAGAATACTGTGATATGCGTATCAAAGCCGGGCTATCACCCAAATCGTTGAAAGCTGCTGAAATTGGTCTACCCAATTCGTTATATGGCGTATCTGTTCGGGATGAAGGAAAGCTCATTGCAATGGGTCGGGTTGTTGGTGACGGGGCGTGTAACTTCGAAATTGTCGACGTTGCCGTTGACTCTGATTATCAAGGTAACGGTTTAGGTAGAAAAGTCATGGAATACATCGACGGTTATCTTTCTTCTGTTGCACTTGAAGGCTCTTACGTTTCTATGATTGCTGATGAACCGGTCTTTTACGAAAAGCTTGGTTATAGGCTGGTGGCTCCTAAAAGCCAAGGGATGACAAAAAAGTTTAAGCCAAAGGCATAACACGTATTCAGCTGTGAAGATAAGCACTAGAAAACAGGAGTTTAATTTCCTGTTTTCTATATTAAATTTCTATTTAAGCCACTTCTGGAATTGGTTTGGGTGGCTGCTCTAAATCAGGCTCTTTTTGAACAGTAGGAATTTGTCCCTCACCCACAGCACTGATGTAACAGCCACTAAGTTTAATGGCAAGGTACATATCAGCTCGCAGTAAGATGCCTCCTTCACTGGTGCTGATACCAGTAAGCTCACACCATTGACGAAGACGTCGTTTCCTTCCTGCGAGGATTAAGCGTACGCCTCTCTTTTTCAAAGTATTGTGAATATCTGCCAGTGTTGCCATCACACTGAGATCCAAGTGAGTAAAGCTCGACACGGCGTCGATGACAACGCAACTTGCGTCTTTGTGATGCTCTGCCTGCTCTAACACTCTACGTTTAAAGTAAGGAGCATTGAAGTAAGTTAGCGGTGAGTTAAAGCGGTAAATCACCATTCCAGGAATAGGCGAAGCTTTTCCTGAGTCGTCGATGGTCCGAATGGTGCCTTTTTCATCCAAGCCAAGTAGCTGATCACTCGGCCGCATGACAATCCGTAAAAATTGAAACAGCCCTAGCAATACCGCCAAAGTGATCCCCGGTATTACACCCACGATCAACACAGAAATAAAAGTAATGATGGCCAGATAAAATGCATCTTTGTCACGAGATTTTAATTTCCAAATTGCTTTAAGATCGAGCAGCGATAGGGACGCAATGATCAATACAACACCAAGTGAAGCGATAGGGATGAACTGTAAAGGCTCATAAATAAATACCGCAATAATGGCAATGGTGATTGCAGCGACAATCGAAACTAATTGAGATTTACCACCATTTGCATCATTAACGGCTGTGCGTGAGTCAGCGCCGCTTATCGCGAAACCTTGTGAAAACGCTGAGGCAATGTTGGCAAAACCCAACGCCTGAAACTCTTTATTTGCATCAATATCATAACCGTTTTTAGCCGCGAAACTGCGGGCGGTGAGCATCATGCTAACAAAACTGACAATCGCAAGGTTGAGCGCCGGGACTACTAGTTCACGAACTTCACCTAGCTCAAATTCCGGTGTTTGAAACTGAGGGAAGCCACCTTGAGTGAGTCCGACAACCGATACGCCCATCTCTTGTAAATGGAAAAACCAAACTGACGCAGTAGTTACGAGGATCGCCAGCATGGCAGCAGGCCAAGTTGGTCGGTAGCGTTTGGTGAGCAAATAAACGACAACTGTCACGATACTCAGAGTTACAGTAGGCCAATGAAGATCGGTTAATCGTTGTGGAGCTTCCCATAAACGTTCCAGTAAATAACGTTGCTCGTATTTCAAACCGACTACTTTCGCAAACTGACCAACGATAATTGTGAGAGCAACACCGTTGAGTAGACCCAAAAGAATCGGGCGAGAAAGGAAATCTGCAAATACTCCTAGCTTGAAACGACTTGCCAGTACACACCAAATCCCCGTCATCGCTGTCATGGTCATAACCAACTGCCAATGTTTTGTGGGGTCACCTGCGGCAAGTGGTGTCACAACAGCAGCGATCACTGCACAGGTTGCTGCATCGGGTCCGACAATGAGTTGCCGAGATGTGCCCATCATGGCGTAAACCAACATTGGCAGTACACACGAATACAGACCGACAATTGCGGATACACCAGTTAACTGTGCATAAGCTATGGCAACTGGCAGTGCAACCGCGACAACAGAAAAGGCGGCTCTGAAGTCGTTAACAAACCATTCTTTTTGATAATGCTTAAGCTGAACAAGCCCTGGGAACCACTGTGCGAGTAATATTTTAGCCAACGGATTTACCATATATGTGAGTGAGTTACTTAAAGTATACACCGCTTAGTTGGAACGTCTGTGAGTTAGTTATCACTGGAAATTGGGGGAAAGAGCGGAATGCGAGGATTTTATTGCGCAGGGAGGGCTTTGTAGTGTGAGGTGTTATGAATCCAATTCTGGAAGCAATAAAAAAACGGGAGCTGATACTCCCGTTTGTGGTCTCAGATTCTAGAGTTACGCGACGCTATCCATCTGAGGGTATAGCGGCTTTGCGGCAAGCAGTTCCGGCTCAAAATCGTCAACGTTGATTGTATCTAGACGATGCTGTTCCGCTTCTCTGAGTAGATCGGCTTCTTCTTGCGTGATAAAGCCTTGCTCTAGCCCTTCCTGAGCAATCATATCCAAACGTAAGAATGGGCGACGCTTACCCTGCGCTTTACATACTTTGTCAAACACAGGTTCAGCTTGAAGAATGACTGATAGTGCAAGCTCAATCTTACCTGCTGCGTTGTGCTCGGTTGGTTCAAGGTATTGACCGCGACCAATGCGTGAGCGCGTTGCACTTGGCGTTTGTAGAATGCGCGCCACTTTACTGTCTAGTTTATCGCTTGGTGCTTTGCGTACGCGACCAAATGGCATGATTAATACGCGTAGCGCACGGCCAATCACTTTGTTCGGGAAGTTTGCTAAGAACTCATCTACTGCCACTTCCGCTTGTTTCAAACTGTCTTGTAGACCCCAGTGTACTAATGGTAAATCTTCTACTGGACGGCCATCTTGCTCAAAACGTTTCAACGTCGCAGAGCTCAAATATAGCTGGCTTAGAATGTCACCAAGACGTGCTGATAGACGCTCTTTACGCTTCAAAGAGCCACCTAGCACCGCCATTGAGATATCCGATAGCAGAGCAAGGTTTGCACTGTAACGGTTCAATTGTTGGTAGTAACGCTTGGTTGCATCTTTGGTTGGTGATGAAGAGCCCAGACCGTCGCTCAAACCAAACCAGATACAGCGCACTAGGTTACTCATTGTAAAGCTCACGTGACCAGCAAGCGCTTTATCAAATTTCTCGACAGCATTACTTGCTTCAGAATACGCCGCGTTCATTTCTTCAAGAACGTACGGATGGCAACGGATTGCGCCTTGGCCAAAGATGATCATTGAGCGTGTTAGAATGTTAGCACCCTCAACCGTTACCGCGATTGGCGCACCTTGGTAACCACGAGCTAGGAAGTTAGAAGGTCCCATACAGATACCTTTACCGCCTACGATGTCCATTGCATCGATGATGCTTTGCTGGCCGCGGTGCGTACAGTGATACTTCACGATAGCTGAGATTACTGATGGCTTTTCACCTAAGTCGATACCCGCAACGGTTAAGTTGCTTGCTGCATCCATCACGTAAGCATTACCACCCAAGCGTGCTAATGGTTCTTCAACCCCTTCCATATGGCCGATAGGCTGTTTGAACTGACGACGAATACGTGAGTAAGCACCGGTTGCCATTGCCGCAGTTTTGATGCCACCTGTTGAGTTTGAAGGTAGCGTGATACCACGTCCAACCGACAGACACTCAACCAGCATACGCCAACCTTGGCCCGCCATTTTTTCGCCACCGATAATGAAATCGATAGGAACAAAGATGTCTTTACCGCGCGTTGGACCATTTTGGAATGGTACATTGAGTGGGAAGTGTCGGTTACCAATCTCAACACCTTTGACATCAGTTGGGATAAGCGCACAAGTGATGCCAAGATCTTCTTTGTCGCCTAGCAAACCTTCAGGATCGCGAAGTTTAAATGCTAAGCCTAGTACCGTTGCGACTGGCGCTAGGGTGATGTAGCGCTTGTTCCAAGTCAGGCGCATACCCAGTACTTCTTTTCCTTCCCATTCGCCTTTACAGACCACACCGTAATCTGGAATAGATCCAGCGTCAGAACCCGCTTCTGGACTTGTTAGGGCGAAACAAGGGATTTCCTTACCTTCAGCTAGGCGCGGTAAGTAATGATTTTTTTGATCTTCAGTACCGTAGTGTTGCAGTAGCTCACCTGGGCCCAAAGAGTTAGGAACACCAACGGTAGACGATAGAACGCCAGAAACACCCGTTAATTTTTGTAGTACCAAAGATTGCGCGTATGCTGAGAATTCCAGACCACCGTACTTTTTCTTAATGATCATGGCGAAGAACTTATGATCTTTCAGGTATTGCCAAACTTCTGGCGGTAAGTCCGCGAGTTCATGGGTCACTTGGAAATCACTCACCATGGCGCACACTTCATTCACAGGGCCGTCTAAAAAGGCTTGTTCTTCCGCACTTAACTTAGGTGCTTGAATCGCGTGCAGCTTTTGCCACTCTGGTTTGCCTTTAAACAGTTCGGCTTCCCACCAGACGGTACCTGCGTCTAACGCTTCTTTTTCGGTTTGAGACATAGCTGGCAGCACTTTCTTGAAAAGCACTAACGCTTTGCGGCTAATTAAAGACTGACGTACGCCAGGAACCGCGAGCACAGCTGCGGCGAGAACGTAAATAGCCCAGCCAATAACGCCGACAGTACCAGCTACTGTAAGAGCCAGCATGGCTGCGGTGAGTAAGCTAATAGATTTCACGAGAGACATGCGGTGGTAGAGCGTAATGCCTAGCACGATCGCCATCGTGATGATTGAGAGCAAGATGTCCATATATATTTTCCTTTTCAGACTTTATAAGTTTTGTACGTCTGCATGTTAGGTAAGAGGTCTAACCAGTTGGTTTAAGTGTAATCAAAATATTAAGGAAATGTAAAACATAAGATTGGATAAAAAGTGATCTAAGTAGAGTTAAAATTCTAAAGTTGAGATTTGAGTGATGGTTTCATGAGCAAGTTGACAAGTTTATTACCATCACTAATCTAAATCTGTTGGTTCACTATCGACACTAATTCTCGTTTGTGGGTAAACTCAGAGTAATCAAACCCGAGTTCAGGTTTATGAAATGTCCGATACCAAATTGGTATCAGAACAATTTGCTCAGTGAGTCTAGAGCTGACTGAAGCCGAAATAATAAAGAGAACGTCTTATGTACCATGATCTGATTAGAAGTGAATTAAACGAAGCTGCTGAAGTGCTCAACAAATTTTTAAGCGATGACCATAACATTGCGCAAATCGAAGCAGCGGCGAAAATGATTGCTGACTCATTCAAGCAAGATGGTAAAGTATTGTCGTGTGGTAACGGTGGTTCTCACTGTGATTCAATGCACTTTGCCGAAGAGCTAACAGGCCGTTATCGAGAAAATCGTCCTGGCTATGCTGGTATTGCTATTTCAGATCCAAGCCACCTTTCTTGTGTGAGTAATGACTTTGGTTATGACTTCGTGTTTTCACGTTATGTAGAAGCGGTTGGTCGAAAAGGTGACGTACTGTTTGGTCTGTCGACGTCAGGTAACTCAGGTAACATCCTGAAAGCGATTGAAGCAGCACAAGCGAAAGGCATGAAGACGATTGCGCTAACAGGCAAAGATGGCGGCAAAATGGCAGGCCTTGCAGATATTGAAATTCGCGTGCCACACTTTGGTTATGCAGACCGCATTCAGGAAATTCATATTAAGATTATTCATATCATCATCCAGTTGATTGAAAAAGAGATGGAATAATCGTTTTACGGCCACCGTTTCGAGCTGTGTTGTTAGGGAGTTTTTTAAACCATGTGTGAATTGCTCGGTATGAGCGCCAATGTTCCAACAGATATTTGTTTCAGTTTTACTGGGCTCATGCAGCGTGGAGGTCGAACTGGCCCACACCGTGACGGATGGGGGATCACCTTCTACGAAGGGAAGGGCTTTCGAACCTTCAAAGATCCCAAGCCAAGTTGTGAGTCTAAAATAGCAGAGTTGGTACAAAATTATCCCATCAAAAGTCGTGCGGTCGTTAGTCATATCCGACAGGCGAATCGTGGTGGTGTTAATTTAGAAAATACTCATCCCTTTACACGTGAGCTGTGGGGTAGGTATTGGACGTTTGCGCATAACGGTCAGCTCTCTGGCTACCAAGACTTGCATACAGGTCGACATCGACCTGTCGGTGAGACAGATAGTGAACTGGCATTTTGCTGGTTGTTGAAGCAAATGGAAGATCGATATCCTGAGCCACCAAAGGATATGGAGTCGGTGTTCTTATATGTTGCTAAATGTTGTGATGAGCTAAGAGAGAAGGGTGTATTTAACATGCTTCTGAGTGATGGTGAGTATGTAATGACGTATTGCACCAATCATTTGTATTGGATCACAAGACGCGCACCGTTTGGAAAAGCTGCTTTGCTTGATGAAGATGTGGAAATTAACTTCCAAGAAGAAACCACGCCACATGACATCGTTTCTGTGATCGCAACTCAACCTTTGACGGGCAACGAAGCTTGGCAGCGTATGAAACCTGGCGAATACGGCTTGTTTCACCTAGGTGAACTAGTCAAAAATAATGCCTCTGAACTGGTAAATGTGCCGTTTGCGGCGGCTAAGCCGGGCAATCAAGCGCCAACCGAACCGTTAGAGTGATGGTCTCTTACTCTGAATATAAAAATAAAGCTCGCTTAATCGCGAGCTTTATTTTTATGCGTTTTAAACCGAGGGTGGATACGGATGAGCATTCTTACTTTCTAGAGTGCTGGTAGTAGAGTCCTAGTCTCGCTAAGGCTTGCTGTAAAGACGTAATTGATAGAGATTTCTCATAAAAGACGACGTTATTCTGAACGGTGAAGAACGAACCAGATTCAGAATCTACTTTCCGAGTGTTATGCTACTCGAGTGGTTATGGGATTTTTAGAATGTTGGGTTTTAGGTTTCTAGTCTCACCATGGTTTTCTTGAATCAAGTTTATAAGTATTGAAAACACAAAAGAGCAGCCCTCAGGCTGCTCTTTTGTGCTTGGAGTTTATTATTCAGGGCTACTCATCTGAGGCGTACCCATGTACGCCAAGCTCTGCGCCATCTAAATAGGCTTTACCATCCTTCATGATCAACCGCTCGTCTACCAGCCACTTAGCCACCATAGGGTAGATTCGGTGCTCCTGCGCCTGAACACGTGCCGCAAGTACACTAGCATCATCGTCTTCGAACACAGGAACTTTTGCTTGCAGTATGACAGGGCCACCATCAAGCTCTTCCGTTACAAAGTGCACACTCGTACCATGTTCTTTATCGCCAGCATCAATTGCTCTCTGGTGTGTGTGTAGCCCAGGATATTTTGGTAGAAGAGAAGGGTGGATATTGATCATCTTACCCATGTAATGAGAAACAAATGCGCTGCTCAGAATGCGCATGTAACCAGCAAGAATAATCACGTCTGGTTGGTATTCATCTATTTGACTCATTAGCTCTGCATCAAAGCTTTCACGCGAGCTGAATGCTTTAGGGTCGACAAAGTGACCGTCCACATCAAACTTTTTTGCACGTTCTAAACCAAAAGCATCTGCTTTGTTAGAGAACACGGCTGCCACTCGTGCGTTTGGCATGCTGTCTTCGCAAGATTCCAAGATAGCTTGCAGGTTACTTCCGTTACCCGAGATGAGGACCACAATGTTTTTTAGGGTATGGTTTTTCATGATGTCGAGAGCGCCTTGGTATTGTAGGTTGGAGTTATGTAGCTTCTAAACTACCTACTAATAGAATGGTTTTTAGTGTTCTAGATAGCAAAATGAGGACCTAGTCATCTAGTGTCCTCATTCTTCTTATCTTTTGAGCTCGATTTGCAAATTATTGGATTTCAACTTGCTCTTCGTTCGCGTCTGCTTGTGCGATTTGACCAATCACCCACGCGTTTTCGCCTTCTTCTTTAAGAAGAGCAACTGCTGCATCTGCCTGGTCTTTCGGTAGTGCGACGATTAGACCTACACCACAGTTGAATGTGCGGTACATTTCGTGTGTGTCGACGTTGCCTTTCTCTTGTAGCCACTTGAAGATAACTGGCCATTCCCAACTGTTACCATCGATAACTGCTTTCGTGCCTTCAGGCAGTACGCGTGGGATGTTTTCCCAGAAACCACCACCAGTGATATGAGAAATCGCATGGATGTCGTGTTTCTCAATCATCTTGAGTGCTGACTTGATGTAAATTTTTGTTGGTTCTAGTAGGTGCTCACCAATAGTGCGGCCTGCTAGCTCTTCGCTCTTATCTGCACCAGATACTTCTAGGATCTTACGGATAAGGGAGTAACCGTTTGAGTGTGGGCCGCTTGAGCCAACAGCGATAAGTGCATCACCAGCAGCGACTTTCGTGCCGTCAATCACGTCTTCTTTTTCTACTACGCCAACACAGAAACCAGCTACGTCGTAGTCTTCGCCTTCATACATGCCAGGCATCTCCGCAGTTTCGCCACCAATTAGGGCACAACCTGCTTGAACACACCCTTCTGCGATACCTGAAACAACATCCGCTGCGGTATCAACGTCTAGTTTGCCTGTTGCATAGTAATCTAGGAAAAACAGTGGCTCTGCGCCTTGCACGATAAGATCATTTACACACATTGCCACTAGGTCGATGCCAATCGTGTCGTGCTTATTCATATCCAGTGCTAGGCGAAGTTTTGTGCCAACGCCATCAGTACCAGAAACCAGTACAGGTTGTTTGTATTTAGTTGGCAATTCGCATAGCGCGCCAAAACCACCGATACCACCCATAACTTCAGGGCGACGAGTACGTTTTACCGCACCCTTAATACGATCCACAAGCGCGTTGCCTGCATCAATATCTACACCAGCGTCTTTATAGCTAAGAGAAGAGTTGTTACCACTCACAGGGAAGTCCTCGGTATTAAGTTGGATATGAAAACGGCGCTATTCTAACAGTGCTTAAACATAGATAGCAAACGTTTGCGTCTGTTTTTTTCTTTAGTGATTTATCCTGATATCCCTGTGAAAATCATGTATAATCTGAAGGTTTGTTTAAATATTGCCAACTATAGCCGGAGATGGACATGAAAGTTGTTGAAGTAAAGCACCCTCTAGTAAAACATAAAATTGGTCTAATGAGAGAAGGTGACATCAGCACAAAACGTTTTCGTGAGTTAGCGACTGAGGTCGGTAGCCTACTTACTTACGAAGCAACGTCAGACTTTGAAACAGAAAAAGTGACCATTGATGGTTGGAACGGTCCGGTAGAAGTAGACCAGATTAAAGGTAAAAAAGTAACCGTAGTGCCAATCTTACGTGCAGGTCTAGGCATGATGGATGGAGTTCTTGAGCACATGCCAAGCGCACGTATCAGTGTTGTGGGTATTTACCGTGATGAAGAAACGCTTGAGCCAGTTCCTTACTTCAACAAGCTTGCTTCAAACATCGAGGAGCGTATTGCGCTTGTTGTTGACCCAATGCTTGCAACAGGTGGTTCTATGATTGCTACGATCGATCTCCTAAAAGAGAAAGGTTGTAACCAAATCAAAGTGCTAGTACTTGTTGCTGCACCAGAAGGTATTGAAGCGCTAGAAAAAGCGCACCCAGATGTTGAGCTATACACTGCGGCAATCGATGAGAAGCTTAATGACAAAGGCTACATCGTTCCGGGTCTAGGCGATGCAGGTGATAAGATCTTCGGTACTAAGTAATTCTTTGATGTATTACTATGACTGAACAGAAAAAGGCTTGGTGAAAACCAAGCCTTTTTTGTATCTACAAGAGGAGAAGAGTAAGACACGCCAACTAATAAAGCGGCGCAAACGAACTATTTCGCGCTTTCTTCTTCCATTTGTGCGTTATCCACAACGTGGTTTTCACCTAAATCGTTTGGTAGCACAAGGTTAAGAATAATTGCCACGATACCGCATAGGCTCACACCTTGTAGACTGAACTCACCAATACCGAAAGCCATACCACCAATGCCAAACACAAGTGTTACGGCAACAATCACTAGGTTACGAGACTTATGTAAATCAACGTTATTCTTGATCAGTGTGTTGAGGCCTACCGTTGCGATGGAGCCGAACAGCAGAATCATGATGCCGCCCATAACAGGAACTGGAATCGTTTGAAGAACCGCACCTAGCTTACCTACCAATGCAAGTACGATTGCGGTGATTGCTGCCCAAGTCATGATCACAGGGTTAAATGCTTTGGTTAGCATTACCGCTCCTGTTACTTCACTGTAAGTGGTGTTTGGTGGAGCACCCACCATCGAAGCTGCGATAGTTGCCACCCCGTCACCTGCGATTGTGCGGTGAAGGCCTGGTTTTTTCAGGTAGTTTTTACCTGTAACGTTTGAGATAGCAAGCATGTCACCTACGTGCTCAACCGCAGGTGCGATAGCGACAGGAATCATGAACAAAATTGCGTTGATATTGAACTCTGGCGCGGTGAAGTTTGGCATGGCTAGCCAAGCCGCTTGTTCTACGGGAGTGAAATCAACCACCCCGTAGAATAGAGAAACAGAGTAACCAGCAAGAATACCACCAACAATAGGAACGAGCTTCAAAAAGCCTTTTGCAAAAACGCTGAGTACAATGGTTGTGAGCAGTGAGACCGCCGAGATAATGATCGCAGCATCACCATTAACTAGCTGTGCAGCTCCATCACCAGTTTTACCTACCGCCATGTTCACTGCTGTTGGGGCAAGGCCAAGGCCGATAACCATGATCACAGGGCCAACGACAACGGGCGGGAGAATTTTATGGATAAATCCAACACCACGCACTTTGATCATCGCCCCTAGAGCCACATAAACTAAGCCAGCTGCCATCAAGCCGCCCATCGTTGCACCGATACCCCAAGTTTGGATACCGAACATAATAGGAGCAATAAACGCAAAAGAAGAGGCAAGGAAGATGGGAACAGAACGTTTAGTCATTAATTGGAAGAGGAGGGTACCGACACCGGCACCAAAGAGGGCTACGTTTGGATCAAGGCCAGTTAGGAGCGGCACAAGCACCAAAGCACCAAAAGCGACAAAGAGCATTTGAGCGCCTTGTAACGCGTTTTTCATAATAATTCCCTATTTTCAAGATACGCAGACAAATCCGGCGAATACTATCATCCTGCAATCGTTTGCAATGTTGCATAGATCAAACTTTCGATTGAATTTTTCCCATAAATAGCACTTTTGAGAGTTGCTTGCTTGCAAATTGTCCTCTTTTACGTGTCTTGCGTGAAGATGAAAAATGGACAGCCTAACTTGTTGAGATAGCTTAATAAGCAATGAGTTTATTATAAAAAATAGCACTGAAGTGCTGGTTGAGGCCCGAGTTAACAAAGCTGGTCATAATACAGACAATTTACTCAGTACTTGCCTTGCTCAAGATTTGATAGTTGCTTATTATTCGGGTTCTTGTTCAGAGGATTATAAAAACTATGCGCTATTTAGCTCTCTTACTGATAGGTTGGTTGTCCCTACCAGTATATGCATTAACTCAGGTGGATATCTATCGTGCCGAAGTGGTTATCGACAGTGAGCAGAACGACGGTGAGTCTTTGGCTCGTCAACAAGGTATGCAGGATGTGATTGTTCGAGCGACCGGTTCTCAATCCTCTTTAAGCAATCCAGTGATTAAAAAGGCACTTAGCTCAAGTGCGCGTTACATTTCTCAACTAAGCTATGGGCAGGTTGATGGAAAAGCGAGCTTAAAAATGTTGTTTAACAACGACCAAATCAGCTCTCTTTTAACACAAGCACAATTGCCATCTTGGTCGCCAAATCGTGCCAATATTTTAGTTTGGATGGTTGAAGAACAGGGTTACGATCGTAACATTGCGTGGGAACATTCTGAATCTTCAAATGTTGCAGCACTTCGTAGCGCAGCGAAATTAAGAGGCCTACCAATCACTATCCCGGTTGGGGATTTTGATGATGTAACCGGTGTTAATGTCTCTGATCTTTGGGGCGGCTTTATTGAGCCAATTGGTCAAGCTAGCCAGCGCTACCCAGCTGACGCCGTTTTGGTTGTACGGGCTCAAGGTGAACAAATTCGTTGGACACTCTACGACCAGTCGCCAACGAGAATTGTAGAAGCGCAACGTTCTCCGCGTAGCGGGTCTGTATCAGGTGCTAATGCTATTGCAGAAATGGTGGATGGCATCGCAGACTACTATGCAAGTAAGAGTGCAGTTGTGGTTTCAGGAAAGTCTTCAAAAGCGCTAGCAGTGAAAGTCCTTAATGTAACCTCTGCCACGGACTTCTTCCGTTTAGAGAATGCGTTAAAACAACTTAATTCGGTTGCGGGTACAGAGATTAAGCGTGTTCAAGGGGACGAGTTAACGCTCAACATCCACCTTTTGGCATCACAACAAGCTTTTGAGAAAGAAGCTTCTTCTATTTCTCAATTAATGGTTTTTGAAGATCCTTTAGGTGAAGTTGATGCCCCAGCTTCAACTCAAGAAGAAGAGCCATTGGTTCAGAGTAATGAAGCAAAAGACGCCGCGACGCCAAAAGAAGCGCAGCCTGAAGTACCAGTAGATATTGTGGCAGAAGCAAGTGACGAAACACAGCCAACTCAGCCGATGATTGTGGAGCCTGCCCGAGAACAGTATGACTTGATCTACGAGTGGCGCTCGGCATCGTAATCTCCTTGGTAGCGTTCCAGGCGTGAAACGCAAGGATCAAAGACCAATGTGGTAAGCATAAAAAAGAGTCGCAATAGCGACTCTTTTTGTTTTCTAAATTCGTATTCGAACCAATGATCAGTGATTGACTGCAATTGGCGTTATTTATTGAATTTCGCTTTTTCTTCTTTTTCTACTTGAGAGAGGCGTTTCAACTTAAGACCTAGCTCTTTGCCTCTCGCTCTAGCAAACAAAATATTGCCAGCGAAACCGAGTGAAGTCAGTATCAGTTCCACTGCCGCAAGCCAGCGTTCACCCCCATCCACATAAAGGATGGTCAGCGCATGCAAGAAATACAGCATAAGAACAAAGTTAGCCCAAGCATGAGTGTAAGGCTTACCAGCTAAAATACCAGGCAACGGAAGTAGTAGCGGAATACACCAAGCAATAGCAAGTGTTGTGCTGCTGAGGTGGGGATGAGGGGATAACGCAAGCTGCCAAATAGCGACCCAGGCTAATAAGGCTAAGTTGCCAAATAAAGCCAGGTAACGATAGGTTTTAGCCTGTGTACCGAGTGGTGTTTGGTCTAAAGAGTCAGACATCGATTAACTATCCTTGATTTTACTAACAGACTTTTAGTTTTAACGCTGCAGTTGCCAGCCTTTTGCCTAATTGTTGTGCCAGGCGAATCTCTTCACTGCTTAGGGTTGCCTCATGGCCTACACTGCTGGCGCCATACGGAGTGCCTCCGGACTGCGTAGTGTGTAACTCTGGCTCGGAATAAGGAATGCCCAAAACCATCATCCCGTGATGCAATAAAGGGGTCATCATGCTTTGTAACGTTGTTTCTTGACCACCATGCATCGAGGACGAAGAGGTAAAGACACAAGCAGGCTTATCGATTAAGTCACCACTGACCCATAAAGATGTAGTCTGATCCCAGAAGTGCTTTAAAGGCGCAGCCATGTTGCCAAACCAGACGGGACTGCCAAACGCTAGACCGTCGCACGTTTTTAGTTCCTCTAGAGTAACAATTGGATCAGAAGGGGAGTGTGAGTGAGGTGACAATTCTTCAACTGTACGCAAAATTGCTTGGCATTGAGGAGTCGATTCGACTCCTCTTGCTATTTGTCTTGCCAGTTGTTTTGTCGAGCCATGACGGCTGAAATACAAAATAAGGATCTGGCAATCCATTTATAAAATATCCAACACTTGCTCTGGTGGGCGACCAATTTTTGCTTTGCCGTTAGCAACGACAACCGGACGCTCAAACAACTTTGGATTTTTCGCCATTGCTTCGAATAATTGCTCATCGCTGACGGAGTCTTCGCCTAAGCCAAGCTCTTTATATTCACTTTCTTTAGTGCGCATCATTTCACGTACAGATGAAAAGCCAAGCTGGGCGTACAGCGCTTTTAGTTCATCCACGTTAAGTGGTGTGTCTAGGTATTTGACGACTTCCGGTGTAACACCATTTTGCTCAAGCAGTTCAAGTGTTTGACGGCTCTTTGAGCAACGAGGGTTGTGATAAATCACGACTGACATGGTTTTCTCCATTTCGTTATTGTAATGCCATGAATCGATCTCTTTGGATCATGAGTTGGTCGATACGGGCATCGTATCGCGCTTGCTCTAAGCTGCCCAACTTGGCCATTTTACTTGCTTCACTATAATATTGAATCGCTTTATTCCAATTTGCTCGCAATGCCAAAATTTCTGCTCGAGCAGCCAACTCTTCATCGCTACGCCCCAGCGCGTGGTAGCTCTTCGATATTAGGTGCCAGCCATTTGTATCTTCAGGATAGTCATGAGTGTATCTTTGAAGAACTCGCGTGGCTTGATCGTTTTTATTGTCCTCAAGTAGCGCATTGGCGTAGTTAATGGTCAATACTTTATTTTGAGGGTTACGAGATAACGCTTTGCGGAGCATCTCGGTTGCTTTTTCTGGCTGCTTCTTCTCGATGTATAAATCCGTCATAGCGTCCAAGTAAAACGGGTTACTTGGGTCTTGTTCCAGTAACTTTTTCAAAATTGGTTCCGCTTGAGATAAGCGTTTATTGTCTAAATGCACGAGTGCTCGACCATAATCAAAAGCAGGTGTAATGTCCGCAGAGGCTTTCTTTTGGGTTCTCTCAAACCAGCTCAGGGCGGCTTGTCCATCAATGCCAGCGTAACGAGCCACAATGCGCGCGCGAGCTAGATGATAGTCTATTGAAGGCACAACACGCATTGGAGGATAGGTTCTTGCTCGCGCACGGCTATCGGTAATTCGATCTTCAGGCAAAGGGTGAGTCAGGAGCATTGGTGGCGGTTTACTCGCATAACGATACTCATCAGCAAGACGGCCAAAAAACCTTGGCATTGCTTGAACATCAAAGCCGGCTTTTGCTAGTGTCGAAATACCAAAGCGATCCGCTTCTTTTTCGTTTGCACGAGTGTAGTTGATTTGACTTTGCATGTTGCCCGCGGTTGCTGCTGTAATTGCAGCCATCCCCGCTTCGGGTGAGGCAATTGAAAGTAGTAGTGCCCCCGCAAGTGCGGCTAATGTGGCCGGAGAGCGACGCGCTTGTTCTTCCATACTCCGAGCAAGGTGACGTTGTGTGACGTGCGCTATCTCGTGAGCGACAACAGAGGCCAGCTCACTTTCTGAACGAGCATGAAGAAACAACCCAGAATGCAGCGCTACATAGCCACCAAAAAACGCGAATGCGTTGATATTACGGTCGCGAATCATAAAGAAGTGGAACGGCGTTTTTACATCATTCGCATTGGCCACTAATTTGTGCCCAAGAGAGTCAATATATTCATTGATGACAGGGTCATTAACGATAGGTTTACTGGCTCTGAGCATACGCATATAGGCGTCGCCATAAATCAACTCTTGGTCTATTGAAAGCGTGCCACCAGCAGCTGTGCCAATGTCTGGCAAGTCAATGCTATTGGCATAAGTTGTCGGCGAACTGATGGCAGCAGCAAGACATAAGCAAACTAGCGAGCGAGTGCGTTTTAACATACGTTTACAAGGTTCTCCAAAATACATAAGCATGTGGTTACAGGTCGAGAGCCTATTAACAGCGCCACATACGTTTTGGTTATCCGTGAGGATATAAGCTAACAGTAAGACCGGAAATAAATGAATTGGTTTCGTAAATTATTTTATATCCGAGCTATTTCAGCATGTGGTTAAATCATGTCAGAAGTGCTAGCACCAGCTCAAAAAGCCGTTACAATACAACCCTATCATAAGTGCAGAGCAATACAATGGAATCCATGTTACTTGATTTGCGTGAGCAACGTTGTCCTATGGCACTGTTACTTGCAAAGCGTCATGCTGCTGAGGTCTTTCAAGGAGAAGCAAAGCAGTATCATCAACTTGTCATTCAAGTGGTGGACAACAGCTCTAAACGAGACATTGTGAACTATCTTAGTGCCCAAGGGTACTCGGTTGATTGCCAATCTACATCAGAGCACTACACATTGACTGTCTTCAATAAGGAATCCGCATAAGATGTTTGAAATGGTTAGTCGTTGGTATAAACGACGTTTCTCTGACCCTCACGCAGTAAGTCTCGTCGCGATCTTGCTGTTTGGCTTTATCACCATTTACTTCTTTGGACACTTGATTGCGCCATTACTTGTCGCGATCGTTTTGGCTTATCTACTTGAATGGCCAGTTGTCAAAATGTGTCGTATGGGCGTGCCGCGCACTTTGTCGGTTATTATCGTGATCTTGGTCTTTGTCGGGTTAATGTTAATTGCGTTGTTTGGCTTGGTTCCGACGATTTGGACTCAGGTCGGTAATCTAATTAACGATATTCCGAACATGTACAACGGGCTACAAAAGTTTATTGTCACATTGCCAGAGCGCCATCCTGAACTAGCCAATTTAGAAATAGTAGAAACCGTGGTGACGAACGCCAAAAACCAAGCACTGGGGCTGGGTGAAAGTGTCGTCAAAGGGTCGCTTGCTTCATTAGTTAGCATTGCAACGCTAGCGGTATATTTGATCTTAGTGCCACTCCTTATCTTCTTTTTGCTTAAAGACAAAGAAGAAATGCTGCGAATCGCAAGCGGTATTCTGCCGAAAAACCGTAAATTGGCGAATAAAGTTTGGCATGAAATGAACGAGCAGATATCAAATTACATTCGCGGTAAAGTGTTAGAGATTTTAATCGTGGGCGGTGTGAGCTACGTAACTTTTGCCCTTTTAGATCTTCGTTACTCGGCGTTGCTTGCCGTAGCCGTTGGTCTATCGGTTTTGATTCCTTATATCGGTGCGGCGGCTGTTACTGTACCTGTTGCTATCGTTGGTTTGTTCCAATGGGGTTTAACGCCTCCGTTTTATTGGTTGTTGCTTGCTTACGGTATTATCCAGGCGCTTGATGGTAACGTCTTGGTTCCTGTTCTGTTTTCCGAGGCAGTAAACTTACACCCAGTTGCTATCATTGTGGCTGTATTAGTCTTTGGTGGGCTCTGGGGTTTTTGGGGGGTGTTCTTTGCCATTCCTTTAGCGACATTAGTCAAAGCCGTATGGCATGCATTACCAAGCACGGAAGAAAACGAACCTATCGAACAAGAGTAGTTGTTACCAAAGGTACGATAGTTAAAAGAAAGCCCAGCAGTTTGCTGGGCTTTTTGTTTGTAGAAAAACAATAGCGTTTAAGCGTTTTCGTTTAAGTAGTTTAATACGACTTCGTGGTGATCTTTGGTTTTGAACTTGTTAAACACGTGTTCGATCACGCCTTCTTCATTGATCAGAAAGCTAATGCGGTGAAGACCGTCGTATACTTTGCCCATGAATTTCTTTTCGCCCCAAACGCCGAACTGGTCTGCAACGGCATGGTCTTCATCAGAAAGCAGAGTGAAGTTTAAATCATCGCGCTCGATGAACTTGCCTAGGCGCTTTACAGGGTCGATGCTTACGCCGAGTACTACCACGTTATGTGCATCGAGTTCAGCTTTGATGTCACGAAGGCCTTTTGCTTGTGTAGTACAACCCGGCGTCATCGCCTTAGGGTAAAAGTAGAAAAGTACTTTCTTGCCTTTAAAGTCTTCAAGAGAAACGGTATTTCCGTCTTGGTCGAGCAAAGAGAAGGCTGGCGCTGGCGAGCCTGCTGTCAGCGTATTCATTTTGATTTCCTTTACTTTATAGTGTGTTTTTAATGAAATTCAGAGAACCTTGTACGTTGAGCGACTTACAAAGTTCATCGAAGTCTTCTTGTAACTGCATCAAATTAAAATCCGCGCTTACAGATGCAGTAATCGCAATGTGAAACTGGTCAGAATCGAGTTGAATTTTCGACTTGCTGATGGTTTGCGCACTAAGAGAGTCTAAACCAATCTGCTGATCAGCGAAGAACTTAGTAAATTTTTCAGTTAACCCAGGGCGGTCTTCAGACTCAATAAACACTTCCATGGTGTAGCTGTTATCGAGCAGTTCGTGCGCCGCTGTGCGTTTCATGATCGTAATAAGGTCATGTTCTTGGCCAAGCAGGGGCAATTGCGTTTCAACTCGAGTCACGCTGCTGGCGTTCCCAGTCAGGAGCATGATCAGCGTAAATTCGCTGCCAAAGATAGCGATACGGCTATCGACTATGTTACAACCAGCTTGAGTAACGAGCTGTACGACTTGGTTACAAATGCCTGGACGGTCCGTTCCAACTGCTGTAAGTACCAGATGTTGCTTCATAAATGAGCTTCTTGTCCTTTCTTCAATAGAGAGATGTTAGCACAGATATTGCGAAGAAATATCGAGCCAGTTCTTTTTTAGTCTATAAAAAGCAGGAGGATGTTGAGGGGAGCGGTGGGAAATAAACAGTAAATGCAGGCTACAGGATAAACAAAACGTTTGCATGATGTGCTTGCCTATTGTCTGGCCGTTTTATTCACTTAGATCTGACTTGGCTAACAAGACCAAAGAGTATATTTTCCTTGCTTGTGCTCTTCAGTATTTTCCAAATCACTGATAGATTCTAAAGTCACTCGAAAGCCCAACACGATTATCAATATTGCCGTTAATCAAACCAAATAGAGCAATTAAGTTGCTAGACCTCTAACAACTGGTAATTATTCATTCATTTGTACTTTGTAAGCGAGTTTACGCTCTTGTGTTTTTCAATCGCATTACAGTACCATGCAGAAAGAGTTAAATGAGGGAGATAAACATGTTTTCAGGAAGTATCGTAGCGCTGATTACGCCATTCAAAGCAGATGGCGAAGTAGACTTTGATGGTCTGCAAAAGCTAGTAGAGTACCACGTTGAAGCGGGTACAGACGGTATTGTGGCAGTAGGCACAACAGGTGAGTCAGCGACACTGACCATTGAAGAGCATGTAAAGGTCGTTAATAAAACTGTTGAGTTTGCCGACGGTCGCATCCCTGTGATTGCTGGCACGGGTGCAAATGCTACCCATGAGGCAGTAACATTTAGCAAATTACTGGCTGATTCTGGTATTGCTGGCTTCCTGAGTGTGACACCGTATTACAACAAACCAACTCAAGAGGGTTTGTTTCTACATTACAAGGCAATTGCCGAAGCGAGTGATGTGCCTCTAATTTTGTACAACGTACCAGGCCGTACTGCTGTTGATATGCAGCCAGAAACAGTGGCACGCTTGTCAAAGCTTGATAATATCGTGGCTCTAAAAGATGCAACGGGCGATTTGGAACGAATTGCAATTCATCGTGAACTTTGTGGCGAAGATTTTATCTTACTAAGTGGCGATGATGCGACAGGGCTGGATTTTGTGAAACTTGGCGGCAATGGTGTTATCTCGGTAACGAACAATATTGCAGCTAAAGACATGGCAGACATGTTCCATTTGGCAAGTGAAGGTAAGTACGAAGAAGCAGAAGCGATTAACCAACGCTTGATGACTCTACACAAAAACCTTTTCATCGAAGCAAGCCCTATCCCAGTAAAATGGGCAGCGCAAAAGCTTGGTTTGATTGAAGAAGGTGGTTTGCGTCTTCCTTTAACTACGCTTTCTGAAAAATCGCAGCCGATCGTCGAGCAGGCGCTAACAGACGCCCATATTTATTAAGATTGAGCTATTAAGATTGAGTTACTAGGATTGAAGTTCATACTGGGGGCCAAAGCGCCCTCGGTGTTTTAGGAGTATAGATGAAGCTTTCAAGCCAGTTAGTGTTAAGTTCATTAGCTGTATTCGTATTGACTGCCTGTTCAGGTGGTGCCAATCAACGTCGTCAAGCAAAAGATGACTTCGAGTATTTGAACTCCCCCAATTTGGGTGAGTGGAATGTCCCACAGGGTGCACAGCCTCAGTTTTACCCTAACTACGAGATCCCTCAGGGTAACTACGCTGGTGGTGTCGGTAAAGATGTCGACATTCGTCCACCTCAACAAGTCCTAGAGCTTATTCCCGGTGCACGTTTGGACCGCAGTAGTGATGGTGAAGTGACACTTTGGCTACTTCGTAAAGATGAACTAGATAAAGTTTGGCAAACGGTGCAAAACATGGTCGCGGCCAACGAGATTCCAGTTGAAAGCCAAACAGACTCTCGCATCGAGACAGGATGGGTGACTTGGGATTCGCCAGATGAAGAGCTAGAAATTGGCAGCCGATATGAAATCGTACGCGCTGAAGCAAATGGTCGACACGGCTTTAAGGTGAGCATTATTGACTGGCGTGAAGGCAATCAAGTGAAAGAAGTAACGGCGACCAACCGTGAGCGCTACAATGTGTTCATGACGAACTTGGTCACCGCTCGCTACGATCAAGAAGTGCGTGAAGAAGCACAGCGTAAAGCGCAAGAGTTGGTTAAACAGATCCCAATCACAATGGGTAAAGACCGCAGCGGACTTCCTGTGATTATCGCGCGTGCGCAATACAACATGCTTTGGCAACGTCTGCCTAATATTCTACCTAAGATGGGCTTTAAGATTGAAGAGCGTAGCCAGTCTCAGGGCACAATCACTGCGAAATATGCATCTCCGGATGATGAATTCTGGAACGATATCGGCGTTAAACCAGTGGAGTTAGCCGCTGGTAAGTACACATTCTTACTTGGTGATTTAGGCAACCGTACGTCTATCAATATCACCGACTCCTCTGGCAAGCCAGTAGAAGAAGAGTTTTTGAAATCACTAGCGCCTGTATTGGCTGCAACAGTGAAGCAGTAAACAAAGCGAGCTTAACGCGGCGTGTTTACTTAATGATAGAAAAGGGACCTAGTGGTCCCTTTTTTGATGTTTAGATTAAATGTGTCGAGATGAAGCTGGTGAGTAACTAACGAGGCTCGTTTTTGTTTTTATCTTCTTCAGCGTAGCGCTGTTTATCCAATGTGTTCAGCTTATCTAAATCGTTCTTACGGCTTTTATCCATCTGACCAAACTTCATTTTTGCGGTATATTTGAGTGCGGCAATATTACCAATGACCACGCTCAACACTACAATAATAATGACCCAAGGATTGGTTAGTATTTCTATCATAGAGCCTCCGGCGGCGTGATATTGTGAATAAATTTGGCAACGACGTTATCCAAATTATTCAGTATGACGTCAATCCCTGCAATGTTGTCGGTCTGATTTTGTTTAATCAACTGGCTTCTGAGTACATCAAGCGTCAACTGCTCGAGGCATTGCTGCCCGACAGCGAGGTGACTAATGTGCCAAGGCTCAATCGAAACGCCACCTAAATCGTGCTGATAAGGAAAGAAGAAACCGAACCGACCAAGGTTGGCTTTTAACCATTGGTAGAACGCCTGCTGGTGGCCTTCGAGATACTCCCAAGGTTCCAACTTGAGTTTTGTGTCAGCAGGCAATAAATTGCGCGCATAGACATCAAAATCACAACCCCAATGATGACGACTTCCTCCGGGCAATGCCGACCAGCGCAAAATGGCCATCAATTTCTCTTTGTCATTTAACTCTGCTTTATTCAAAGGGCGGGAGTTGATGTCGAGAATTGGCAACTCACCAGAAAACTTCCCGTTCCAGATGGCTTTTTGGCGATTAAAGTCACGAAAACCACTGGCGATTTCCATTTTGAAACCTGCTTCTGTTGCCGCTTCAATCATCTTTAGCAGATCGTCAGCCACTTCAGGGTGGAGTAGAAACGCTTTTTGCCCCACTAGTGTGGATTGAAGATGAGAATCAGTGATTCCGGTGAGTTGCTCTGGTGTCATTGTGTTCTCGCTGATTACTTCGCCAATAGGTGTTTCAACGTGTTTTCGTACATGTCCGTCAACTTTTCAAGATCGTCGACTTTCACACACTCGTTCACTTTATGAATCGTAGCGTTAACAGGACCTAACTCTACGACTTGACCTCCCATTCGAGCAATAAAACGACCATCAGAAGTACCGCCAGTTGTAAGTAGCGCTGGCTTCGTATCATTGACTTCGGCCACAGCAGCTACAACCGCGTCTAGCAGTGCGCCCGTATCGGTCAGGAATGGGTCACCGTTGAATGTCCATTTTAGGTCGTAGTCCAGCTCATGCTTGTCCAATGTTTCGGTAACACGCTGAACAATTGCGTCATTGTTAAGCTCAGTACTAAAACGTAGGTTGAACTGAACATGGAACTCGCCAGGAATAACGTTAGACGCACCAGTGCCAGCCGATACATTCGGGATCTGGAAACTGGTCGGTGGGAAGTAATCATTCCCTTTGTCCCATTCTGTCGTCGCGAGTTCATGAATCGCGAGTAGAGACTCGTGCACTGGATTGCTGGCTAGGTGAGGGTAGGCCACGTGGCCTTGTGTTCCTTTTACCGTTAAATCACCAGTGATGGATCCACGGCGTCCATTTTTCACTACATCGCCAACCACTTCGGTGCTGGATGGTTCACCAACAATACACATATCGATGTTCTCACCACGTTCCATCAACGTTTCTACAACGCGAACGGTACCGTTGATAAATGGCCCTTCTTCATCCGACGTAATTAAGAAGCCAATTGAGCCTTTGTGATCTGGGTTTTCGGCGATAAAGCGTTCAACTGCAACAACCATAGCGGCGAGCGACCCTTTCATGTCAGCTGCGCCGCGGCCATGCAAGTAACCATCAATAATGGTCGGTTCAAACGGATGTGTATTCCAGTGTTCCAATTTGCCAGCTGGTACCACATCGGTGTGGCCAGCAAACGCAAATAGCGGCGCTTCTGAACCACGTCGAGCCCAGAAGTTCGTGGTGTCTTCAAATACCATCACTTCAATTTCAAACCCGAGTGCTTTTAAGCGCTCGATCATCAAATCCTGACAACCTGCGTCTTCCGGCGTTACGGACTGTCTACTGATCAGATCTTTAGCAAGTGCCAATACTGGACTGTTTGTCATCCTTGAGTATTCCTTTATTTAAGAGTTGAAAATGCTAGCGTATTGATCAGCTTTAAAACCGATATGAAGTTGATCATTCACTTTTAAAATTGGGCGTTTAATCATCGCAGGGTTTTCTACCAAAAGAGCGATGGCGTTTTCCTCGTTAAGTGTGTCTTTCTGCTCTTGCGCTAATTGGCGGTAGGTTGTGCCACGTTTATTGAGCACCTGTTCCCAACCTAAAGCGCGACAAAATTCACTTACCATTTCTGCATCAATGCCTTGCTTACGGTAGTCATGGAAGTCGTAAGCAATATCCTCGGCTTCTAACCATTTCTTGGCTTTTTTGATCGTATCGCAGTTGGGAATACCAAACATGGTAATCGACATAGTCTTTCCTTTTTCTTTGTTCTATTTTTCACTGGCGCGGTTAAGACGCACTTAAGTGATTTGGGCTGTTAAAGCATCCTATCAAGAAGCAATCAAACTGACAAAATGCGGTGGAAAATATTTTCAGATAGATTGAGATAACTAATGTCACATAACTTATTTACGATGAATGCGCTATAAATCGAATAAAAATTCGTCTAAATCAAATGGAAAAGTCGAGTTATTGATCAAACGCAACACCTCGCTGAGCAAAAACGAAATAATGAATCAGCACAATTTTAGGAGGTGTCAATGGAATTGAGTCCTGTTTTTGCAAGGCGGCTATATTTGGCCTTGTTGGTGGAAAACCTAGAAAGGCCGAATGTGCCAAAGTTGATCGAAAAAACGGGGTGGCCTCGTCGTACTATTCAAGATGTACTCAAGGCGTTACCTGGGATCGGCATTGAACTCATATTCGTTCAAGATGGCCGACGTCATAATGACGGCTATTATCAACTTTCAGATTGGGGGCCTTTTGATAGCCAATGGGTTCTAGAGCGGGAGAGAGATATCGCTAGCAGTCTTGGATTTCGTGCATAAGCCAGCAATTGCTGGCTTTTTTCATATTCAGGCCTCATCCATTGCAGCGGTAGGCGGAACCCAGTACGCTAAATGAAGTGATAAAATCTTGTGGGGAAACCATAAAAACGGTGTCCGCATCGATAGCCGCTGCATTGTTTTTTAAATCGTTCATCGCGCCTTGCATCATCGCGTCATTAGTCATGAAAATGTAGTTATACCAATGGCCTTCACTTCCGGTGACTTCGCCTTTGTATTCGCATCGCTCAGGGTCGAATTGCGCGTCAATGCGAATATGAACATCTTGACTTTGAGCATGAGTAAGGTGAGATGGCATCGTGCAACCCGTTAGAAGCACGACAAAAAGTCCAAGTAACAGGCGTTTCATTAGCTATTTCCCCAATACTATGTAAGCAGCAAAGCCAATCCAGCTCAGGACAAGTAGTGTCCAAGGCAGTTTGCTTGATGAATGGTTTGGCGCATCGTCGGTGATATTGTCTTGTTCGATAATCTCTTCATGCTGACGTTGTTTTTCACGTTGCTGTTTTTTCTTCGCTTTATCGGCTTGGCGGTTGCGCTCTTTTTGTTGTTTCTTATATTGCGCGATGCCTTTTTCGATACCTTGAGCGATGAGCTTGGTTTGCTCTTTGGTTTGACCGGGCTTTTGCGTGGATTTGGCAATTCTCATCGCTTCGGCTTGAGTTTCTTGAGAAGGCACAGGGGTGGCAGGAGTTCTTTTTTTCATGTTTCTCATCAACGTCGCTGTAAATCTTTGTTTAGTTTACCTGTGTAAGGTGCTGAAATGAACTTCAGTTCTCATCTTTGTTGGCTTGCAACTCTGAAACGATAGGTTAAAGTGACGTTTTTATCACATAAAGAAGAAGATGTTGTGCGCTATTCGTTTGACCAATATGACGCCCATGGATTTTTAAAGGCGCCGATCATTTTATGGGTGGGATGGATGTTTCTTGTGCGTTCATGGGTGGTGTTTGCCATGGCTGGTGTAAGTCGTGATAGTGGCAGTAAGCTACTCGCTATTGTTTACCCAGATTCAAGTACGTTGTATTTAGGTTTGGCGATGGGCATTCCAAGTTTGCTTCTTATGTGGTTAATGGGGCTTCGTCATCCCGACAGAGGATGGGTAAACAGAATTACTCGCTATGGTCGCGAGATCACTTTGATCTTGTGCGGTATTCAACTTGCTCAGACCATGTATCATGTGTACCTAGAACATGGAGTGTTTAATTGGGCAAACGCTCTTACCATTACCTTATTAGCTTGGTTTATGATCTATCTTCTAAATGGAAGATGGGTAAAAGACTGTTTTCAAGTGCCACAATTGGCGCACGATGAACAGCAGCATTCAAAGAATTAAAAACAATAACTTCCCACTCTGGGGCAAAGTAATAGAGGAAACCTCAATGTCACAAGCTCAAACGGCGATCGTGCCAGAAGCCGGGCCATTTGCACTGTACACTCAACTCAAAGTGAACCAAAACCGTGAAAACGTATTAGAAAAACTGAAAGCACTACCAAAGTTGGTGGAAGAGTTAAACATTACCCAGCCGGGTGCAGCGCTGACGCTTTCTATCGCATTCACAAAATCGTTTTGGGAACACCTTAATGTAGACGCGCCAGAAGAGCTTATTGATTTTACTCAACTTGGCGAAGGTGACATCGTTGCTCCAGCAACAGACATAGATGTGCTGATTCACTGTCACTCGACTCGTCACGACTTGCATTTTTACGTGTTGCGTAAGTTCCTAGAAGAGACGGCACAAGATGTCACCATTGTGGACGAAACATATGGGTACCGTTACCTTGATGCTCGTGATATGACAGACTTCATTGATGGCACAGAAAACCCGAAAGGGGAGGCTCGCGCTGATGTGGCTCTAGTAAAAGAGGGCCCATTTGCTGGAGGCAGTTATGTTATGGCTCAGCGCTTTGAACATAACCTTGCCGCTTGGAATCGATTGAATGTCAAAGCGCAAGAAAAAGTGATTGGTCGTACCAAGCCAGACTCTATCGAGCTAGAAGACGTTCCTGCTGCATCACACGTTGGTCGAGTTGATATCAAAGAAGAAGGTAAAGGTTTGAAGATTGTTCGCCACAGCTTACCATACGGGACGGTAACAGGGCCTCATGGCCTGCTGTTTATTTCTTACTGCAATACACTTCATAACATTAAAGTGATGCTAGAAAGTATGTACGGCGTGACAGATGGTAAAACAGACCAAATGCTTCGTTTCACAAAAGCGGTAACTGGTGCGTACTTCTTCGCTCCTTCACAAGAAATGCTCGCAGAGCTAGCCATCAAGTAAGTTCTCAGACTTTATTTCTTAAGCCCTCCAATTGGAGGGCTTTTGTTTTCTATTTCTATTCCAATCTCTTTTCAAAAAACACTAAACTTTTCTGTTACTTGGTCGATAAGTACTCAAAGCCTTAATTTTAGGACTCTTTATTCGTGGCGATCACCGTTAATACCAATGTTGCAGCACTTGTCGCACAGCGTCACTTGACCAGTGCAACGGATATGCTGAATCAATCCATGGAGCGTTTGTCTTCAGGGAAGCGTATTAATAGCGCAAAGGATGACGCTGCGGGTCTGCAAATTTCCAACCGCTTGCAATCACAAATGCGTGGTTTAGATGTTGCGGTTCGCAACGCGAATGACGGCATTTCCATCATGCAAACTGCGGAAGGCGCGATGAATGAGGTGACCAATATCATGCAACGTATGCGTGATTTGTCGCTACAGTCAGCCAATGGTTCAAACAGCAAAGCGGAGCGCACTGCACTGCAAGAAGAAGTCTCTGCTTTAAATGATGAGTTAAGTCGTATTGCAGAAACCACATCTTTTGGTGGACGTAAATTGCTGAACGGCACATTCGGTACATCGTCTTTTCAAATCGGTGCAACGGCTGGTGAAGCGGTACAAATTGGCCTGCGGACCATGCAGCCGGAATCTTTAGGTAGCTTTTCAATGAGCTCATATCAAAGAGTCAGTTCAGATTGGACGGTTCAAAACGGAAATAATGAAATTGTTATCAGCTACCGTGATAACAATTTTGAAGAGCAGGAGATCCGTATTGAAGCTAAAGCTGGCGATGATATAGAAGAACTCGCGACTTACATTAACGGGCAGACCGATAAAGTGAAAGCGTCTGTTAATGAAGAGGGGCAACTGCAGTTACTCATGTCCCACAAGGACGCCATAAAATACCCTGGACCAACCTTCAGTGGTGGCCTGGCTGATGAGTTAGAACTTGGCAAGTATGTCACCGTAAATAGAACGGTAGATAGTATTGATATTAGCACGGTCGGTGGCGCTCAGATGGCGGTCGGCATTTTAGATGATGCTTTGAAAACGGTAGATGGCAGTCGTGCGGAGTTAGGCGCGTATCAAAACCGCTTTAATCACGCGATCAATAATCTCGATAACATCCACGAAAACTTAGCCGCTTCCAACAGTCGTATCCAAGACACTGACTATGCCAAAGAAACTACGCAAATGGTGAAGCAACAGATTTTACAACAGGTCAGTACTTCTATTCTGGCGCAAGCAAAACAAGCGCCAAACCTAGCATTGACCTTGCTTGGCTGATGAACGGCCTTGCCCGAATTTAACGCAAAACCTGCCTGTATCGACAATTCGAAAAGAAGCTTTAGCGAAAAATGAAAGTTTTTTGCTTTTTTATCCGCTTTGTCACGATTACCCCTCCAAACGAATTATTTTCAAAAAAATCTAAAATTTTCTCTAAAGAAAACAGGGTATGCGCCGTTAATAAAAGTAACTTTGAGAGAACTACTTGGTTTTCCGAGACGTCGGAAACCGCTACACCGGAAAATCAATTGGAGAAATCACCA
>NZ_JAWPOJ010000346.1:0-1142 GCF_033344235.1 Vibrio sp. Vb1554 | reverse complement strand
TTGTTGTAATCGCGCATAACATACATTAACAAAAATTATATTTCGAACATTTGGTGTTTTATCTTGATGTTCGTCGGCTAAAACGTTTGCTTGTAAAATTAACTGCCAATTAACTTTAAAATCTATGTATTTAAATGTTGTGTGATGTGAATTTATTGTGCTTCAGTTGTTGTTTTCTCACTGAGTGGTAAGACCAATACGCTCGGAGTAGGGGATTTCCCTACTTGTTAATCGAGGAGTAAAGGCAGCAGAAATAGTTCGAAATTACGGCTAACGTGAATTTTCTCGGTAAAAGGGTAAAAATTGACCTCATTTACAAATTAGGGCTTGAGATTTTTCTGCGAAAAATGAACTATGGGGTAGGTTTAATTTATTACATGGAGAGTTATGCGATGAGAGTAGGTTTAGTTGGTTGGCGCGGCATGGTCGGTTCGGTTCTAATGCAGCGTATGGTCGAAGAAAAAGACTTTGACTTGATTGAACCAGTTTTCTACAGCACTTCTCAAGTAGGTATCCCTGCGCCTAATCTAGGAAAAGATGCAGGTATGCTTCAAGATGCCTTTGATATCGAAAGTTTAAAACAGCTTGATGCGATCATTACGTGTCAAGGTGGCAGCTACACTGAAAAAGTGTACCCAGCACTTCGTCAAGCAGGCTGGAAAGGTTACTGGATTGATGCAGCTTCAACACTGCGTATGGCGGAAGATTCGATCATCACGCTAGACCCTGTGAACCTAAAACAAATTCAACATGGTATTCATGGCGGCACGAACACCTTCGTAGGTGGTAACTGTACCGTTAGCCTGATGCTGATGGGTCTTGGTGGCCTGTTTGAGAAAGGGTTGGTGGAATGGACCAGTGCGATGACTTACCAAGCGGCTTCTGGTGCTGGTGCGCAAAACATGCGTGAGTTGATCTCTCAAATGGGTGTTATCAACGATGCAGTAAGTTCAGAACTGGCAAACCCAGCAAGCTCAATTCTTGATATTGACAAGAAAGTTGCAGACACAATGCGCAGCGCGTCATTCCCTACAGACAAGTTCGGCGTACCACTAGCTGGCTCGTTGATCCCGTGGATCGATGTGAAGCGCGATAATGGTCAAAGCAAAGAAGAGTGGAAAGCGGGTGTTGAAGCGAACAAG
>NZ_JAWPOJ010000345.1:0-1144 GCF_033344235.1 Vibrio sp. Vb1554 | reverse complement strand
ATGACATGGTGTCACTTCGAAATAGCCTGCAAATTGAGGACACAGGTTACGTGTTCTTAACGAATGAAAAAGGTGACATTCAAATTCATCGTCAACAAGGCAAAAACAAAACGTCGATTGCGCAGCTTTTTGGCAGCAACGCGAATCAACTGCTGAACAAAAACAGCTTCAACCTAATTAATGTCGAGTTTGAAGGTAAGGACAATTTCATCGCGAGTTTGTATGTGCCATCAATGAACTGGTTTGTTATTGGCGTCGTGCCTGTTGATGAAGTGTTTGCTGATCTCAATGCCACTGGCCAAAAAATGATGATCACAACCATTGTAGTGGCGTTGGTGTTCATTTTGATGGGCGTATTGCTCGCAAACAGTATCACTAAGCCAATTCGTTTGATTGCAGATCGCTTTACCGATCTTGGTCAAGGCGAAGGTGATTTATCACAGCGTATTGAAATTCGTGGCAATGATGAAATTGCGCAACTTTCTAAAGGTTTCAACGGATTTATTGAGAAAATCCACGCAACTATGAAAGAGGTATCTTTGACGAGCGGTGCACTGAGTCAAGCGGCAGACAGCGTGTCGAGCAAAGCAACGTCAACGTACGATAATAGCCAAGAGCAACGTGACCAGACGATTCAAGTGGTTGCAGCGATCAACCAAATGGGTGCGACGATCAGTGAAATTGCGTCTAACGCAGCGACGGCAGCCGATACTGCAAACCAAGCGTCTGATAATACTCAGACGGGTCGTGAAGTTGTGATGAAAGCGAAAGAAGTGATCAGCCGTCTTGCTGACGATGTGGAAACGACAAACATTGTTGTGACACAGCTTGCTTCTACAACGAAAGATATCGGCTCTATCCTTGGTGTAATCCGCGATATCTCTGAGCAAACAAACTTGTTGGCACTGAACGCAGCGATTGAAGCGGCACGCGCAGGTGAGCAAGGTCGAGGCTTTGCGGTAGTTGCAGATGAAGTTCGTAACCTAGCGTCGCGCACTGCCGATTCAACGGAAGAGATTCAACGTATGATCAACCAGCTTCAAAGTGATGCTCAGGACGCAGTAAGCGCGATGGAAGCTGGCAAAGCGGTCACATTTGAAGGTGTGGCTTCGACGGATGAAGCAGTAGAAGTGCTGGTGAATAT
>NZ_JAWPOJ010000344.1:0-1144 GCF_033344235.1 Vibrio sp. Vb1554 | reverse complement strand
ATTTCGAACGATATGACAAAAATTTAGCTTTAGGTCGCCATTTTCTGGCCATAGTTGAGCTATGTTATCGATACTACGAATTGTTACTTTTGGCGAAATTAGGAGGATGAATGGAGAAGATTTCCAATAAAGTGTCAATATGGCTCGGGCTGTGTCTGATAATTGGTTTAGGAGTATTGGGCTTTTTTATTCAGCAAACAGCAGTCAAATACAAAGCCTATGAGCGAGTGGTAACGGTGAAGGGATTGTCTGAGCGAGAATACCCGGCAGATACCGTCATTTGGCCAATCCAATTTACGGTAGCCAGCAATGATATGGGCGCGATGTTTGATGACATAGACCAACAAACGCGTTTGATTCTCGATTTTTTAACCGCAAAAGGCTTAACTGACAAAAACATCTCGCTGTCTTCGCCTTCAGTGATAGACCGTAAAGCGCAGCAATATGGTGGTGAGCAAGACATTGAGTATCGTTATTTAGCATCCCGAACGGTCACGGTTTACAGCCAAAATATCAATGTGGTTCGTGCGGCGATTAATGAGATTGGTGAACTTGGGAAACAAGGCGTGATTCTTAATCAAGATCCTTATGCAAACCGAATCGAATACAGTTTCACGAAACTTAATGACATCAAACCAGACATGATCGAAGAGGCGACCAAAAACGCCCGCGAGGTGGCACAAAAGTTTGCGAAAGACTCACAAAGCTCATTAGGAAAGATCAAGCGAGCGACGCAAGGTCAGTTCTCCATTTATGACCGCGATAGCAATACGCCTTACATTAAAAAAGTCCGAGTGGTATCGACGGTTCAATATTACCTTTCTGACTAAGTAAAAAGCCGCTCAGTACGAGCGGCTTTTTTAATATGGTGACTTAAAGAATGGGATTAATGTCCTGAGTTGTCAGCTCTGTCTCGACAACATCAACTGGCGTGTAGTGCTGGTAAATCAAGAAACCGTCTTCTGACGTTTCATGAGCGTCTGGCGTATCAATATATGCAGTACATGTGTAGCCAATGCTGTAAGTACCTGGGCCAATGTAACCAAACTCGTAGCTATAGGTTGTATTGCCTTCTTCGTCTTGCGATTCATTCACGTTAGCTACCGCAACTGGCGCGTTGAGTGGAGCTGTCGCGCCCATATCG
>NZ_JAWPOJ010000343.1:0-1146 GCF_033344235.1 Vibrio sp. Vb1554 | reverse complement strand
AGTTGAAGATTGTTATGCCAAACATGTTTCTGTATTGTACTAGCTAACTAGTTCACAAGTGCAGTTAGGTCGTATGTCACAGCAAACAACTTCTCAACCGAGGGAACATTTTGGTTCTCGATTAGGCTTTATTCTAGCGGCAGCGGGTGCGGCTGTTGGCTTAGGGAATATTTGGGGCTTCCCGACACAAGCCGCCTCAAATGGTGGTGGTGCTTTTCTTTTAGTTTATTTAGTCATGATTTTGATCGTTGCTTTTCCAATGCTGGTGGTGGAGATGGCGATTGGTCGTCATGGGCAAGCGAACCCCGTCGATAGTATGCGCGCACTCACCAGTCACCCTGTGGGTAAAAAAATTGGTGGGCTGGTTGGTTGGATTGGTCTTAGCGTGCCAAGTGCCGTGTTGGCATTTTATTCGATTGTCGGCGGTTGGATCATCTGCTTTATGCTAGGAGCCATCACCGATCTGCTCAGTCTCGATGCAGCCAGTGCGTGGTTTAAAGGCTTTAGCGCTGAGCGTAACCTGTTTGGTACCTTGGTTTTCTATGTGCTGACGATTTTGATTGTGCAAGGTGGCGTGAAACAAGGTATTGAAAAGTGGTCAACCCGCTTAATGCCTGCGCTGTTTGTGCTCTTTGCTGTGCTGTTTGTCTATATCATGACGCAAAATGGCGCGATGGAAGGGCTAAAACACTATCTAGTGCCAGATTTCGATAAGGTGTGGGATAGAAAATTGATTCTGGCGGCTATGGGACAAGGTTTCTTCTCGTTAACCATTGGTGGCTGTTCAATGCTGATCTACGGTTCGTACCTCAGCAAAAAAGAGAACTTACCGAAAATGGCCATGAATGTCACACTGGTCGATACTGCTGTGGCCTTTATTGCCGGTTTGGTTGTGCTGCCTGCGATGTTTGTTGCGATGCAGAAAGGGGTGCAAATCTATGCGGAAGATGGCTCTTTACTGAGCTCAGACACGCTGGTGTTTACCGTGCTACCGCTGATGTTTGATAGCTTGGGGCTCCTCGGTCAGATATTTGCTGTGGTGTTTTTCTTGCTGCTGACGATTGCCGCGCTCACTTCTTCAATCTCCATGTTGGAGTGCCCTGTTGCGCTGGTGGGCGAACGTTTTAATACCAAACGCAGTACCAC
>NZ_JAWPOJ010000342.1:0-1147 GCF_033344235.1 Vibrio sp. Vb1554 | reverse complement strand
AAGAATACTTCAATTAGGTACTTCGTTCTGTTTAACTTAGTATTATGATAATAGCGATTTTTTACAAAATATCTACGCTTTGAATGCGAATCTTCTACATGTTCGACATGCTTAGCGTAAATTATGTGTTGAAAGGCCGGTTTTGCAGTTCAAAACCATCAGAATTCACTTGTAAAACTGAGCCTTGCGTATACCAGTCCCCTAAGACGATGCGCGTGTTTTTAGCACCATTTGCGTCAAAAAAATGTGTATTTGGGCGATGAGTGTGGCCATGAATCATCAAGTTGACGCAATTCTGAGACATCACTTTTTCAACTTCGCTTTGATTCACGTCCATGATATCTAAAGACTTCATCTGTTTATCGTCGCGAATGTCTGATTGAACTTTAGAGACAATTTTTTTCTTTAAACACCATGGGATGCGTTTAAAGATCCATTGTAACCAAGGTTGATGCACAGTTTTACGAAATTTCTGATATTCCACGTCATCAATACACAGGGTATCGCCGTGTAAAATCACCGCTTTTGTGCCATATAAGTCGACGGTGCAAACGTCATCAAGCAAAGTGATGCCCGTCTCTTTACAAAAGCGTTCGCCCAACAAGAAGTCACGATTGCCTTGAATAAAGAAAACCGGGACACCTTGGTCGGTGAGCGTTTTGAACTCGGTACGAATTTGGTTTGCAAACGGTGTTTTGTCATCATCACCGACCCAAAACTCGAAAAGATCGCCTAATACATAAAGAGCTTCGGCATTTTTGGCTTCCGTACGCATAAATGTAATGAAACATTCTGTGATGTCAGGACGTGACGGCGTAAGGTGCAAGTCTGATATAAATAATGGCGTCATAGAAATAAGGGGAGGCGAAGCCTCCCCAATTACTTATCTCTTGGGAATAATTCGCAAGAATTACTCTGCGATTGTAGTACCAGTGATTACCACGTCTTCTAGTGGTACGTCTTGGTGCATGCCGTGAGAACCAGTGCTAACGCCCTTGATCTTGTTTACAACGTCCATACCTTCTACAACTTCACCGAATACACAGTAACCCCAACCATCTAGGCTTTCGCTACGGAAATCTAGGAAAGTGTTGTTGTTTACGTTGATGAAGAACTGAGAGCTTGCAGAATGTGGTTCCATCGTACG
>NZ_JAWPOJ010000341.1:0-1148 GCF_033344235.1 Vibrio sp. Vb1554 | reverse complement strand
ATAGGTGATGACCGCCATCAACCAAAAGTGCGCCAACGCCGATATCAAAGAAATCGATAAATGCACTACCAATGTTAATCGAGAACATAAACATTAGGTACATCACAACAAAGAAGAATGGAATCCCCACCCACTTGTTCAAAATAAACTGATCAAGTTTTTCGGTAACACTGCGGCTGAGTTTGCCTTCACTGCGGCGAACTTTTTTGCATTGTTCGTGCAGATGAGTGTATTTGGTATCCGCAACGTGTAAATCAATATCCAAATCTAAAGTCGCAATCGCTTCCAGTACTTTGCTTCTATCAAGATCGGAAAGGCTATTGAGAACCATCGTGTCTTTTTCTAGAGCACGGATCGCTAATGCACGATGAGAAACGGTTTGATCGGTAAATAGAGAAGAAATATGCTCGATCGCTGCTTCCATCTTATCGCCGTAATTCAAAGAGCGGTCTTTTAGCGCAACACCCTGAACTATGGCTTTGTGGAGCTTTTCTTTAAACTCAGCAACTTGTGCTTTATTAGTGGCAGACAAACTGATCACTGGGCAACCTAGCGTCTTTTCTAACTCAGCAATGTTGATCATCTGACGTTCACGCTTTAACGCATCCATTTTGTTGAGAACAACAACCATCGGACGACCAAGCTCACGAAGTTGCAGCGTCATATATAGACTACGCTCTAAGCTGGTGGCGTCAATCACGTTGATGATTAAATCAGCTGGGTGCGTCAACACCGCACGAGAAGCGATGGATTCATCGATACTGTTACTATCGTTACCGCTGTCCAGAGAGTAAATGCCCGGCAAGTCCGTCAGTAAAAACTCATCACCCGCGTGCTTAAATTGACCCGTTTTTTTCTCAACAGTCACGCCCGCCCAGTTACCGACTTGCTGTTTGGCACCAGTCAAACCATTAAAAAGAGTAGTTTTACCGCTGTTTGGGTTACCTACAGTAAGAACTTGATACTGCATTACACTCGCTCCACTTCAATTTTTTGAGCAATGGTTTCTCTTAACGCAACAGATACACCGCGTACCTCAACTTGTAGCGGGTCTCCCATCGGCGCGCGTCTGATCACCTTAACTTCTGTGTTCGGAAGTAGCCCCATTACCATAAGCTTTTTTCTAATATCTGATGAAAGACCATCTA
>NZ_JAWPOJ010000340.1:0-1148 GCF_033344235.1 Vibrio sp. Vb1554 | reverse complement strand
AGTTTGCAAAAGGGCTTCGCGGCACACTAAAAACCGGGAATTTGTTGACTGGTGCACTGTACATTGACGCGGATTTTTATCCAGACGATACACCATATGAAGCAAACACGTATGAAGGGCTAGACGTATTCCCTACAATGCGAGGTGGCTTTGCACAGGTTCAGCGCCGAGTAAATGACTTCTTAAACAAGCTTAATAACTTGCCAATGGCAGATACATTAACGTCTCTGAACGCAACGTTGAAAACGTCTGAGCGCACCTTGGCGTCCGCAGAAAAAGTGGCGAATAGCATTGATAAGCTCTTAAGCCAAAAAGACACACAAGAGATCCCTGCAGATATTCGCCAAAGCTTGCAGCAACTGCAAAAAAACGCTGGATGGATACGGCCCTAACTCGACAATGTACAGTGAGATGGAATCGACATTGAAAGAGCTAGAGAAGGTGATGACGGAATTCAAACCTGTTTTAAAACAGCTAAATGAAAAACCAAACTCATTAGTATTTGGAGAAGATGAAGTGAAGGATCCAATTCCTGTTAGAGGGCAACAATAATGAAACGTGTATTTTTATTAGCGACAGCACTTGTAACCGGATTGACAGGATGCAGCAGCGCGCCAGAAACAACAGGGGCGCTGTATCTCCTACCTAAAGCTGAGACAAAAACGTCTAACCAGATGAGCGTTGCAGAACGACCTTTACTGGTGATTCGCCCGGCTCAACTCGCTAGTTACCTGAATGACAATAGTATTGTGTATCGCACATCAGATACTCAGATTGTTCAAGCCAAACGCCACCAGTGGGCTCAAAGTATTTCTGAGCAAATTACCCAACGTGTTGTGGCTGAGCTGCGCCAAAAACAAAGCGACTATTGGCCAGTTGAAATGAATAATCTTCTGGATCAAAGTGGAGAATCCAAGCTTCAACTTACTTTGAACAAGTTTAATGGTAGCTACCAAGGTAACGCAGAGATTGAAGGTGAATGGTTACTCATCGATGCAAGCGGCAACGTCGTTCGCAGCTCGCAAGTAAAAATATTGATGCCATTGCAAGATGAAGGCTACGACGCTCTGGTTGATGCACTGTCGGCAGGTTTGAACCAACTAACCGACGATATGGCTGCGCAGCTGTAGTAAACAGACACCAGATAC
>NZ_JAWPOJ010000339.1:0-1148 GCF_033344235.1 Vibrio sp. Vb1554 | reverse complement strand
ACATTGGCTCGCATTTTCAAACTGAATAGCAGCCATGCCCACCTGTTTAGCCCCTTCGACGTTGTAAGGCATATCATCCAGAAAAACGGTTTCTGATGGGGTTAAGTCGTAGCGGGAGAGAAGCGCTTGATAAATTTCCGGTTGAGGTTTTAAAAGTTCGACTTCGGCAGACACAATCGCGCCATCAAAAAGTGGCCAAAAATTGTACGTTGATTTTAAGTGTTCGACAATTTCTACAACATTATCAGTTAGTGCGTAGACACCGTAACCCGCTTGCTTCAACTTTTGTAGAAGCTCAACACTGCCGAACAGTTGAATCTGAGTCTGTTTTACGTAGTAGAAGAAACAGCAACATTCTTCAGCCGTTAAGTCGAGTTCTTGTTGATAACGGTGTATTGCTTCTTCTTCGCTGATCAAACCTTTGTTGAGGTCTAGCCAAATCTTGTTTGAGAACAGTCTTTTCGCCATTTGTTCTGCATCTACGGAATGACCAAATGTAAAGCGTACAATCTCTGGTGGTGACCAACGAACCAGTACGTTGCCGACATCGAAAACAACATTTTTAATTTGAGAGCTTTCCATAGAACACCTTTGATTTGTGAGTTGGGCAGAGTAATCAAACGAAGATGAGTGAGAACAACATTCGCGTTGCCCTCGCATAAGTTGATTCTACTTGAATCACAATAAAATAATATGCAATTGAACTCGTTACCAAAAAATTCGTGAAATCAAGCTGAACTTAGATAAAAGACTGAATTTAAAGACAAGCATCGCGAATAAATTGACGGATTTCGCGCTGCTTATATTTGGCAAGTAATATATAATTACAAAACAACGTGATTATAAAAAAGATAGCAAGTCACAACTTTGAACGTCAGGCGGAGTAGACAAATTAGATAGTATGGATTCGATACGTAAGGTATATGAGTACGCAGAGCCCAATTTAACATTAGTTGGTTGGATGGGATTTATTGGCTTCCCGCTCTACTACTTCGTTTGGGACTTCATGTTCCCGCAATCCTATGAAAACTTGCCGCTACGTTTGTTCTGTTCCGCACTGTTTTTTGGCATCATTTTTCGTAACCGTTTGTCGTCATCATGGCGAAAGTACGTGCACGTCTATTATCAAATAACGATTACGACCTGTT
>NZ_JAWPOJ010000338.1:0-1150 GCF_033344235.1 Vibrio sp. Vb1554 | reverse complement strand
TAGTGGTTTCTTGTCTGGCTTTAGTTGCTCAAGGCCTGATAAGTAAAGCTTGATTAATAGATCTTAGAAATGTCACTTTGACCTCAAAGTGTTTTAGATATTTTCAAATCATGCCTATTTTGAAAATACGATCTCTATATCTTATTTGTTTCTAATTAGTGTTCTTTCCCCACTTGTTATTAATTAAGCGCCACTCCCAATTTTAAATGCACTTAGGAAAAAACCATGAGTCAAAATGGTAAGTTTAATATTACTCGGCGTGATGCTTTAAAGGGCGGTTCTGCACTTGGCGCTTTAGCGTTAGCAGGAAACGCGCTTTCTCTCCCGTTCGCAACTAAAGCGGTTGCCAAAGAAACGCCAGCAAAACCAAATGAAAAAATTGTCTGGTCGGCATGTACCGTAAACTGTGGTTCTCGTTGTCCGCTTCGTATGCACGTGGTCGATGGTGAAATTAAATGGGTAGAAACCGATAATACGGGTGATGATGTGTATAACCACAATCATCAAGTTCGTGCTTGTTTGCGTGGTCGCTCTATGCGTCGCCGTGTTTACTCGCCAGACCGTTTGAAATACCCACTTCTTCGCGTTGGTAAACGTGGTGAAGGTAAGTTCAAACGCATCACTTGGGACGAAGCCTTTGACCTCGTTGGTGACAACCTAAAACGCATCATTAAAGACTACGGTAATGACGCGGTTTACTTAAACTACGGTACGGGTACCTTGGGTGGTACGGTAACTAAGAGCTGGGATCCGAGCGCGACATTGGTTGCACGTATGATGAACCTTTGTGGTGGTTACCTGAATCACTACGGCGACTACTCAGCAGCGAACATCGAATGTATGTCTGAGTACTTCTACGGCACTTGGGTAGACAACAACTCGATTGACGATGTTCAAAACGCAGACCTATGTCTGATGTTTGGTAACAACCCTGCAGAAACTCGTATGTCGGGCGGTGGTCAGGTTCACAACTACGTGGACGCAAAAAATATTAGCCACACACGTACGATCTGTATCGACCCTCGTTACACCGATACTGCCGCTGGCCGTGAAGACCAATGGATTCCTATCAAACACGGTACCGATGCGGCCCTTGTCGCTGCTATCGCCCATGTACTGATCAGCGAAGATAAAGTCGACCAAGACTTCC
>NZ_JAWPOJ010000337.1:0-1152 GCF_033344235.1 Vibrio sp. Vb1554 | reverse complement strand
AGTTTTTTCCGACGTCGCGTGAGCGAAATCATCAACTCAGAATCGCGCCTAGAAGTGATTGACGTTGCGGTAAATGGCAGAGAAGCGGTCGAAAAAGCCAAAGCTCTCAAGCCGGACGTCATCACCATGGATATTGAAATGCCAGTTATGGATGGCATTACGGCTGTGCGTGAAATCATGGCCGCATCTCCAACGCCAATTCTGATGTTTTCGTCCCTGACTCATGATGGGGCGAAAGCAACTCTTGATGCGTTGGACGCTGGCGCTCTGGACTTCTTACCGAAGAAGTTTGAAGATATTGCACGTAACCGCGATGAAGCGGTTTCGCTGCTTCAGCAACGTGTCATTCAAATTGCCTCTAAGCGTGCTTTCATGCGCCGTCCTGTAGCGCGTCCAGCTGCTGCAACTAGTGCTGCGCGTCCATTGGCTTCAAGAACCGCTGCGCCTGCCGCATCGGCTCCGGCTCGACCGGCAGCAACCAAGTTCCGCGCATCGGGTAAGAAATACCAGTTAACTGCGATTGGCACATCCACTGGTGGCCCAGTTGCTTTACAAAAAATTCTTACTCGTCTGCCGATGAACTACCCACATCCAATCGTGCTGATTCAGCATATGCCTGCGACATTTACGGCGGCATTTGCAAGTCGATTGAACACGTTGTGTAAGATCCAAGTGAAAGAAGCACAAGACGGTGATGTGTTACAAGCTGGCGTGGCTTACCTAGCGCCAGGCGGCAAGCAAATGATGATTGATGGTCGTGCAGGTGCTGCTCGCCTTCGCATCATTGATGGCGGCGATCGCATGAACTACAAACCGTGTGTGGATGTGACCTTTGGCTCGGCGGCGAAAGTTTACGGCGACAAAGTGCTTTCTATGGTGCTCACCGGAATGGGTGCAGATGGCCGAGAAGGTGCGCGTATGCTGAAATCGGCAGGTTCAACCATTTGGGCACAAGACGAAGAAAGCTGTGTGGTTTACGGCATGCCTCAAGCTGTAGCTAAAGCGGGCATTTCTTCTGAAGATTTACCTCTTGACCGAATTGCAGAACGCATGCTGGTGGAAGTGGGTTTAGCGTAGGATAAATCATGATCGTTTGGAGTGTAGCTAACCAAAAAGGTGGGGTAGGTAAAACCACATCAACAGTGACACTAG
>NZ_JAWPOJ010000033.1:0-48143 GCF_033344235.1 Vibrio sp. Vb1554 | reverse complement strand
GGTCTAACTCCCAATGAATCAGAACGATTATATTGGGAAAACTCTAAAACCGTGGCCAATTTTAGTTGACCACTACAATTAGCTTTACGCACAACGCAGGGTTAAGTAGTAAGCGGAGCGACCACTCAACCTGAACGTTTGCATCTTAAACACCGAGTACATTTAAACTGAAATTGCCAAGAGTTGCGAATCTTATTGAAGTGCTTTGTTAGATGTAATCCGTTTAGCCTACGTATACTCCATTGAAGTACTCGACGCGTTCTAACGTCATTCTTAACTTACACTCTTCAATCTGGACACCTTGCCAGGGTGAGGGTGTGGAAGACAGGCCCGTAAATTCACATTCGGCGTCTCTGTATTTTAGCCAAGCTCTTTGGGCCTTTCGAAATGGCTCTACCAGTTCGGTCTGAGACCATGTTTTCCTTAGTGCTTTTTCTTCCTCACCTATTCTAGCGATTGCTTCCTTGTAACTTTCGTTAAGCTCTTTATCTGCAGATTCCATCTTCTTTTCTACACACTGATAACCAGCCATAACGCCCCCGCCTTTTACTTTGCAGGGATCTTCAACATCATCAGAAGCCAAGCAAGGTAAAGAAACCAACGCAAACATCATAAGTAATTTGTTCAAAATTGCCTCCAAGCTCCGAGTGCTTGTTAAACAGTTATCCGCTATTTTTCCTTTTTAATCATGCAGCTTTTTATCTGTGCCTTCAAAGATAAAATAGAAGGTTAGTGATTCTAGTGCCTAAACAGAAGGTAAAAGAGATTGATACACGGATTAAATGACGCCTTAATCTGAGTTACTTTTAGTGGGCGTTTTGTATCAATCTTTTCTGTGGAATCATTAGTTTGATGGCGACTGAGGACGTTAAGATGACTCCCATTGAATTTATTATCGCCCTGAAACACTTAGGTTGAATTAAGTGGTGACTATTCCCCTCCAATCATGAAGTTGGTTCAAAGGTAGGGCGATAAATGTTGCGATTCGTAATAAAAATTTATGCCAAGTGCAGTTCGCTATCGCGGCTTATATTGAGTTGGGCAATAACCTCTAATGATGTCTGAGTTTCGTAGCTTGTTGTGTTTTGTATTGCGCCCCGAAACCCTTATACGCCACAATTTAAAGCTACTTGATTTGAGCCGGCTACGCATAAACTGAATCACGTCGGATTCATTCAAACCAAATTGAAATTCGATAGCCTCAAATGGGGTGCGGTCTTCCCATGCCATTTCTATTATTCTTGACTCAGTTTCCGAGGTCAGTTTCATTTCAAATAACCTATTTTAGAAAAGAGATTTCTACGACGGAAATTGAGTCTTGGTTCAAATGTTCTTATATGCGTGCTTAGTGTTTAGCGACATAACACCTACAAAAACTTCTCAATGAGGACTTCGTCTACGTATTTCCCACGAACTTTTGCATGCTTCTTCGCGGTCCCTACGATTTCGAAGCCTTGTTTGAGATAGGCTGATAACGCTCGCTCATTATCGCTGCGAACGTACGCAAATAGTTTTTCGTAACCCTTTTGTTTGGCTACTTCGAATGTCGATTTGAAAAGCTGTTTAGACACACCTTGGCCACGAGCACCGTCACTAACAAACGTACCAATTATGCCAACATGGTCAAAAGCTTTTGTATATTGTGCAAAGGGCTCGATATTTTGGAAACCAATGACTTGTGAGCTATTTTCGGATAAAGCGACTGTAAACACGCCCCGTTCTGGGAAATGAGTAATGAACTCTTTTTCTTCTTCAGGTGTGAAAGGCGTATCTAATACAGTGTATAAACCTTCAATAATGATGGGATTGAGGACGTTTGTAATGCCTTCAGCATCACCTAAAGTTACCTGACGTACAATTAAATTCATGCCACTTAGCTCCTATTAAAATTAGGGCTGTTTTGTACATGAGTTGGAGACTTGCGGCAACAAGTAACGTCATTAAGTCGTAAAGAATATACCTATTACACTTAAGCGGCGGTTAATAGTGCTGATTGTTACTTTAGTATTTCTGATATATCACTTTTTAAGTGACGGCTTAACTTCTACAGAATATTTCCACATCACGATCCCGTTTTCTACAAGATCATAACTCGCGCTTTGACCCTCGGAGTTGAGTACAAATACCGGCATTTCCATCCTTGACGTAGCGCCATCTCGGTTGCATGACATGGTAGCTTCAAGCTGTATGCTATTTTTGCTCGGTTCTGAAAGGGTTCCTAAGTACGTGCAGCCGTCGACAAAACTGGTTTTGCTTTTTCCTTTAGAGGATATTTCAAAAGTCGGAAAAATGAATGTTGATTGAGGCTCTGTTACTACCACATTGACTTGATAGTTCGTCGCTGAAAAAGCATTGAAATGAGCTCCAAGCATAAGTAAGAACAAGATTTTTGATTTCATAAACTCTTCTTTATTTCGATATTACTAGTTTGGTTACGGCGCTATTAACGTGACCACTTAATCTAAAACTTTACTGCGGAAGCATTAAAAAGGATACAAAGGTAGAGTAGTTGAATATGGTTAATCGGCCGTAAATAGTTTTATTAAGCGATCTTACATACCTAAAAGAGGTAAGTTCTTTCGCTTTTGATAGGTTAATGCTAATTCTAAACAGGTCTTGATTGAAGCTTCTGGCAAAGGTGCTGATAAAGATAGAATTATTGCTCGATTACCCTGAAACTCAAGTGAGTCACTATACAGTTCGCGGAATGTGTCGACGAGCTTAGTTTGGCAATTAAAGAACAGATAATAACGACTAGGCGTTTTCTGTTTCCAATCCATCCTTACCGGGCTACCTGTTTTCACACTGTAGCTTGGCTCTCCCCATTTTAGAGATTCTTCAACTTCCCCCAGTTTTAATTCAGAAGCGATAGTTAAGACGATATTTCGTAGCTCTTCTATCCGAATACGCACATGTTTTGGATACTCATCAAATCTTGCCTTCACTGCATGGTTCATTGGTATCTCCTATAAATAGCGCTGTTTTGGGGTGAAGCCCAAGCGTACTTTGGCTATGTAGCAATTACGTCATAATGTTATTAATCAATAAATCTAGCACATAGCCAAAATACTAAGCGTAAGGGTTTCCCTCGGTTACGTTTAGGATGCTCTGGGTGAAAACATGATGATTGACATGCCAAGCATAGCGACAGAAACCCCCACTATGTCCCAGAGCGTTGGTCGAACGCCGTCGATACACCACAACCATAGAATTGCGACAAAAATATAGACACCACCGTAAGCGGCATAAACTCTGCCAGTTGCGGTAGGATGTAAAGATAGAAGCCAAGCAAACATAGCAAGGCATAGCGCTGCTGGTACCAAAAGCCAAACTGACTTATCTTCCTTTAACCAGAGATAAGGTAAGTAGCAGCCTAATATTTCTGCAATGGCGGTTATAAAGAAAAGCCCAATGGTTTTGACTTCAGTCACTTAAACATTCCTATCTTTATCTACAAATATATGATGCTGGTTAAATGGGCAATTGCTCAGCTCATTACATTTCGCCCAGCTTAATCTTGGATTGAGCCTCACTCACGGTTTGTTTACCGAATAACAAATCCATCATCGAAATGATTCGTTTGTTGTCTTTACCCCATTTATCTGGATTCGCGCTGTTTGGTGCTTTAAATTCAACTTGTCCTACTTTTTCGTTATTTTTGTAGGCTTTGATCTGAGCATCAGCGATAAATGTTCTAAAATCCCAGCTCCAGCGTGATACGTAAGTAAGTGTCAGCTCAGAGCTAACAGGATGAGTGCCGTCGCTTACGACTGTGCATTTATGGGCGGTATCCAAACACCAGTCTTGCATCGAATCTAAGAAAACATCTCGCGTGGCGTTGTCTTTTACGATGGTGATTTCCTTGCTCTGATTTTCTTTCGAGATTGTTTCTACCGTATACTTTGGTGCCGCACATGCGGCTAATAGAATAGGCAAGCTTAGAATGATGAGTTTTTTGTGCATCTTATGTCTCTTTTTTAAATTTATATATTCAAACAACTTCAAGATACTGAGTTCAACGAGAATAACTAACAAGCATGGCAACAGTTATTAACAAAACCTTTAGAGTCGAAGGGTTTGTTTCGGGAGTATGCCAATGTCTCGAAGCAAAATAATTAGTAAGAGATTGCTATAGCGTTATGTTAACTCTTGAACTTATGTCCGTATCAATGTTCAGAATTCTTCGCATTGAAGTTTTTGAAGTGCAATTCTAACGGAATTTTAAATTGCTGCATAATGCTCAATTAAGAGGAATAGGGGAGCTTATCGTTAAACATAACGTGTAGTTCTGTAAATTGCCCCCTAAGACTAAGCTAAAAGGGCCTAATGTTTTAAAATAGCTTCTTGTCTATTCTGTTGTGTGAGTTTTCAATGTTGTCTCATACTAGCCACTTAAAAGAGCGCTGTAAGAACTTGTCTGCATTATCAAGGACGATTTCACCGTGAGCCATAACCAATATATTAGGTTTCCAAGACAGCAGTTTATTTAAGTGTTTTCGAGCCTCTTGTTTGCTAAACATAAAACTTAGGCGCCAATCCAAAGGCATTTTTCCATTCGGAGCAAGAATACCGGCCCCTTTAGCCACAAACCGCTGCCAGTAGTTAAAGTCCTGGCCAGAAAAATTCTCGACGAGGTCAGTAACAATTAAGGTCTTTGAAAGTCGATGATAAAACACACACTCTTCCATTAATGGAGAGCCAGAAAATAGTTCTTGTTCAACCTCAGAGTTCCAAGCATTACCGCCTTGGTTAAGTGAAGCGTGAAAGTGTATATCACGGCACTTCTTGATGACTTCATCTGTGCCATAAACTTCTGCGCTAGGATAGGCAAATACCCATTCAGATAAGAACAAGTGGTGTAAATGATTAGGAGCGATTAAGTATTTCACTTGGCCTAGATTGTTGATTTGCTCTCTAATCGAATTTGATAACTTAATTGGACTATGAATCCAAAGGCCACCATCAGAAAGCCTAACAATAGTCATACGAGTGGTGTATGGGAGTCCTAAGAATTGGACGGGATCTCCGTCAAATATCCATATCTCTTGGGCTAACTTTTTCATGTCTCTCCAACCGTTAACACTGTATTAAGGCGGCATTTAAGTTACTCAAAAGCTGCCTTGCTGCACAATAAACGCTTCGCTAAGCGTAAACCAAAAATATTAGGTTTACCAAACCATTATTGAGTGCAGATGTATATCTTTGAGTGTTTTTATACTGAACGGACGTAAAGTCGTTTTAAGAGGATCATTTGACTTGATAGAACAAAACCCCGCTATTTTTGAGCAGGGCTTTGCAATTAGATAAAGGGGCTAACCGATGATGAAGAAGAAAATCGCGGTTGCAACAATACCAATCAACGCATAAGGAAACTGTGTGGTTGCGTGTTGCATTGCTGTACAGCCTGAACCTTGTGCAGATAACACGGTTGAGTCACTAAAGAAACAAGAGTGGCTCCCTGCCGCTGATGCTGAAAGCAGCGCTGCAACGGTTAAGTGTAGAGGCACACCAAGCTGTTCGCCCAAAGGTAGAACAATTGGCATCGCTACTGCAAACGTTCCCCAAGACGATGCCGTTGCAAATACCAACGCGCCCGTAATCATAAAGATAATCGCAGGGAAGTAAGACGCTGACAGGTAAGGGCTGACGGTCTCAATGACATACTGCGTGACGCCCAATGAGTCGTTGACCGATTTCAACATGAAACCACCAATAACGGTCGCAAGCGGCAGTAGCATAACCTTAATGCCATCATAAACAGCTTCGAACATGTCGTTCATCGAGATCAGTTTTTGTGCGCCGTAAAAGCTAATAGTAAAGATTAACGCGACGAAAACACCAGCAAGTAGATCGATACCAAAATACCAACTTGCGGCAACAAGTACGATCATTGGTAACAAGAAGTTGACAAGGCCCATGGTTGGGTTGGTATGTGCAGAGACATCGGGACCAAAGTCGACATCTGTTGCACCGTCTGGACGAACTTGACCATTCTTCGCACGCTTTTCTGCCTTTTTCATCGCGCCTAGATCTGGGACCTTTTCCATTGCAACCAGCAAAACAATCACCAGCGTTACCCAGCCGTAAGCCATGTATGGAATAGCTTCAATGTATGCTTTGATACCATCTCCCGCTTCTGCTACTCCGTTTGCTTCTAGCAAAGAACTGAAGAAAATTGCCCAAGTGGAAATTGGTACGAGGATACAGATAGGTGCGGCGGTTGAATCCACAAGATATGAGAGCTTTTCACGCGAGATTTGGTAGCCGTCCGTAACTTTTTTCATTGAGGAAGAAATTGCAATCGCATTCAAATAATCGTCGATAAAGATCAGAATACCTAACGCAAAGGTCATCAGCATCGATTGCTTACGGCTTTTTACTTTCGTGACCAGCATGTCGGAGAAGCTTAAGATACTGCCGCCTTTCTCCAAAATAGCAATTAGGCCGCCCATCAAACCACAAACGAGGATGATCCAGGCGATAGTTTCATCCATCATTACACTCATGGAAATATCAACAATCTGTTCCACCGCTTCAGTTGGGTTAAGCAGAAGAACACCGGCAATAGCGCCGCTAAAGAGGGCTTCCACAGTTCGGTGTGTTGTCAGCGCAAAGACCAATACCAACGCCGTTGGTAAAAGACTCATCCATCCGTAGGCTTCGCCTTCCTCATGGTTCAAACCGATTGTGGTAAAAAAGACAAACGTCGCAACCGAGATTAAAGAAACAATAATGTGTTGAGAGTTGATTTTAAGAGGCGCATCCAGCGCCTTGGTCTGCGTAGTCATAAAGTTCATTTCCTTTGTTTATGCCGAGTGCAACATCCAGTCGATTTCCAATGGAGTAATCGCTCGCTCAAATTCTGCGAGTTCACTCTGTTTGCAAGCTAGATACAAATCGATAAAGTCTCTTGAGATGTATTGAGCTAGCTCACTGTGCTCCAGTCGCTCTAGAGCTTCTGACATACGCAGAGGTAACTCAATTGCATCATCACTGAGAGTCGGTGGACATTGATCTTTGGTGTAGCTTTCACTCGCTAATACTGCGGAAAGTACTACTGCAGCGAGAATGTATGGGTTAACGTCAGCGCCTGCTATACGATGCTCTATACGGCGATTTTTGCTATCGCTGATAGGCACACGCAACGCAACACCGCGGTGGTTTTCTCCCCAATCGGCTTTGGTTGGGACGTAAGCGCCAGGAACAAAGCGACGGTAAGAGTTAACGTTAGGACAGATTAGGGCCATGGCATCGGATGTTTGTGACAGCATCGCTGCCATGGTTTGATAGAAGAAGGCGCTCGCTTGACCGTCTGATTGGCTAAAGTGGTTGTTACCATCTGTATCAACCAAGCTGAGATGAATGTGCATGCCATTACCCGCTTGCTCACTAAAAGGTTTCGCCATAAATGTGGCGTCAAATCCGTGCTGATGAGCGACCTGGCGAATCAAGCGTTTTGCGATGATGATTTCATCACATGCTCGAAGTACATCTTTAGAATGGTTGAAGTTGATTTCGAACTGCCCTGGTGCCGATTCAGATAGGGCTCCGGAAGTGTTTAAACCTTGTTCTAATGCAATTCGATTAAGGTCGGCCAAGAAATCAGCGTAGTCATCTAGTCCATCAAGGTCGTAAACCTCGGTATCTTTTTCTCGAGTTTTTTTCGTGGGGTTAATTGCCGTTAATGGTTCGCCATTTTCGCCGCGGGTTTTGTCTATTAAATAGAACTCCAGCTCGAGCGCGACACAAGGATATTGGTCTTTAGCATGCAGTGTTTGCAATATAGAAGCGAGAATGTTTCGGATGAACAGTGGGTTAGGGTGCTGCCCGGTTTCATCCATCATACTAAGCAGTAGCTGACCAACTTGTTCTTTTGCCGTCGGCATTAAGGTGCCGCTGATTGGATAGCAGAGGTTATCTGGTTCTCCGAGATCTTCTCCCAACCCGGCCGTTTCAACGACGTTACCTTTGGTATCTAGGGTGATGGTCGAAAGGGGGAGGGCAACACCTTTATTCAGTTTTTCTAGAGCATCTATCGGGATGCGTTTTCCTCTTGGGGTGGCATTTATATCGGTAAAGATGAGATCGATAAATTCAATATCGGGCCATTTTTGTTTAAAATTTTGTACTTCCTGTAGATACGATTCCATTTTCTTCTCCAAATAGCCTGACGAGTAGAAATTAGAAATAACCAAATTAACAAATAAATTACAGAACTCTGAACGAGTTGTTTGTTTTTCAGGTTATTTTTAATTTAAACATGCACTTATACTGTGCTTTTGATGTTTAACGGCTTGTTTTTATGTCTTTCTGTTAACTATTTTGTAACAGTTGGTTTTGTTTTGTTCAATATAATGAGCATAAATATTCAGTTTTGAAGCCTAAAAAGTGCGCCAGATCACGTTGCGACGATAATAATGGTCATCTGTGTTGATAATTTTGTACATGGTTTGTAGGGTTTGTGTTAAATAAATTGAACACGGACATATCATGGCAGATACACACAAACCCATCATTGGTGTGGTTAGCTGCGCTAAAGAGTTGGGTGGCTATCAGATACAAGCGGTCAACGACTTTTACCTTCGCGCCATAAAGGATTTTGGAGGACTACCGATTATGTTGGCTCCCGACATGTCGGGCGATGACGTAACCACCATCCTAGACATATGTGATGGTTTTCTTTTTCCTGGCAGCCACTCTAACGTTGCGCCACATCGATACAATGCAACGCACGAAGAGAGCTACAAAGATGAAGCTCGTGATGAGCTCTCATTCACGTTAATTCGTCATGCGGTTGACCAAAACATTCCGTGCCTTGGTATTTGCCGCGGCTTTCAAGAGATGAATGTCGCACTTGGTGGCTCGTTAAACCCAGCCGTTCATGACTCCGGCTTCAATGACCATCGTGAAGCGCCTGTTGAAGATTTCGAACAAAAATACGCGCCAGCACACGCTGTGCTAGTTCAAAAGCAGAGCTTATTTGAACAATGGCTGGTGCAAAATCATTGGGAAAATACCACCTTCTTTGAAGTGAACACACTACACAACCAAGGCGTCGATCAGCTTGCTCCTCTATTACAAGTAGAAGCTAAAGCCCCGGATGGCTTGGTAGAAGCATTTAGCCTTCCTAATCAAAAATTTTTCGTTGGCGTGCAGTGGCACCCAGAATGGGAAGCAAAAACCAATCATTTCTCTCAAATTTTGTTCAATGAATTTATGATGGCTACCTCTCGTTAAACGTTTGGAGCTGTATGAATGGACAATCAAGAGATTGGTAAAAATATTGTTCAGTTACGAAAAAAACATGGATTGTCACAAAGGGAACTAGCCGAGCGCGCTGGTATTACCCACAGTGCAATCTCATCCATTGAAAATGGAAAAGTGAGCCCGTCGGTCAGCTCACTACAAAAAATCGTTAATGTATTTTCTTTATCGTTATCAGAGTTTTTCACTTTTGAACAACCTTCGAACGAGGAAGTGAAAGTAGTCATCAAGCCGTCAGATCTTGTGGAAATCGGGAGCGAGACGGTGTCCATGAAACTGGTAACGAATGGCGACAAAGATCAAGTCATCGGATTCTTGATCGAGGAATACGCACCTTATGGAACCACTGGTGCGGCAGAAATCAAACACGAAGGCGAAGAGATTGGCACCGTATTAGAGGGTGAAATCACTCTGGAATATAAAGGGCAATCTCATGTCATAACAGCGGGCGAGTCGTACATTATTGATACGACGAAGCCCCATCGATTTACAAATCACACAGACAAGGCTTGTCGAATGATAAGTGCGCATACGCCAACCACATTTTAGTGGGGGCTTGCCTTGTGTGATCACAAGGAGAGCGTATGAAAACCCAAGAGCAATGGATTGAACTAAAAAACAATCTAAACATCGAAAACAGGGCGTACATTAACGGTGAATACAGTGCCGCTTTAACAGGGCAAACCATCCCGGTAGTTAACCCAGCAACAGATGAGATATTCACCGAAATCGCCCGTTGCCAAAATGAAGATGTTGATCTCGTGGTTTCATACGCTCGCCAAGCATTTCAATCCGGTCAGTGGAGCGAGAGCAGCCCAGCTCATCGCAAAGCAGTGCTTAAACAGTTTGCTGACTTGATTGATCAAAACCAAGAAGAATTGGCTCTGCTAGAAACGCTTGATACCGGTAAGCCTATCTCTCACAGCTTCTCTACCGATATTCCTGGCGCGGCGAGTGCATTACGCTGGTACGCAGAAGCAATCGACAAAGTATACGGCGAAGTTGCCCCAACCGAAAAAGATGTACATGCCTTTATTTCCCATCAGCCAATTGGCGTGGTCGCTGCGGTTGTGCCGTGGAACTTCCCCCTTTGGCTTGCGTGCTGGAAGCTTGGCCCTGCTTTAGCCGCTGGTAACAGCGTGATTCTAAAACCGTCAGAAAAATCTTCTCTCACCGCGATATTCCTAGGTCAACTTGCTTCTCGAGCGGGCTTGCCAACAGGCGTTTTCCAAGTCGTTACGGGTTTTGGTCATGAAGCTGGCGACGCGCTGGCGAAACACCAAGACGTAGACTGCATCGCCTTCACAGGCTCGACGCGCATTGCAGGTCAACTGATGGTCAGATCGGGTGAGAGCAACCTAAAGCGTGTGTTTGCAGAAGCGGGCGGCAAGAACGCGAACATCGTGTTTGAAGATTGTGATGATTTAGACCGCGCAGCAGCAGATACCGCTGCAGGGTGTTTTTACAACCAAGGTGAGGTGTGCGTCGCGGCAACCCGCCTGCTTGTTCACGAAAGCATCAAAGAGCAGTTTATAGAAAAAGTTATTCAAGCGTCGAAAGCGTTCACGCCAAAAGACCCAATGGACCCAAGTTCATCAATGGGTGCGCTCATCGACCAAGATCATAAATCAAAAGTATTGGAATACATCTCGTTAGGTGAATCAGAAGGTGCAAACGTACGTTGTGGCGGCGATGTCGATGGGCAGGGCGCATTTGTTTCCCCAACCATTTTAGACAACGTCGACAACAAGATGCGTGTCGCCCAAGAGGAAATTTTTGGTCCGGTGCTGTGTGTCATTCCATTCAAAGACGAAGCGCAAGCAATCGAGATCGCTAACGATTCGAAGTACGGCTTAGGCGCGGCACTCTGGAGTAGCAATATCAACCGCGTTCATCGCGTAGCAAAACGACTGCAAGCCGGCTCGGTTTGGGTTAACAACTACAACGAAGGTGACATGACGGTTCCATTTGGTGGATTCAAAATGAGCGGAAACGGTCGAGACAAGTCTCTCCACGCGATTGAAAAATTCACCGAAACCAAAACCACTTGGATTCGCCTCCATCCTTAAGCCTGCTGACGATTACGATAAATAAAGGAATAGTTCTATGAACAAGCATACGGATTCGTTCTACGCGCACTCTGTGCCAAACATGCCGGAATACACACAATTACAAGACAACATCGAGTGCGATGTGTGTGTAGTCGGTGCGGGATTCTCTGGTCTTTCTTCTGCACTGCACCTAGCGGAAAAAGGTTTTAAAGTTGTTGTGCTAGAAAGCGCAAAAGTGGGCTTTGGGGCAACTGGTCGTAACGGCGGCCAAATCGTTAATAGCTACAGCCGAGATGTTGACGTGATTGAAAGCCGTTACGACCAAAACCAAGCTAAAGCTCTGTGCGATATGATTTTTGAAGGCGGCGATATCATCCGTGGTCTGATCGACAAATACGACATCAACTGTGATTACAAGCAAGGCGGCTTGTTCACGGCACTGAATAGTAAACAACTCAAAGGGCTAGAAGAGCATAAGAAGAACTGGGAGCGTTACGGCAACGACCAACTGACTCTGCTTGACGCAGGAGAAGTAGAACAAGCGGTAGGGACCAAAGTGTACACTGGTGGCTTGTTGGATATGCGCGGTGGTCACATTCACCCGCTTAAACTCGCGTTAGGTGAAGCCGCTGCGTTTATTTCTCTGGGTGGCCAAATCTTCGAACAGTCGGCGGTCGTGTCGATTGACAAAGGGATTAACCCAGTAGTCAAAACGGCGCAAGGTAGCGTGAAGAGCAAGTACGTGGTTTTGGCAGGTAACGCGTATCTTGGTGGGTTGGCACCAAACATCAGCAACAAAGCGATTCCGTGTGGCACACAAGTGGTGGCGACTCAGCCTTTGAGTGATGAGCAGCTAAAACAAGTGCTGACCAGTGACTACTGCGTTGAAGACTGTAACTACTTGCTTGACTACTTCCGCTTAACCGCCGACAAGCGTTTGTTATTCGGAGGTGGCGTGGTTTACGGCGCACGTGACCCAGAAAACATTGAAGCATTGATTCGTCCGAAGATGGAGAAAGTCTTCCCACAATTGAAAGGCATCAAGATTGATTATACCTGGACGGGTAACTTCTTGCTGACTTACTCACGCATGCCGCAATTTGGCTCGTTTGCAGACAACATTTACTACCTACAAGGCTACAGCGGTCACGGTGTAACGTGTACTCACCTCGCAGGCAAGTTGCTGGCAGAAGCATTGATCGGACACGCTGAACGTTTCGATGCGTTTGCTGCACTGAAACATTACTCCTTCCCAGGTGGCCGCCACTTCCAAATTCCGTTTACGGCAATGGGCGCGGCTTACTACAACCTACGTGACAAACTGGCGATTTAAGAGATAAGGAATATCCAATGAGCAAAGTGGTGAAATTTGCAGCCCTTCAACTGACGAAAAGCTGGGATCTGGAAGATAACCTAGCCAAAGCAAAAAAGGCGATTCGTGAAGCAGCACAAAACGGTGCGAACGTGATTCTTCCGCAAGAGCTGTTCGCTGCGCCTTACTTCTGCAAAAAACAGGAAGCAAAGTATTTCGAGCTTGCAGAAGAAACGGAGAATTGTCGTCTTATTAAAGAGATGAGTGCGTTGGCTAAAGAGCTCGGCGTGGTGATTCCTGTCAGCTACTTTGAAAAAGCGGGCAATACGTTTTTTAACTCGCTAGTGATGATTGATGCCGATGGTACGGTACTAGATAACTACCGCAAGTCACACATTCCTGATGGCCCGGGCTACAGCGAAAAGTACTATTTTAGCCCTGGCGATACCGGTTTCAAAGTGTGGCAAACCAAGTTCGGTAAGTTCGGTGCTGGCATTTGTTGGGACCAATGGTTCCCAGAGCTTGCGCGCAGCTTGGCTCTGCACGGCGCGGAAGCGATTTTTTACCCAACTGCAATCGGTTCTGAGCCTCAAGATCCGACACTGGATTCACGTGATCACTGGCAACGTACAATGCAAGGTCACTCGGCAGCAAACCTCGTTCCAGTCATCGCGTCAAACCGAGTTGGTACTGAGGTCGATGATGGTATCGAGACCACGTTCTACGGCTCTTCTTTTATCACTGACCACACTGGTGCAAAAATTGCCGAAGCACCACGTGAAGGTGAAACCATCATTTACGCAGAAATCGATCTCGCTGCGATAGCGAAAGCGCGTCATGCGTGGGGCTTGTTCCGCGACCGTCGTCCAGACCTCTACACCAGCGTTGGCAAGCTAGCTGTTTAAAGAGGCGTTAGTATGAAGTTATCGACAACACCAGCGCAAGATGGCTTCTATTTTCCGGCTGAGTTTCAGCCGGTTAGTGAAGTTTGGCTAGCGTGGCCAGAAAGGAAAGACAATTGGCGTGATGACGCATTACCCGCGCAAGAAACCTTTGCCAGAATCGCGAACTTAATCGCGGAAGTGACCAAAGTGTGTGTGGCGGTGTGCTCGCACAACTTTGACCGAGCGCGTCAAATGCTTCACTCAGATGTACGTTTGGTGGAAATCCCATTTAACGATGCGTGGATGCGCGATATTGGACCGACCGTGCTCGTGAATCAGGCGGGCGAGCGCCGTGGGATTAGTTGGCAATTCAACGCGTGGGGCGGCGAATACAACGGGCTTTACGATAACTGGCAGCAGGACGATCTTGTCGCTGGCTCGGTATGCGACATCATCGGTATTGATCATTACCGTGCTCCGTTTGTACTTGAAGGAGGGGCGATTCACACCGATGGTGAAGGCACCCTTTACACCACAGAAGAGTGCTTACTCAGTCCGGGGCGAAATCCGCAATTGAGCAAAGCGCAAATCGAAGAGCAGTTAAAGGCGTATCTCGGTATCGAAAAAGTCATTTGGTTGCCAAATGGTTTATTCAATGACGAAACAGACGGCCATGTTGACAACCTGATGCACGTGATCGCACCGGGTAAGGTGGTACTGAGTTGGACCGATGACTCAAGTGACCCGCAATACGCGTTATCTCGTCAAGCAGAGCAAGTGCTGAAATCGCAGCACGATGCGAAAGGACGCGAGATTGAAATTGTCCGTTTGCCATTACCGGGTCCGTTGCATTACAGCGAGCGCGAAGCCAATGGCATTGACGCCAGTTCAGGAATGAGTCGACAAGCTGGCGAACGCCTAAGTGCCTCTTATGCGAACTTTCTTATCGTCAACGAGCATGTGTTCTTGCCGATGCTGGACGAAGAGACCGACGCTATGGCGATCGATATTTTGCAAAACGCGATGCCGGAATACCAAATCATCGCGATACCGTCGAGAGAGGTTCTACTCGGCGGAGGGAACATTCACTGTATTACGCAGCAGATCCCTGCTTAAACATAAACTCGCCGCTGGCTTAGCGGCGATGATGAGTTGTCAAAAGGAATGACCATGCAACAGATACAAAACCAAAGCCTTGTTTCGTTTATGGTAGCGAATCCACAACAGGGCATTGCAGTGACTAATCCGGCGACCGGAGAACTCCTCGGGTACGCACCAGTCTCAACCGAAAACGACATTTTAAATGGCATTGAACGTGCCAGTGTGGCGCAGAAAAAGTGGGCGGCACTGCCAGCAAAAACGCGCGCTGGCATGCTCAATCGTTGGTTCCAACTTCTGTTAGAAAACAAAGCCGACCTTGGCCGCTTAATGACGTTAGAGCAAGGTAAGCCGCTGGCTGAAGCTCAAGGTGAAGTGCTTTACGGCGCGAGTTTTATCGAATGGTTTGCTGAAGAAGCGAAACGTACCTACGGTGAGACGATTCCTGCCCCAAGTGCGGACAAGCGTTTGGTGACCATCAAACAGCCAATTGGTGTCGCCTGTGCGATTACGCCTTGGAACTTCCCTATTGCGATGATCACGCGCAAAGCAGGGCCAGCTTTAGCGGCCGGTTGTAGCTTTGTTGTAAAACCATCTGAATCTACGCCGCTGTCTGCGTTTGCGGTCGCAGAGCTTGCCTATCAAGCGGGTATCCCTCGCGATGTGCTGCAAGTGGTTCTGGGTGAAAATTCACGTCAGGTAGGCGCTATTTTTACTTCGCATCCGTTGATTCGTAAGTTGTCTTTCACTGGCTCGACCCAAGTTGGTAGTGTGCTGATGCAGCAAAGCGCGGCGGACATTAAACGTACCTCAATGGAGCTCGGTGGCAACGCGCCGTTTATCGTATTCGATGATGCCGACATTGATGCAGCCGTGGCGGGTGCGATGGCGTCGAAATTCCGTAACGCAGGTCAAACGTGTGTGTGTGCGAACCGTTTCTACGTACACAGCAAAGTGTATGACGAGTTCGTTGCTAAGTTCGACGCTGCGGTTCAGCAGCTCAACGTCGGTAACGGCTTAGAAGAGGGCGTAAACATCGGTCCTGTGATCAGCGAATCGGCAAAGCAAGGCATTCAAGCGTTGATCGATGGTGCTATCGAGCAAGGTGCTAAGCCAGTTTCAGAACTCAAAAAGCTGGATGGTCTATTTATGCAGCCAGTGATACTCAAAGACGTTACTCACGACATGAAGATTGTCTCTGAGGAAATCTTTGGCCCTGTCGCGCCAGTGATTCGTTTTGACAGTGACGCACAGCTGATCGAAATGGCGAACGACACCATTTACGGTCTTGCGTCGTACTTCTACAGCCAAAACATCCACCGTGTTTGGAAAATCGCAGAAGCGCTCGAATACGGCATGGTCGGCATTAACGAAGGTATGATCTCTACTGAAGTTGCTCCTTTCGGTGGTGTTAAGCAGTCCGGCATCGGACGCGAAGGAGCAAAACAAGGTATCGATGAATACATGGACGTGAAATATCTCTGCTTTGGCGGCAACTAATTAAGGACAAAACAATGACAAACCAACAACTACACGAAAGAAGAAGCCAAGTTATCGCTCAAGGCATGGGCGCACTATACCCACTTTACGTCGAGAAAGCAGAAAACGCTTACGTATGGGATATCGAAGGCAACAAATACATCGACTTTGCAGCGGGCATCGCGGTAACTAACACCGGGCATTCTCACAAACGTATCAGTGAAGCGGTAAAAGCTCAGTTGGATAACTTCTCGCACACGTGTGCGATGGTTACGCCGTATGCGTCATTCGTTGAGCTGGCAGAAAAGCTGACAGAACTTGTACCAGGTGAGACTAAGAAGAAAGCGATCTTTCTAACCACTGGCGCCGAGGCGGTCGAAAATGCCGTAAAAGTGGCACGCGCTCATACAGGCCGTAGCGGCGTGATAGCGTTTAAAGGCGGCTTTCACGGTCGCACAAATATGACGATGGGGTTAACTGGTAAAGTTGCGCCATATAAAGCAGGCTTTGGTCCTTTCCCGAATGAAATCTATCACGCGCCGTACCCAAATGCGTTCCACGGCATCAGCGTTGAGCAAAGCTTACAAGCAATCGACGATCTGTTTGCTTGCGATATCGAACCTTCACGCGTTGCGGCGATCATCTTCGAGCCAGTACAAGGTGAGGGCGGCTTCTACAAAGCACCTGAAGCGTTTGCACAAGGCTTACGTCAGCTGTGTGATAAGCACGGTATCATGCTGATTGCCGATGAAATCCAAACGGGTTTTGCTCGTACCGGTAAAATGTTTGCCACAGAGTACCTAGGCATTGAACCAGACCTAATGACAATGGCGAAAGGCATTGCTGGTGGTTTCCCAATCTCAGCGGTAGTTGGGAAAGCGGATGTGATGGACTCTGCACTACCCGGTGGTTTAGGTGGCACTTATGCGGGCTCGCCACTTGGTTGTGTTGCTGGTCTTGAAGTGCTGAAAATCATCGAAGAAGAAAACTTGTGCACTAAAGCGATGGGCATTGGTGAAGTGGTCAATGCACGAATGACTAAGCTGCAACAGTCAGTACCTGCTATCGGTGAAATCCGCACTACTGGTGCAATGATGGCGATTGAGTTTACTGACCCTGAATCAGGCAAACCACTGCAAGAGATGACCAAAGCGGTGATTTCTAAAGCGCAAGAAAATGGTCTGATTTTGCTTTCTTGTGGGGTAAAAGCGAACGTGATTCGCTTGTTACCGCCGCTAACCATTGAGCCTGAAGTGCTTAGTGAAGGTTTAGATAAGTTGGAAAAAGTGATTCTTGAAGTGGCGTAATTCACGCACTTTTAAATAGCAATAACAAATCAAGGAAGCGGTTGGTATCAATCGTTTCCTTTTTATTTTTTTAGCGTATCTGCTGCCTATCTAAAAAGTATTGCTCAAGCTCCAAGTCGTCACTTTTATTACGGATGACTTAACAATTGGGCTCGTTCTTACTTTCCACTTAGTCGCTACTTTGTTCTCCTCGAATGTGGTTTGGTGCTCACATTCTAAATCCCGACATCTGAAAGCCACTTGAGTCTATAATTTTATTGAGCGTCATTCCTCACTTTTTGGACTATAAAAATGAGATAGTATTCATATCCCACTTAGGTTGCTTGACAGATTAGCAGGATGAACTTTGATAACAAAGAATACAAGGTATGCCATTTTACTCGGCTTAGTTCCCATCGCCATATTTGTAGTGGCCTTTCATTCGATAACCAACTTTTACGTCAACTCGGTAAAAGCGTCGAAAATAGATGCTTACGTAGATTATTTAAATCAAAGGTCTGCCTATTTGGACGGAGCAATAGTGAAGCAGATTGCTCAGTTAGATTTTACTTGTAGTGATAGTGATGTAAGAACTTTACGCGACCCACGTTTTTATAACCGTTACATTCGTTTTATTGCGATGACCACAGAAGGCGGAAAAACGTGTTCCACGGTTGGTAGTGAAGTGTCTCGCCCATCTAGTAGTGAACGATTTCAGATGGATGAGAACTTTTTCGCATCACTTGTTTTGCCGCAACAGAATGACCAAATAGAGTGGATGGTCATTTATGATAATGAACACGTTGAAGTCTTCTGGGTACTTGATAACAGTTGGGTTAACGAGGTAATAAAAACGCCTTGCAAAGACTGCCTATTTGTAGAGTTTAAGTATGATGAACCAATATTTGGTGATTTAACGATAAGCCGTGGCAAAGCGAATATTGCAGGAGAAGAAAACGCACTGTCAAAAGAGTTTTTCTTTTCAGGAGAGTCTCAAGCCAACATGCTCATCAAGATATACAGCGGTGAAAAACTTAAAAATTATGCTCAGGAAAGAGTACTTTTGTGGGGCGGTCTTGTAAGTGTGCTTGCTGGTCTTGCGACTGCCTTTGCATACATATCTGGTAAAAGCTTGAGAAAATCCATTACAGGTCTAATTGAAAATGGGATTAGTAATGCAGAATTTATTCCTTACTACCAGGCGATTGTCGATAGTCGCGATGGTAAGACAGTAGGATATGAAGCTCTGATTCGATGGTCGCGACGTGATGGAATGGTGCCACCAAATATGTTTATTGGTGCTGCAGAAGAAAGTGGCCTGATTATCCCGATGACCAATCAGCTTATTCGTAAAATCATACAAGACTTAAGTGACTTACCCGAGCATACGTGGGTCAGTATCAATATTGTTTCCTCCCATTTAGAGTCAGGTGTATTAACGAAGTTGCTGTCGGAGTTAAATTGGCCAATCTCGAATAGAATTCATTTTGAATTGACCGAGAGAATACCAGTAAAAGACACTGAGGCCGCGAAAAAAGAGATTTTGTATTTAACGAATAAAGGCTACAAGTTCAAAATTGACGATTTTGGTACCGGATATGGTGGCTTTTCTTACCTACAAGATTTGGGCATCCGGTGTGTAAAAGTGGATAAGATGTTCATTGATCCAATAGGATCTGACGACCAAAAGTTGAAAGTGCTGGACTCAATTGTGTCTGCAGCGAACAAAGCTGAATGTGAGATGATTGCAGAAGGTGTAGAGAGCCAGGCTCAAGTCGAATACCTGGCTCAGCATGCGATTTACCTTATTCAAGGCTATGTTTACGCTAAACCAGAGCCCCTGACTAACCTTGCAAGCGCTTAACAGCCATAACGTCAAAACGTACCGTTTTAAAGTGTCAGTTGCCTAGGTTAGTGCTGATTTCTGCTGATGGGGTAACACTTGAGGATTCCTAACACTCTCATTACTTCTAGAGTGTTAGGAATTAACGTTACTTAGGAGGAGAGTGCGGCTCTTTTCGTTTTGATTGACGTAATGAGCTGAGGTAGTAATGACATTACGATCATTCCCAGCATTAAGCTGTATTGCAGAGGAGTGAACGTTTCCCCCAATAGCAGTAGGCCCGAAACAATGCCTGCGACTGGGTTTGCAATACCACCAAAGGTAAAATCTACGACCGACATCCGCTGTAATAACCATACATACATGCCATACCCTAATGCGGTGTTCAGAATAATTACCCAAAGTAACCCTAGAATATTCGTCATGGATACGTCCTGAACGACCGTAACATATGGCTCTGGATTGTTTATCGCCAGCACACTTGTTGCGATAGACATAATCACGCCACCCAAAATGAGCTGCCATGTTAACACTGTCCACCAGTGCATTTTTGTACCTAGTGACTTTGTTACGCTACTTCCTATCACGATGCACATAATGGCGGAGATCATCGCAAGTAATCCCACGGGGTCGAGAGAAATAGAGCTAGGATCAAATAAGAACCAAGCTAAAGCAATCAAAGTTGCGCCGCTTATAGCTTGGATGCCACTAGGCTGGCGTTTGTAGACCGCCCAACCAAACAGCATCGCAAAAACGGGGACCGAAACCATACCAACACCAGAGATGGCAGAAGGAAGCGTCAACGCCATGACAAAAATGAGACCAAAGAAGCAAGCGATGTTGATGGTTCCTAAAACAAGCAGCACCTTCCACTCACTTCTTTTTGGAAACGAGGGCTTTATTGCCAGCAACAAAAGACCCGCAGGCAGTGCCCTTAGAGCGCCAAGTAAAACGGGAGGCCAGTCCGGTAGAGTAAACTGAGTAACAGCGTAAGTAGTCCCCCAAAAAAAGGCAGGAATCATCGCAAGTAAAATGTTCATGTTAAATATCTTTATGTAGAGATAATTAAATGTAACGATATCGGCAAGGTGGCTTTTTGTAAAGTATCTTTATGTTAAAATAAAAAATATATGATGTTTGGAGAGAAATAATGGATGCAATTGATAGAGTGGTAGAGCAGTGGGCTAGGGAGAAGCCAGACCTCGACACTGAACCGATGGCAATAATGGGTCGACTAATGCGAATTGCAAAACACATGGAATCTAGGGTCGCCGAGCTACATAAGAAGTACGATCTGAAAATGGGTGAATTTGATGTGTTAGCGACACTGCGTCGAGCTGGTTCACCATATTGTCTTACTCCCTCAGCGTTAATAGAGTCGATGATGCTCACTTCGGGTGCGATGACTAATCGCTTAGATAAACTAGAGAAGAAAGGGTTTATTACCAGAACCCATAGTAAAGAAGACCGACGTAGCGTCACCGTTGAACTAACAGGGCAAGGCTTAACCTTAATTGACAAGCTAATTTTGGAGCATGTAGACGTTCAGCAATCGTTATTGCATGGTTTAGAAGGCAATGAAAAAGAGCAGGTTAACCAGGCGTTAAAATTGCTATTGCCACAATTTGAGTGAGAATGCAGAAGGAGGCAGGGGATATGAAAAGCAAAGAACTAGAACAATACTTAAGTACCTTCATGTGTGCAGAAAGCGATTTCCCATTTGGGCCTGAAGCGCTTGTTTACAAAATCAAAGGCAAGATGTTTGCCATCATTGCAGAGAGAAACGGTCGGGAGTATGTCAGCGTAAAAGTAAAACCAGAAGATGGAGAAGTCTTAACGTCGCAGTTTACGGACATTATCCCGGGTTATCACTTAAATAAGCGTCATTGGATAACGGTTTATTTTAACGGTGATGTCGAGGATGGGTTGATTCAAGACTTGTGTGAACGCTCTTATGCTCTTGTCGTTGCCAAGCTGCCGAAAGCACAACGAGCGTTGCTTGGTGAGTAATCGGCAACGCACTGGCCTCTGTTGTTTTGTCGCTCGTTGCTCGTAGCCTTTACGGAAAAATTCGCACCTTTTTCATCCTCGGGCTATATAAGAATAAGAAGGTGGAAAAGGGGAATGATATGCGAGCATTATCTGAATGGCTAAAAGAATACGGGGAGAGTCACCAAAACCCTATCAACCAAAAGATTCACACAATCGCAGTTCCAGGTATTTACCTTTCTGTGGTTGGACTTATTTGGTCGATTCCCCAGATTTCATTATTAGGCTTCGAACTTAATTGGGTTTGGGTAGCGGTGATCCCCACTTGGGTTTTCTATTTTCGTTTGTCTCTGAGTGTATTCATGATGATGATCGGCTACACATTAGCGTGCATTGGCCTTATTTGGTCGCTAGAGGTATTGATGTTGCCCGTTCTGCATATTTCTATGCTCTTGTTTGGCGTATTGTGGATATTGCAATTTATCGGTCACAAGATTGAAGGTAAAAAACCGTCGTTTTTTGAGGATTTACAGTTTCTACTCATCGGCCCGATTTGGGTGTTCAGAAAACACTAGCGATAAGCAAAATCAGGCATCATCCGAATGACACAAGACATATAACGTTCAGAGATTATGTAGCTCTTACTACAGAATACCTCTCCTTCTTATTGCCACGACAAGCATTCACTTTAGATACGCACTATGATTAAAGAGGTGCCAACGCACTTTACGCTATCGAGATACTTAAACTTACGGCAAGTTTACTTTAGGGGGATGAATGTACGACCGACAATATAAATATGCCTATTGGAGAGAAGAGCGTAAAAAAGGCAAATGGCACTATATATTAAAGTCCTTCTTTATGATTTGTTGTGCATTACTGCTTGGTAAAGTCATCGGTTTGTTCATTTTTGGAGAGCTGCATTCTTTAAGCGACATTTGGGAACAACTCCCTGCGGATGTTTTTATTATGATGCTCGTGGGCTTCCCAATTAGTGTCCTTGGTTGGTATCACGAAGAGTCAAAGTTTTTCCGGGCACTGCGACGCAAAGAAAAGCGGTTAAAAGGCAATCAAAACAAACCGAAATAGAGTAACCTTTGTCTCTGTTTGGATTGCCACTTACCTATCTGATCGATTCTATCCCTTCCAGTCGTTTAGCGTTTAGTTACGTGTTGCAAAAAGCCTTCTTAATACAACAGCCCCCAGTGTTGTGGAAATTGGTACTGTAAGAAACATTAAAAAACGAAGTTGAGCATTAGCGTATAAAGGCTCGCACTGTCATCCTTTGGGGCTGATGAAAACGCGCCAGAGCTATTATTGTAGGCGTTGAACCTTTGCCATTCTGCATTCAGGGAAACGTTGTAATCTAGGTCGTATCTCAACCCGAGTAAGAAACTGTCTCCACTTTTTTTATCCCGACTATTAAACTGCTGACCGTAAACAATATAAGGAGTCAGCTTGTTTACATTATAACTTGTTGTCGCGTACCAAGATGAGGAAAGATTGCTGGTCTGTCCTTCTGCCATAATCACAATGTTATCGAGCTCGTATCTTAACCCTAGAGAAAACAGATCGATCGTGTTGTTTTTTTCTGTTTCAACTAGACGGTCAATGATTGTGGTTCCGCCACCGGGAGTGGACTGCTCAATGTTAGAGAGCGTCGTTGTTTGATCATAATCGCCGTGGAGGTAGGAAAAATTCCAACGATAGCTCTCTCCGCTTAGCGTTAAGTTCATCCCTGCAGTATTGTTTGACTCAATTTCCAATTCAGTACGTTCATTGATGGTTACGTCACTATTGTCTTTAAACCCGACAAACGGCATGGCGGTAAGTACGACTTGCTCATTGAGGTCATGAATCCAGCGTGCAGATAGGCCGTTATAAGCCGTGATACCTAGAATGCTGTCATATACCTCATTCGGTGGGCGGGCTTGGGTAAAAGCGTGGCCGACATAGTTGTACTCAGACATCAAAAACAGTGGCAGTCTTAAGCGTCCTCCTCGTATTTCTATGTTTTGATAGGTATAAGCCAAATACGCCCACTCGAGCTGAGGCGAGCTCCAATGGTCTTGCGGGCGCTTTACGACTTGTGCGGATGCCCGAAATGCCTTGTGAAAATAATCGAGCTGCATGCCGAAAGTGGTATCGCAATCGAAACAAGATTCATCGCCAATAAAGCGGTTAACTAGTAACGTAGTTGGGTTATCGGATTTTGCCCACGAAGTAGAGCCAAAACCACTTAAAGAAAGTTGTTCTGTTAGTTCAATCGTGGCTGAGCTCGGAAAGGTCGCGATACTCAGCGATAACATGGTTAAATATTTTTTCATATCAATTCTCCGAGCTAACCACACATAAAACATGAGCATTACTAGGGACGCTCGATGTTGGGGCATAACCAATTCTATTCGGCTTCTCTTGCATCCATGCTATGAGGTCATCAATGCTGGAGCGTGCAATCACTTTTGGCGGTCTAGCTTTACCTGAAAAAGACAAGCTTGCCCAATGCGCGTTCATTTGCGCTAAATTTTTGTTGAGAAGATAACGATAGAACTCAGCTCTTTCTGTTGATGTCGCAGGCCAGTCAGAGAGTTCAATTCGCTGGCCTTGTAAAAGTTGCGTCTTCCCTCTGTACAACTTTCGCGCTTTATTGACAGTGAGCGGAGAGAATTCGTCATTAAATGAGAAAACGGCGTAGCTCTCTGCAGCGAGAGCTTGGCAATTTAATGAAAGAAGGGCAATCAGAATAAACAGATAGCGTTTTATGTAACGCAAAGGAAAAGCAACGCGAGAATGATTTCTACTCATAGAATCCACCTACATTGCTTGTTCAATTTGATACAACAGTTTTTCTTTGCGCACAGGCTTTGGTACGTAGGCATCCATTCCTGAATCAAAGCAGCGTTGAATGTCATCATCTACGACGCTTGCTGTTAATGCGATAATGGGCGTCTTAGCTAATCCTTTACTCGCTTCATAAGCTCTAATTTGCCTAGAAGCTTCAAACCCATCCATTATGGGCATCATGCAATCCATCAAAATAACATCAAACTTTCCATCTTTTTGGAACATTTCGACTGCAATTTGTCCGTTTTCTGCGACTTCGAATTGATAGCCTGCTTTAGATAGCAATAGAGAAGCCACTTTCTGGTTCACTCTATTATCTTCGACAAGCAAGATGCGTTCGGAGCGAATAGGCGTTACCGTTGCTTCTGGTTGCTCAGAACTTGCAGGTAGTTCATGAGTTTTATCGGGGGTGGTGTTCTCTTGGTGTGGTTCAGCAGGCGTCGTGTTGGAAACACGTAACCCAATTGCCTTATCTAACTTCTCTTTAAGCAACCCTGCTTTAAACGGTTTGGGCACATAGTCATCCATTCCAACGTCAAAGCATTTTTGTATATCATCATCGACCACACTTGCCGTTAGAGCAATAATTGGAATTCTGAAAGCGCGTTTTTCTTTTACTTCTATTTGACGAATTATTTGGGTGGCTTCAAATCCATCCATTACGGGCATCATGCAGTCCATTAAAATTAGGCTGTACTGATTCTGTTGAAATTTATCAACCGCTTCTTGTCCGTTTACTGCGACATCAAAGTCGAAGCCAGCTTTTGTGACGTGTAGCCCCGCGATTTTTTGATTGACCGTATTGTCATCAACGACCAAAATTTTCGGCAGAGATTTAACATGTTGCGCTGAAGTGCTCTCTTGTTGTGCGTGCGAGAAATTTGCCGCACAACTTTCAAGTGCTTTAATTAAGCGCTGCCCTAGTAGTGGTTGAGTGACCAAGGCGCTGATATTGTTTCTAAAGTCGAATTGTGGGCTATGAAGGTGCTTGATGAGGCAGACACGAATGTTTCGTTTACAAAGGCTTTCTATCTCATCGATATGCATCGCCGCTGCATTTGGTGATGCTTCTACATGAATAACGATAACGCGCTCGTTATCAATCCACGTTGGCAACGCACTTAAGGTATCTACTGACTGCGTTATATTGATGTTGAAAAAACTTAACTCGTTACGCAGTTTTTGTTCTAGTTGAGTACTGCTGCATACAATCCATATGTCGTTGTGATTCAGAGCGTGATAAGCGTTAAACTCTTGAGTCACAACAGGAGCAGTTAGTTCAAAGAAGAAGCGACTGCCTTTACCTTTCTCGGATTCAAGTTGAATTTCTCCACCCATTAGCTCAACTAATTGCGTGCTAATGGCAAGCCCAAGTCCAGTTCCCCCAAATTGTCGGGTAGTAGAGTTATCCTCTTGGGCAAATGGAGCAAATATTTTCTTTTGCTGCTGGGCATCAATACCAATCCCAGAATCTTTAACGGAAAACTCGATGACCGCTTCACCATTTTTTATTTCGCGGGTGATGACCGATAGCTCTACACTGCCTTGTTCGGTAAATTTTACCGCGTTAGACATGAAGTTCATGACAACTTGGCGTATACGATGGTCATCCAACATTACGTGGTAAGGCGTGTTACGGCTAATGTTGACTTGCACATCGATGCCTTTTTCCTTTGCTTTCGGTGAAATGATAGAAGCAATGTCATAGATAGACTCTCGAACACAAGTTGAATGTGGGCTAATGAGCAACATCCCAGATTCAATTTTTGAGAAGTCTAGAACGTCATTAATTAAACTCAAAAGCAGTTGGGAGGAGGTTTCAATCGTGTCGACGTAATCGCGTTGTGTGGCAGTCAGGGAAGTATCGGATAACACTTCAGAGATGCCAATAACGCCATTTAGCGGCGTGCGGATCTCGTGGGACATGTTGGCCAAAAAGCTACTTTTGGCTTTACTCGCCTTAATTGCATCATCTTTTGCTTGTTCTGCATCTTCTTTAGCTTGTGTGAGCTTTAGTCTGGACAACATCCGCTCATCACTAAGCTTTTTTACCTCTCGAGCAAACTTACTCAGCTCGTCTTTACCCTTTATTAGTTGAGCAAGAGGTGAATTTTCAGTGTTACTTTGTTCATTGCTTTCGTTACTGAGAAATTTGAGGACTAGATTCAAGTTTCCAGTAACTTTTCGCACCAATCTTAGCGTTAAACTTACGACCAACAGCGTTAAAAGGCTCATCATTGCGATAAAGGTAAAGCGGTGCTGTGTCGTCGTGTTGATTGTCTTTGATATATCATCACTCAGCTGTTGTTCCATTTTGTCGTCAACACTTTGTAATAACGATAAGCGTTTGTTGAGTGCAGATAACCCCGCATCAATCTCATCCGGGGTTAATGATTTGAGTTGAGCTGGTTGCAATAAATAGGCACGAAACTCTTGGCTTTTGATAAAGACTTCACCCGTAAACGTCTCAATGAGCAGATCTACTTGTTGTTGATTGGCATTTAGCGTCACAAAACGCTCTAGAAATAGTTGTTGGTTCTGGATTAAAGATTGGATAGAAGCCTGTGTTGTGAGGTCATACTCGTTATTTTCCTCTGAAGATCGAATCAAATATTCGCTTAATCTATGCTCTTCAGTAGACCAAAACATCAACCATTCAAGTTGCATCAAAGAAGAAAGGTGAGTGTTTGTTTCATAACTCACATTTCTAAAATAGACTTTGTCTAAGCTCATGAGGATTTCTTTGAACGTATCAGCTCGCCACTCTGCCGCATCTAACTTTTCTTCTTGATTTTGCGAAGAGAGCATCGAGAGGGTTGCTTCCTCAAAGCTTGTCAACTGGTTTAGTATCTCAGCGTTTTCACCGAATACTGGTGCTGCAGTGTCGCGTAACAATTGAGATATCTGCTGAGTTTTTAGTTGCTTATCTATTACATCAGGGTTATTCGGTAGGTGATAAAGCGAAGATACGCGGTCGATGTAGACAGAGAATAACTGTGCTTTTTGTAGTTCCTGAGCCTGGATAGAAAGGCTTTGTACATGTTTACCCGCGAGGACAAGCAACAATAAAATTGGCAGCAAAACCAACCCAAATAGCTTTTGTTTTACCGACAGGTTGTTCCAAGAAAAGATTCCTACCACGCGCATTTCCATATCCAAGAAGTTGATATGAAAAGTGTAGTTTATTTATCTCAGATGTTAGATTTTAAGAGAAAATTCATATTAATGAGGTGGGGGAAGTGTGACCGATATTGCATTACGAGTACTAACGCGCTAAGCGGCAATAGTTAACAAAACGGCGTTCTAAGCAAAGTGATTGACGCTTTGAGCGCCACTCCCTCGTTGGTGTTCAAATGCAATCAATTCCTCGGCAGGTACAGGTCTACCTAAGAAAAAACCTTGTACGACGTCACAGTGGAGAGACTCCATTCGTGTGAGTTGAGTTTGAGTTTCTACGCCTTCGGCTACTACTTTCATTCTTAGGTTGTGAGCCATGGATACAATCGCGCGAACTAATGAATCGTCTTGATCGCTTTTTCGGATTTGAGCGATAAATGAACGATCAATCTTGAGCCCGTCAAAAGCCATATGTTGTAGGTAGGCAAGGGCTGAATACCCCGTACCAAAGTCATCTAGCCAAACTTCCACTCCGATACTTTGTAGTTTTTTAAGCACATATTGAGCTTTCTCTGTATCATCAATAAAAAGTGACTCTGTCACTTCAACATGAATGGTTTGAGGGGCGACATCATGTCGTCGTAAATACTTAGAAAATAATTGACTTAAATCTTGGCGATAGATTTGTCTTGGGGACAAGTTTAATGCGATGTGAAAATCAGTACCGAAATGTTCTGCCCACATTGCCCGCTGAGCAACTGCCGTCTCAATGATATGTTCTCCAAGCTCCAATATTAAATCACTTTGTTCTGCGATCGGGATAAACGATTCTGGACTGATATAACCTTTCTCGGGATGATTCCACCTAACCAATGCTTCGACCCCAATTAGGCGATAAGTTTTTAGATCAAATTGTGGTTGATACCACAGCTCGAATTGAGACAAATCACGTACTGAACGACGCAGTTCTCGTTCTATGTATAAACGTTGTTTAATCGTTTCATCAAACGTGGAATCGTATATCGTCATAATGTCTTTACCGCGTCTTTTAGATTCCTGCGCCGCAAGAGAGGAAAGCTGTAAAAGAGACTCTGCGTTTGAACCAAATTCTGGATACACAGCAATTCCGAGGCTTGCCGTAATTTGAATATCGTTCTCTTCCAAACTAAAGGGAGAGAGTAGTTGGCGATGAATAGCGTGCGCTTTTTCTCTAGCTTCATGATTGTCCGAGCACGGAAAGGCCAGTACAAATTCGTCCGCACCTACTCGACTTACGATGGTAGAAAGGCGGTAAAGCGGCTTAAAATAACTCGGCAAACGGCCTTGAAGCTCTGAGGCAAGATGGCCTAGCAATTTATCCCCAATGTTATGTCCATAGTTATCGTTAATGTGCTTAAAGTCATCCAAGTCAATAAACACAACCGCGAGTGAGGGGGATTTGTGGTCAGTTATTTGCGTTTGAATATCAATGAGTAACTTTTCTCGGTTTGGCAGGGAAGTCAGAATATCGTGGTACGCCATGAACTCAACTCGGCTGGTGTATCGGTTCACTTTGTTTGACATTTTGTTGTACGCCGAAATAAGTTCTCCCACTTCATCTTTGCTTTGTATGTCAGTGACTGGCAGCGCTTGGGTATTTGACTCTGAAAATTGATCTTTTAGTTGCTTGAGTGGTTTAGTTAACGACCGCCCCAAAGCATAAGCGATGATGCTACCGAATAGAACGGATATCCCACTGATCGTTAGCAGCAAGTTAAACATCTTCTGTTTATCGTTTGAGGTAATCGCTTGGACTTGTTCAATATTCTGTTCTTTCTCTTCCAGTAGATGTATCAAGTTAAGCTCAAGATACACCGCCCCAAGAGTAATGTTTGATTGCTGAATCGGCGCTGCGATCTCCAACTGATGCTTGGAAAAGGAAACGAGAGTTCTAGATTCTTCTATTGCTTTCAAAATAAAAGGAGAGCGGTAATGAGGTTGGGCAAACATCCTTAGCTGAGTAGTGCCGTCGTGAAAGATTAGCCCTTCATTGTCAACAACATGTATTTTCGAGACATCTGGCTGGCTCAATGTTGCCTTAATTTGCTCATACGCTTGACTGATATTGTCTGTATAGAGTGGATCAAAAAGCTGTTTTGATAATAGCTCTGCATAAACCAACCCTTTTTGCTTAACGTAAGATTCTGTTTTTTCTTGAGAGTTGTTCGTGATTTGTTGAGTTAAGCTATTTGAATACGCATCGTAACCGTGCATGTATAACGCAAGATTTATCACCACAACAAACAAGACAACGAACATTGTCGAGCAAATGTATTTGGTTTCGAGTGAGAGCTTTTTAAACATCAATCCACCTTCGGTAACAAGTGAACTGACTTGCGCACTGTACTTAAGGAGGCTCGCATTTCTGGAGTAAGCGCGCTGAATTTTTTGGTGTTCTGAAACTTTTTAAGTGCGAGAGAGCCTTCGTGAGTTGTATCCATATCAAGCAGTATTGACGTGATTTTACGCTGTTGCTCTAGGCTCATGCTTGGAGAAGCGAGAATTAAATCCCTGGGTATTTCAACAGAACGAGAAAAAATCGCTAGTTTGTCTTTCATGTTCTCTGGCAAATCTTTGGGATTGTTCCAGTTGAAGTTACTGAATGCTCCTGCTGCAACTCTCTGTTTATATACCCATACAGATAGGTTGATTTCATTTGACTGAGCGAGTTGCTCATCAAGGAATAAATAACCAATGCTGTCTTTGGCCGGTTTGTCATCAGGAGAGGGAAGGTATTGCAGTTTTTCTCCGTGATTCAGCAATGTAATCGCAGGTAGGTAATAGCTGCTGGTAGACGTGCGCTTTTCGAAAACAAGCGTTTTTCCGCGCAGGTCAGAAAATGACTCAATGCCACTCTCTTTATTAGTAAAGAACACCGTATGATATTTTTGCAGGCCTTTTTTCCATCGTATAGCAAGGATTTGGCTATTAGACTCCTTTTCTAAGGTCATCGCATTAAAGGGGGTCGCCGTTGCAATTTGAACGGTGCCATTTTCAAGCGCAACCGCGAGCTGACGATAATTTTTAAATACCTTTACCGCCCCTTTTGCGTAACCATATTCAGCCATATTTTCAGTTACATACTGAGTAAGGGGCGTCGCTTTTTTGATTTTGCTTTGGGCTTTATTGGACACAATGCCAAACGTGAATGTTTTCTCAATATTTTCTTGTGCACTGACGACAAAAGGTGAACTCAGCAAAGTGAGTAATAACAGAGTGCAGGCAGGTTTCATCCGGCTTCAACTTCCTTCTGGTGCATGTCAGTAATATTTAGTATTTATCAATGTGCCGAAATCAATCTTAAAAACAGTATGATGTACAAATTTCGTTGTGTGCGCACTTTTTATAATGTGACTTGGTCACTTATTCCGTTCAAATAGTACCGAATTTGACGTTTATGTACAGGATGAATGTATCACCGTGAGTCTGAATTCACTGGATTCTTGGTCAAGCGCTGTATTGGCTGTGAGCTAATGCGCCTTATGTATCGCTATTTTGTACTAAGAAAATTTTTCCAATTGTTTTTGATACTTTTTCTCGAGAGCTTCATTGCCTGCTGCACGTTCAAGTTGAATCATGAGTTGCAAAGAAGGCTTCTTTACACCATACATTTGATTGAATCTCATTAATCGAATTCTAGCTTCAGTATAATCACCGCTATCAATTTCTATTTTAGCGAGTTGCAAAATCGATTTTGGTCTATGAGGGTCATGATCGATAGCTCTAGTAAAGTAGTATCTCGCTTTGTCTTTATCTTGTGATTTTAGCGCACAAAAAGCTGCATTCTCATAGCTCGCTGGAATAAGGTAGTAATAAGGCTGCTCAATGGCTCGATTAAACATCTGATCGGCTTTTTCGAAGTCACCTCGCTTGCAAAGAAAAGTACCGTAGTTATTGAGCACATTTCCGTTTTTAGTGTGTTGGCGTAGAGAGCGTTTATACATCTGTTCGGCTTTAATATCTTCACCAACCGTTTCGTAGTAGTGAGCCATAGATAATTGCGCGCGATAGTATTGAGGTGCGTGGTTTAAGGCTTGTTGTAAGTTATCATGCGCGCGAATCATGTTACCGCCGTCTAAATAACCTAAGCCAAGTGCGATACGTGATTCTGCCATTGCCACAGGATCGGCTTTAACGACAGGGCTTCCATCTTCTTTCACCGTCACGCAACCCACGAGTGCAAACTGAGACAATAATAATAGTGCACCGAGCTTTGCTGTTTTCATTCTTTATCCCTACATCCCTGAATCTTTCTGCATGATATGAATTACTTAGCAAAAGCCTATTGAGGAAAAAACACTATGCGATCAGGTTTGCAAACTGTTATGAAAAAGCCGCCATATGGCGGCTTGGTTCACATATTACATTTCGGTAATGATGAGTGCTTTGTTTGCTTATTTTGAAGCTAATCGTCTTTAGTGAAAGCATCTTCACTGAAGTGATCGAGGTCGTACGGTGTTTGCTGATAAACACAGTAGTTAAGCCAGTTTAAAAAGAGGAGGTGTCCATGGCTTCTCCAGCTTGCAATTGGTGGGTTATCTGGGTTGTTGTTTGGGTAATAGTTGACAGGAATAGCGGGCTCCATACCTTCGCTTAAATCTCGGATATATTCATTATGTAAGGTGTGAGAATCATACTCAGGGTGTCCTGTGACAAAGACATTGCGTTTGTCTTTTGTGGTGGCCAAGTACACACCTGCGACATCCGATGTCGCTAAAATGTCTAAGTCAGTATGCTCTTCTAGAAAGTGAGGCGAAAAATCTGCGTAACGCGAGTGAGGAGCCAAAAACGTGTCATCAAATCCGCGTAAGATAGGGTGAAACTGATGATGGATTTGATGATGATAAACACCTGAAAGTTTTTCTTTACGCGTTTTTTTAGGTAGATCGTAGAGTAGCTTTAACCCTGCTTGCGCAGCCCAGCAAACATAAAGAGTAGATGTCACATGATCTTTTGCCCACTCCATGATGGTTTTGAGATGATCCCAATAAATGACATCTTCAAATTGCACCAAACCTAATGGAGCTCCAGTAATGATCATGCCATCGAAGTTTTTATCTCTCACCATTTCAAATTGGCGATAAAACGTGTCTAAATGTTCAGTTGGCGTATTTTTACTCGGGCGGTTATCAATGCGCAGTAATTCGACGTTAACCTGTAGTGGGCTGTTTGAGAGTAGACGCAGAAACTGAGTTTCAGTCTCTATTTTTTTTGGCATCAGATTAAGGATCAGCACTCTTAAAGGACGTATTTCCTGACTCGCTGCACGCGTTTCACTCATCACGAAGATGTTTTCTGTCCTTAATACATCGGTAGCTGGTAATTGATCTGGAATTCTAATTGGCACGACTTTCTCTCCCTAAGTATAGTCAATCTAGACGTCTATACTTCTAAAGCTAACTTAATTAAGTTTAGATGTCGATACGAAATCCGACTTTTCAATCTACTCTTTACATTATGGTAAACCGTACTCGGGGTTGTCACACAATTGTGACTAAAGCAGAGTTTCTGATGAGATAGGTTTGAAACGCAGTGTGTACTATTTGCTGGTAATTATGCGATCACGTTAATATGTGAAGGTGACTTCGTAGTAAGGAAGTCTCAAATTAATGAGCCATACTAAAAACAATCAGCTCACCATTTTGCATTAATGTGCATATTTGGAAACATCGTCAGTGGAGGACATTATGTTCGGTATTTTCAAGAGAAAGACAAAGATTCAGAGCATAGCTCAAGAAGTTCCTTGCGTGCTACTGCATTCTTTTGGTGATAAAGACATTTATACGCCGGAAGAGATTGATCAAGCTCTTCAAAAGCTGGGTTATGATAAGAGCAAGGATATCAGTCATTATCAGTATGCGTATGGAATGTTTGCCGATGAAGCCTCTTACGAGCTCCTAGAACTAACGGATGAGCTAGGTAATTATGGTCATTTCCAACGTGAAGTAGGTAAGATGCTACTCAATACACCTGAGCCGATTGATATGCATATCTACTTTGAAATTTCTCGTCAGCACCAAAACGTCAGCCTTTCACCTGGTCATCAAAAAGTAAGTGAAAGTGATGGTGTGTAAACATCGTTAGTGGTATTCCATCGTGAGATGAGTTGGGTATAATGCGCGGCCTAATTATCCGGACATGTTGTCGGTTACATTTCTGTTGAGCGTTAATGCCTTATGTTCAAAATGCTTGTCTCTATGCCACCAATGTTGGCGCTGTCGATAGCGATTGTATGTGAAGTGATTGCCACTTCTTATATTCCCAAAACAGAGCAATTTACGAAAGTAATGCCGAGCACAGTCGTTTTGATTGGTTACGGCATCGCTTTCTTCTTGCTTTCCGTCACAGTGCAAACAATGCCTGTCGGGGTTGTTTATGCCATATGGAGTGGTGCTGGGATCGTTTTGGTTGCGACGGTTGGTTACTTTGTTTACGGACAGCGTCTAGACTTACCAGCCCTAGTTGGTATTGGGTTTATCATCGCTGGTGTGTTGATCGTAAATTTATTATCCAAAACAGTAGGGCACGAATAACGCCACTCTACTTGTTAAGTGAATAAGAAGCCGCAGCGAGAAATTGCTGCGGCTTTTTAGTACAAATTCAATCGCTAATGGCGAGTATTGATATGATGTCTTATTGTTGCATTCATCACGGTCGCATTATGTGATTGAAAAACAGGCATTATTTAGCGCATTGAAAATACAAAGTTATGTTTCTTCAAACTTTAGGAAAGGGCAGTAGATAAATCACTCCGATAGATGTTAACGTGGCGACTCATCTTTACTGCTTTTTCATTCCCTACATATTTCTGCAAAGTTCTTATTGTGTAGTGTGTCGAGGAACCATAGAATCCGCGCGCTTTAATTTATGTTATTAGCGTTATCAATGATAAAAGTGCAGTCCATTATCATTGTTTTTATCACTTATAGATGGGCACATCTGACAATACTTACATGAACAAATACAAAAAGCCTGCATTCAAGGCCGAATTTCTTTTGCCTCGTTACTGGGGAACGTTAATTATCATTAGCGTGATGTACTTACTTAGCCTCCTTCCTTTTAAAGTTCAACTAGCTTTGGGACGCAACATTGGTCGTTTAGCTATGCGACTCATGAGAAAACGTCAAGTTACGATCAGACGCAATCTTGAGCTTTGCTTCCCTCATATGGAAGAATGCCAACGCGAAGCAATTCTAAAAGACAACATCGACAATACTGGCATCGCACTTTTTGAGACCGCAATGGCATGGTTTTGGTCAGATAAACGGGTAAACAAACACGTCACGATAAAAGGCATGGAGCATCTAGAGGCTTTAGAGAAGTCAGGCAAAGGTGCATTAATGTTGGCCGTACACTCAATGAATCTAGAGTTAGGTGCTCGAGCTTTTGGCATTAAAAAGTCTGGAACCGGTGTTTATCGCCCAAACAATAATCCGTGTTTTGATTATTTTCAGTATAAAGGACGCTCTCGCTCTAATCGTACACTGATTGATCGTAAAAACGTCAAAGCCATGCTTGAAGCACTTAAAACGGGTGAGCGGGTTTGGTATGCACCGGACCACGATTATGGTAACCGACGCTCGACATTTGCACCGTTATTTGCCGTTAAAAATGCTTGTACTACGACAGGTACAAGTTTGTTGGTTGATTCTACAGATTGCGCCATTGTGCCTTTTACGATGGTAAGAGGAAAAGACGGACACTATACCCTAACCATTAGTGCGCCCGTCGAAGGTTTCCCGAAAGAGGATCATCAACGCGCCGCCGCATTCGTGAATCAAATAGTTGAAACATCAATCATGGCAAGTCCGAGCCAGTATATGTGGCTTCATCGTCGGTTTAAAACTAGACCAGAGGGTGAGGACTGTTTGTACAAGCCTAGGCTCATCCCTAGCTTGGCATAGCACATAGAGAGCCTAAAAAAGCCCAAGGAACGTACGAACCTTGGGCTTTTACTTTCTATTCTTTTCGCTTTATAAGTAGCGATCTTTTAGGTGAGCTTGAAAGTGTTTAGCATTCAGTGTTTCACCCGTGGCTTGTTTTACCAACTCATCAGTGGTGAATAAGCTCCCTTTACTCCAGATGTTTTCCGAGAGCCAATTGAATATCGGAGCTAAGTCGCCAGAACGAATAACCGCATCTACATCGACGGTTTGTTTCATTGCTGCCATAAATTGTGCAGCGTACATCGCACCGAGCGTGTAGGACGGGAAATAGCCAAAACTTCCGTCCGCCTAGTGTAGAATCTTAACTGCATGCTACAATGCATAAAAAATTGAGAACTATACATGAAAAACAAATACTTACTTCCTCAGGTATATCTTTACATGCGTTTTTCTAAAAAGCGTCAAGAAGATGGTGATTCCTTAAGGCGACAAATGAAGCTTGCAGAGGAAACCTCGAAAAAGCACAACATCCCTATAAATGAAGATCTCATAATGAGAGACAGGGGACTGTCTGCTTTTAAAGCAGAACATATTAAACGAGGAGCGCTTGGCAAATTTATTGCTGCGATCGAGGATGGGCTTATTGCAGAGGGCTCCATACTCATTGTTGAGTCTATGGACAGATTAAGCAGGGATACCCCTCTAGCTGCTCAGATACAGTTTAATATTTTAATGTCAAAGGGTATTACAGTCATAACTGCAAATGATGGTTTAACCTACAATGAAGCAACATTAGCAACAGAATCAAGTAAGCTATTTTTGATCATGGGGAGTATGCAGCGTGCTCATGATGAATCAAAGCATAAACATATTAGATCGCTAGAAGCTATTGAAGCAAAAATCCAAGCCTTTAAAGACGGTGCTAAACCAAAATCCGTAGGTGGAGACCCACACTGGATTAAAACACAAGACGGCTATCTTCAATTAGATCAAGAAAGAGCGGACATAGTAAAGCTAATTGTTGATATGTATCTAAAGGAGCACAAAGGACTTAATCTGATTGCAAGAGAGTTAACAAAGAGAGGTTACAGTACGCCCTCAGGAAAGGGTAAAGCTTGGGGGGGCGACCACAATCAGAAAAATTCTTGATAATAAAGCTCTTTACGGACATAAGAAGTTTTCGTTGACGTATTTAAGAAATGGTCGCTACATCGCAGAACCACCATATGAACTTGATGACTATTACCCCCCAATTATTACTAAGGAAGAATATGACATCATACAAGTAAGGAAGGGAAACACTTCTGGTTCTAGAGAATCTTATGGAGAAGACGAAAATGTGTATCTATTGTCAGCCTACGGTAAGGGTAAAAGCGTATGTGCACATTGTGGGAAAAATACCCACACCCAGTATCAAAAACAAAAGAATAGGAAAAATGAGTATACAGGGAGAAATGTACAGCGCCTCCATTGCGGTAGACACAAAGAATCATCTGATTGTCAACCAAGCTTTATCTGCCAAGAACTGGAAATGGCTTTTATAAGAGCAATATGTACGCATATTAACCCCCAATTTTTGGAAAAGGAGAATGCTGGCAAAATCGACGAAGAAAGGCTTCGAAAGGACATCTCGATTCTAGATGCAAAAATTGATGCGCTACTTAAATCTATCGATGAGCTTGATTCGATAGATATCATTATGAAGGTAAAAGAAAAAATTAGAGCTTTTGACCTGGAAAAAAAGGAGCTTAACGGTTTACTAAACCAAAGTTATGACCACCAAACGGGAGTTGAAGATTTTCATAAAATGAGAGAGTTGGCAGAGAAGTGTATAGATATCAAAAACTCTAATGAGCGACGAACTTTTAAAAAAATCCTACTTCAATCAATAGATAAAATTACTATTAATTTTGAAGAGAAGTCTTTGACAGCTCAATTTATGAATGGGAATAACTTTTCTTTAGGTAAAGATGGGCAAGGGATATATCAGACGGTTACATTTTACAAGCGAAGGCTAAAGAACCATTAAATTGTACTCATTCAGACCTCATCTAGTTTTGGTGAAAATCGGGCGCATGTGTGCCCGATTTCTACCCGCTGGTTGCTGTTACAGAAGACTGTTTTTGTAGGCTAGAGCCCTAGTGTCCAACGAAATTGTTACCTTTTTAGGCTCGCTTTGATACCCCCCTTTTGGCCAGATATACCCTAATGACAACATCAAGGCCTTGAAGAGTTTGGTTGCCGCCGTCCGCGTACAATCTTTTTTCTGTTCGTTATCTGGTAGTAAGTGTTTAAATGCCCCCCAATTACCGAAAATTTCTGTGGCGATGCCATGAACTTGCGGGCGAGAAAGGACAAGTGTGTCATTATCACCTTGGTAGTCTGGATTTTGTAAAATCCGTGACTTAATGAACTTAGCTGGCTCAACAAGGTACTTGTTTTGGTTAACCCCGTTGGGATTCCAAATTTGTTTGTACAGTGCTTTGTTATAGAAAGCCTCATCAAATAAAATGTCCTGCTTGGTGATCTCCTCTAGTTGATAGTCGCGCATGATCTCGTACCTCTTGAGCATTGCCAGTTCTTCAAAACCCACTTGGTTGCTCATGAGTAGCCTTTCAGCCTCGGCTCGCGTGATCAGGCGTGCCGCCAAAATAGCCTTAATTCGCGCTTCGAGATCCTTAGCCTTTAGGAGATTGAATCGGAAAACACCTTCTTCAAGCTGCTCTTTGCTTGATTGTTGCACTTGGACATTGAAACCAAGCCGATTCAGGTTCCACATCATGCTGAGAGGTTGATTCGCATCGAATAATTTCTTCTTGTCTTCAAATTCATTGCGTAGGATGTCGCGGTCGGAGTCAGTGTCACAAAGCAGAGTAGGGACATAATTAAAATGGTCATTTTGAGTCAAGTAGAACGTAATATTTTTACTTGCACGGAAACGCCTTGAGAAATTGACCAATTCATCGATCCCCAGCACGAGGTCACTGACAACGTTAACATTGTCTGTAAATTCTGCTTCGCATGAGTAGCCAGAAGCTAGGCACGGTGATGCAATGATCATGTCATACTTGGTGCACTCTTCTGAAGGTGATGTCAGAAAACTCGCTTGAGCTTCCATGGTCTTGTTGCTGCCAGTTAGTACCAAAACCTGTTTCTTAAGTGCAACTTTTTCACAAGCTTGCCCACTCTTATCAGTCAATCCCATGTCTATCATTGTCATGCGCATTGACCTTAGAGAGTCGAAGAGAATGACATTTTCCCCTTTGAGCTTTCTAGATGTGTTGCTAAAAGCGGCAAATTTATTCGCAATAGTGACGTTGATGTTGGCGTATGGGTTTTGCTTCGCGCAGATGATTTGGATGCTTTTACGATGCTTACGCAACCAGCGTAGGGTGGTATCTGTAATATCGGCATCGGCAACAACGACCTTGGGAACCTTCTGGATCGCTAGAGTCAGTACGTCAAATACCTCGTCACGCATCGTGTCGTTATGACCACAGACATTGGCCATAACTTTTTCAAATTCATCGATAATGAGTATGTCGCAGTTCAGGATGACTGAAGCTAGATGATCTTTATAGGCACTGTTAACGACAACACCCAGTGACGTTGCGTTCTCGATCTCAAATAATGAGTCATTCTTGTAATTTACTGCTCCAACAGATTCACAAAGCTGCTTTACGAGAGGAATTAGGTACGAGAGATAAACTACCTTTTTGTTTTCAGTGGCTGACTTTATCAGTGGCTGCAATGCAAATTTGGTTTTCCCTGTGCCTGTTTTTCCTAGCAATACTGTTGTATCAAATTGAGTGTCTTCGATGAGGTAGCTGACATTGTCGAACGACTCAACTTCAACTAATCGGTCGAATTCAGTCACTTTCGTAGCATCACTAAGCATCGACTCATAATCGGCCTTTGTTTTGTTTAAGGCGTTGAGGAGCTTCTGGTAACCATTTGAACCAGCATCAAGGTAGTGCGATAGGCAAGATTCGGAAGTTTCGAAATGGAGTGGAATTTTCTGAATCAGATTCCTCGAGATTGAGTCAGCAAGCGTTGTGCTTCTGAAAAGTTTGTAGCCTTCGAGCAGTGTTTGAACTGTGCTGAGCCTGTCAAAATGGATTCCAGTTGCTAAATCAAATATTGGCAAACGAGCATTTTCCACGTTCTCTGCTAGTGCCTTTTCTGAAAGTTCAGGGTGCTTCTTAGAATCGATTACTATTTCAATGTCGCGTAGATTGGCTTGCATGTAAGACCTCGCGACCTCAAAAAAATTATTTTTTCCGTACATCGGAGCGACGATTCTTCGGTCAGAACATTCGTAATTAATACCATTGGATATGAGAATAGAGATTTTGTTCTCCTGAAGTTTTTTGATTCCGACATGTTCGCTAGTTGTTGATTCGTTTAAAATTTTCATAGTGTAAATTCTTATTGTTATGATTTTTGGGTACACCTTGCCTGACGTCAGATAGATGATCACTTAGTATCTGAACGCTAGAACAAGGGATTGGATTTTGATTGAACTAGGTTTGCTAGGTAAGCATCGCTGTGCCCTTCAAACTGTTGAACCTGTTTCAGTGCATTGCATTGAGTAGAAGCAAGTCACCTTGATACCAGCTAACCCAAAACTGCGTTTTGAATTGTTCGATGTGGCTCTGTAGGCGGCGTATGCACTTAAAGTTCAACCAATTGTTTGGCGTGAGTGAAGTGCACCTAAAAATGGAGTAGACCACTTTGGTTGAACGGTTGGTTCCGCTTGATATGACTGTTGAAACTGTTTGTTTTGTTGAGTTCCTGTCGAAGTATTGCATGACTTTGTATCGTTGATTTGAGCGAATCATACCCGCCTGAAAATGTGCTCGTCAATTCACTACTACTTATAAAATCAATGGATTAGAAAGTTATTGTCGGATTCGGTGTGTAATCAATCATTTATCTGATGAGTTTTTTTATTGAGGCTATCAAAGTTAGCAGGGTACGTTTCAGTGACTATTGAGAGGAACTTAGTAGTTTGCAAAGTGCGGTTCGGGATTTAAGAACTGATAGATGGGAGGATGAAAGGCATTCAATTAAACTTTCGCAACATCAAAGCTTTGATAGTTGCCTGTAGATCGCTTGAATTTGAGTGTGTTCTTAAATGAGCAGCTTTCTCTCTTTATATAAATAAAGAAAAGTCGCTAAACCAAAGCTGCTCTTTGAAGGAGGGCAATGGTTCATGAGTCCAACTCATGGTGTTGCTGCTCTGAAGTTTTTACGGTTTTTTGGGCAATTAAGTTGAGTATGAAACGATAAGAAATGTGTAGGCTATGTGGGTGACCTTAGCAAAACTTTTTGGTACAGGGAGTTTCTGATAGAAACACCTGACGTGTCACGAAGAAACTACCAATCGTCTGGCACATCTTTGCCCTATTCAGTGATAGCACAGTCTACTTTAACAACTTATTGCTAGCGGATATAAGGTTATTAGCATTGCAGTAATGACCATAAGTAGCTTGACTTCAATTAAGATGCTAGGTAACTGATGTACAATATAGTTTTCACCTAATACATTCACATTTATGATGTGAGTCACGGCTTAACGAGGTCTAAAATGAGATTTTATATAATCTTTGATAGCTTACTATTGTTTCAGTGTCTAAAGTCCATTTATGAATAGGAAAATCGATGTCCTCTACCCTGACAAAAAGAAAGTCAAAAGTCACATCTCCCATAGTATGGATTACTAGTACTCTATTAGTACTTTTATTCTCTGGGGTGGTAGGATTAGCAATCAGTCAATACTTACCACAATATTATCCAGAATTAGCTAAGTATCCAGCATTGCAGCCTGTTGTATTTGTATTGAGTATATTTTTTGGCTTGTTCGTAGAGTTAGTTATATGGGCTTATACAACGATTTCGGACATGAGGCGTAGAGTTCAAGAAGATATTGTAGGGACTATTGTAGAAAGCACTTCTGATGCATTTACTTCTTCTTTAATTGAACTGATGTTGCCTTCATCTTCAAAGGATATGGTATCCGCTAGGTTACATTTAAATAGAATAACTGATTACCTAAAAAAGTGTCACAATCAACCAAAATATATGCAACGTGCTTTTGCGTCATATTTTGAAACGACTATTACCACTTGGTCAGAGTCAGTCAATAAACTATTAGGCGAAGAAGGTCAAGTATTATCGATGAACGATACTGCGACACTATCAAAAACATTAATGGAAGGTGGAAGTTCGTATCTGATATTGGAGCAAGATATTTGTGATGCAGAAAGCGCTTGGTCTCCACAATTCGTAAACTTTATTGAAGATATTGGAGAAGACAAACATATAAGGTGTCAGTTTGTTTTATTGTGCACTACAGAATACTTGAGTGAATCAAAGAATTTAGATGTTTTTCAAAGAGAAGTTAAATTTTTGAAAAAGGCAAATTTTGAAGTGTTGTGGTGTGATGAGAAAAGGCTTTATCAAGAACTGAATGAAAAAATGCCTAAAGCCAACATCGAGATTTTTGATGATTCTGCTGTACTTATGATGGAGCCCGCGAAAATATATACGGGGGAGCTCAGAACCTGGCTTCGGTCTTTGGATGACAACAACGACTATAGAAAAACGTTAACTGCTATAAAAAAAATATCAGTGCAATGGCATCCTCGACTTATAGATAGACAATAAATATATAGGATTATGATTTTGGTTTTCGATTCTGTACAAAGTGCTTTAATTAACGTTACTCAAAGGCTACTCTCAAATGAAGCATTGATAACTAACCCTAGGGGAATGAAAACTCGAGAAATTATAGGTTTATCACTCGAGATAAGTAATCCTAGAAATCGTCTAATTTATAGAGGAAAATCTAAACCTTGGAGCTTGTCATTCGCCATGGCAGAGTTTTTGTGGTACATGCGGGGAGAAAATAGTCTGGCTACTATGGCTCATTACGCACCCTCTCTGTCGCAGTATTCAGATGACAATGTAACTTTAAATTCAGCATATGGATACAGAATATTCGGGCATCACAACTCGGTAGGGTATGATCAATGGGATCATGTAAAAGCGGTACTTAAAAATGATTCTGCATCTAGACAAGCAATAATTCATATTCGTACTCCGAATGATTCGAAAATCATATCTAAAGATCATCCCTGCACATTAGCTTTACAGTTTCTTGTTAGAGACAACAAGCTATATATGGTTACAACTATGCGTAGCAATGATGTAATGATAGGTTCGATGTATGATATTTTTGCCTTTACAATGATGCAGGAGTTAATGGCTTTTGAGTTAGGTTTACAACTAGGTAGTTATCATCATCAAGTTGGAAGTTGGCATCTATATGAAAAAGATCTGCATATAGCGGAGGAGTTTATAAAGTGTTCAAATAAAAAACTAATTGCTATGGATAGCATGACTGAAGGTGTATATGAACTAATTGAAATAGAGGAGAAATTAAGAAACCACCAACCTATTGAAGCTAGAGAACTATCAAAATATTGGCATGATTGGTATGTGGAATTATACAACTATAATTCATACTAAAATCAACTTAGTTTTGTTAACGAATACTATCATCAATCTTCTAAGGAGTTGAGTTAAAATGCTAATACTTGGACTTAATATCGGTCATGACCCATCAGCAGTTATTATCAACTCTCAAGGAGAGGTCTTATCAGCGATTCATGAAGCTAGAATAACAAGAAATAAAAAAGAAAGGAGCTTTCCTTTTAAATCAATTTTATATGTTCTTGAATCGTCTGAGGTAAGTCCAGATGAAATATCCCATGTGGCGTACTCAAACTATGAGGAAGATCACTTAAGTAGTGTTCGAGACAAATATTTATGTGGAATGGCTAGTTTAGATTTAGATGTAAATGAACTGATATTACATAGTATTAAATCAATAGGAATAACGAAAGCTTCAATTAATAAAGTTAATCATCATTTCTCTCATGCTTGTGCAGCACATTTTTCTAGCAATAGTGAAAGTACTTTAATAGTAACATGCGATGGTTTTGGAGATAATGAGAGTCTAACCATACGCAGACCATTATGTGAAGTCGTGCCAGAAATACCATTGATTAGTCATGGTATAACAAGTAGCCTTGGACTCTTATATCAATATGTTACAGGGGCACTGGGATACTCTATGCTCGCAGAAGAATGGAAACTATTAGGTTTAGAAAATAAAGGTAATCCAAGTAAGGTATCTAGTATTTTTGATGATTTACTAATTATTGATAATCAAGAGGTATCTTGGAACCTACAGAAGTTAAAAAATTGGTTGCCATCTGAACTTGATAAATATGACGATATGTTAGTTGCCAGAGCCCTAAGGTTATATCTAGAGTATTCTTGTAAACAGTACAAAATAGAAGATGTAGCCGCAGGGGTTCAAAATTTAGTGGAAAGTACCATTTTAGGTATAATATCTAACAGTTTAAGAACTTCTGGAGATAAGGTCTCTTTAGGTGGTGGTTTATTTTTAAATGTTCGATTAAATCGATTAATCTCAGAGCTTACTGGTGTAACGAGAGTTAATATTTTCCCAGCTGCTGGGGATGGAGGTAACGCTCTCGGTTCTGCCTTAGGTTTACTACAAAAAATAACTAATCAATTTCCTAAAATTGAATTTAAAGATATATTTTGGGGAAGAGACTACAAGTATGAGGTTAGTGATATACTCGATCGTTATTGTCACAAATACCTTAAGTCTGATTCAAAAGATACAATTAAGAAAGTAGCCAATAGTATTGCTAAAGGAAACGTGGTCGCATTGTTCTTTGGAGGGAGTGAACATGGCCCTCGAGCCTTACTAAACCGTTCATTTATTTGTTCTGCTAACTCTTTATCTGCTTCAGAAATGCTGAACTCAGCTTTAGATAGAGAAACATTCATGCCATATGGGTGTAGTCTATTAAAGTCGGAATTTGAAGAGTATGTAATTTCTCCTACAGACGGGAACTGTCTAAGTCATATGCTAATGGCCCCACTGGTTAATGAGCAGTTTGCCGATGCATTTCCTGCTGTTGTACACCCTACTAGAGAAGGTGGCTACTCTACTAGACCTCATTTAGTTGATGAGATAGATAGTTGGAAGTATGACTTATTGTTGGAAGTACAGCGTCTTACAGGTAGTTCTATAATTATAAATACCTCGTTTAATTTGCATGGTGAGCCAATTGTAGAAACGCCAGAAGATGCCTTGAAAACGTTTTCAGCCGCTGGCATAGAAAATAGCATGTTAGTCATCGAAAATAATATTGTACATTTAGGTGATGTATTACCAATGTATAGCTCTTCGCGAATATCAGGAAAAGGTACAAGCAACCCTAGAAGGCGGAATGAAACAATATTTTTGAGAATCCGCGGTGAGGTGGAAGAAGTTGAACAATTATTTGATTCTTTAATACAGTTAAACCTGAAGGTCGACAATAAACAACTATATAAGCATGAGAAAGATACCCATTTACTTATCCTCTTATCAGGAACAGAAGCGACTCAAGTTGTGAATGATTGGTATACTAAGCTAGAAATACGTTTTCAGAAAAACATTGACTTAAAAGACACTTTAAATTCTTATCGACAGATCGTGGCCAGCCATAATTATGATTCTTGGGCAGGAATGTTTCAATATTACGCTGATTTTCTTGTTCAGATCGATTTAGAAAGTGCGATAGAAAAAATAAGATATCTAGATAAGCAATCGAGTTTTGCGATTGTTGGGCTAATACTTGACTTAGATTCAATCAATGTAGGTGATGCCCAAGTATCCATACCAAAAAGTGACGTAGCTGTTGTATGGGGGACAAAGGTTTGTATTTCAGATAGTGAATACTTGTATGTATATTCACCTAGAGGATTGGTGGGTTTAAGAGAGCTAGTCAAAGATAACTTTTCTCTTTTTAAGAATAGAGATTGGAGAACTATTAGAGAGAAAGGGGGTATTCTGGTATTTTCTCCCTCTGCTGATGATGAAAGAAATTGGATGTATTCTATCGATAAGGCTATGGGCTGGGGAATAGATGCACTTATATGTTGTGCACCTTTTTATTCGGATTTGCAAACAAAAAAGCTTATTGAATATGCTAATCATTTTAAGATTTCTGCAATTGGTGGTTCAGACTTTATGACTAAACCAAGTAGATCTAATGTGTGGGGGAGCCAGAATCGGTTGATTGGAAGGTTCCTTAATCGTTTCCCAGGGTTAGAAGTAAAATAATTACTTACGAAGTATGTTGTTAGGATTTTTTTTATTAAACAAATAATTTGCATTTTCAATAAGGAAAACGCGAGTTATTTTGTTTTTTTCAATTAACTGCCAACAGTCTTTGCAAATTCCATAGTGTCCCCAAAGATAAAGGTCACAATGAATTAGGCTTGATAACTTCTGCTTTGCAGACTGTATAGCTCGAAATTCAGCATGGTTATGAGGTTGACATCCTTCACATAAGTGGTAGTCCTCTCCTGTCTTAGAGTTCATTACTATTCTTCTACATCCATGTTTTATATGAGTTTCTGAACCATTAGCACCAAAGCCTAGCTCCTTGCCATCTTTAACTATAACAGCTCCTGTGGGGACGAACTTATCAAGAGAGGTTGATTGCGCGACTTCCTTAGCTCGTTGTATCCATTTGTTGTCTTCTCTTGCATAGCCGACTGTTCTTGAGTGGTGTTTATATGGATACTCGAAATCATCACTCATTGCTATCACTCAGTTTTTTATACATGTAGATTTTACTTTGACCTTGATAGCAATCTTTTATTTCACCTATCGTTTCGTAACCTAGTTTCTCGTAAAAATGTTGTGCCTGAAAGGACATTGTATAAAGTTCAACACCGTTTACTCCTGCCTTCTTTGCAAACATTTCTGCTTCATCCATCAGTTTTTTTCCTAGTCCGAAGCCACGATATTTTTTATCAACCCACAAAATATCTACAAGTAACAATCCCCATTTTGTGAAAGATTCGATTCCAGCAATTATTTCGCCTTCCTGGTTTCTAACAGTAACCTTGAACGGTTCAGAATGAATATTGATATAGTCACTATTGTGCAATTCGAGCATATCGAAAACATATTTTACGTCTTTTGTATCAGGTTCAAAATCGAATATTAATTTTTCTTGCATGTTGTAGCACCTTGTCAAACTGATATGTATATATGATATTTGTTATATTTTAAATATGGTATTACATTATGTCGATTGATAGTCATGAGATTTATCACATTAATGATGTTTTCTTGAGCCCTTGATCGTGATACGTTGTTTGTACTTTTACTATACAAAGTACTTGCTAACTAAAGCTTTGTTCTGTTGAAGGTCTCAATTTGTTGCTTTAGTTAATAGTATACTTCCCTTGGCCAAAGATAAGATCCATGTAGACTATATAATAAAAGTGCGCACTTCGGTATTTACGATTTCGTGTTTCCACTATTATTCAAGCATGTCTAATTCTGATATGTCCTTTCAGTGTATATCTCCGTCTTTGTATGTTGTGCCTGATTGCCACTTAGGTACTAAAGCTCGTCACCGTAAATTGAAGATGTCCAAGGACGTGTTCACGCCGATTTCGACAAGAATCAAGGGGCTCTGATTAATCTGATTCAACTAAGATTTCTAACCCTCCACCGTACTCTCAGTGAAAGCCTGATAGAATTAATGTGATTATGATTTTCGACTATAATTAAAGTTATTTGTCAGGAAGCGTAAGTATGGATGGCTTCAGTCTAGTGATGCTGTTTATTGCTGGGTCATTGATTTCACTTAGCCTTTCAAGCTTTCGTCGTACAGCGGAAAAAAATCGGCAGGAAGAGATAAACCGCAGCTCCAGGCGAATTAATCAAAAGGTGAATGAGTATCTAGAACTCGGAATTAGGCCTATTGATTCAGAGATTCGCAGTAAGCGTAATGAGTATATGCTTGAAGATGCAAGTTTTGATTTATATCGATACAAGTCGACTGGTCGAGTCGCAGGGCATGGGTTCCGATACCGAATGAGAATTGCTAAAGGGTTGACGTACAATGCTGGAGTGGGACAACTGCACGCAAATAAAGACTGGCAGAAGGATGATAAGACCCTAGTCACTATATCTAATCAAACAATAATTCGTACATCAACCACGAGTTCAAAACGATTTAGCTGGACATCATTGGCAAAGTTGGAAGTCTTTGCTAATGGGTTTGTTTTGACACCCTCAAGAGGGGCGGTGTTAATGTTTGAATGTGAAGAGCCTACATCTATACACCATTCTGTTTTAGCCCTACTTTGTATGGAGCAAGAAGAATCTGGCACTCTTGCTACAGCGCATATTCTACAGGGATAGGATGATAACGGTAATGAAGAGTCTCAAAGTTCAGACTCCTCGAACGACAAGACCTTCCATACAAACGATTTTGCAAATGAAGATGGAGTTAACTCTTTCTATAAGCGAAGTGCTACTTGCGACGCTCATGGTACTCGCTCTGGAGATCATGAAACGACAAGTAGATCTATGTCTTATGAGGTTGTTAGAGAAAAAGAGAAAGTTGCGAGAAAGCTGAAAAAATGGGCAGTAAATCAGCATCAAATTAATGCGCAGATTCTTAATGTGTTCCTTAAGTTGAGGAGATATGGGAGTGACCGAGTCACAGTATCAATGATGCGGAATCAACTACCGAACATAAAGAGTTTTCAATCAAACTTTGATCAAATGAAGTCCATATCTCCCAAAAATCATGGCAAAGTATTTGATGTATCAGGAGACGAAGTGACGATTTGGTCTATCGTTGAAGCAGAAGTACTCGAATACGAAAGAATGGTAATTCCTGATATTGATTGCTGATTGATCAATTTCTTTGACTTGCAATCATATGAATATTGGCGCAGCTTTGTTCAAATGTTTGAAACAGCCCTCAGTCTTCGATATTTCTTAGTTGTTTCATTAAAAACTCTGTGAAATACAGTGGCATTTCAATGTTTAGTGTCTCGGTCGTTGGAGTCCCTTTGTAGTGGCATAGTGAATTTGGTCACTTAGTTAGAGGTGATATCATCACCTCATAAGTTAACAGGTGACATTATG
>NZ_JAWPOJ010000336.1:0-1153 GCF_033344235.1 Vibrio sp. Vb1554 | reverse complement strand
AACCTAATTGCTCATTGAGTTTAGTTATTAAAGCTATAGCTAAAACCAAATTTCCTTCCTCACCGCTCAGATCTAATATGACTCCATCGGCAGCAAATACTGCAAAAGAATTTTTAAACTTTACTCTCCAAGGAGCAAGATTATGAGCAAACAAGTAAGCTTAATTGGTCTAGATCGTCAACAATCAGAACAACTAGCACAACAACTGAATCAGCTACTTGCCCACTATCAAGTGCTGTACATGAACACACGCGGTTATCACTGGAACATCAAAGGCCACCAGTTCTTTGAATTGCACGTAAAATTTGAAGAGATCTACACAGATCTTCAAACCAAAATTGATGAACTTGCAGAACGTATTTTAACGTTGGGTTACACGCCAGCACACGCGTTTAGCCATTACTTAGAATCAAGCGAAATCAAAGAGCATCAAAACGCGACAGCGGGTGAAGAGTGCGTGAAAGGCTTGGTTGATGGTTTTGGTGTTCTGCTTGTTAAACAGCGTGAGATTTTACAAAACGCTGGTGAAGCAGACGATGAAGGTACTGCGGCACTGATGGGTGATTACATCCGTGAGCAAGAAAAATTAATGTGGATGCTTAACGCTTACCTACAAGGCTAAGTTCAAACATTTACATACGATTCGGGAATAAGCCAAAGGAGCACATGAGTGCTCCTTTTTTTGTCTCTGTGAATTGGCAATCTAATTCGTTGAGCTTTTCGGACAAAGGGATCAGTGCGCTGATTCAAAGTACGCCAGCAAATCGGACAGTTCTCTCACCGCAAGTGACGCCGAATTTTTAAATTGTTCGGTGATGCCGTGATGCACTAAACAAGACGGCATTTGTGCATTGTACGCAGCTTGTAAATCGTAAAGGAAGTCACCGACATACAGCACTTCATTTGGCATCAAACGCCACTCCTTGGCGAGCACTTGTAGCGATAAAGGATCGGGTTTTGGTGGATAACATTCACGCGTGATCACTTGCTCAACGGTGATTTGGTTATGTTCCAATTTTCTTTGTGTCGCAATTAGGCAGTTTCGCGTCACGATGGCGGTTTTAATCGTATTTTTCTCCAAGTAGTTCAGCAACTCATGACAACCAATCATCGGGCTAGATTGTTCAGCATCGGAAATCTCGTGGTCAAAAAT
>NZ_JAWPOJ010000335.1:0-1153 GCF_033344235.1 Vibrio sp. Vb1554 | reverse complement strand
TTTCTCACGCTATCTTAACTTACAATCTAAAGCATGATGAGAAAGCGGATGGCATCGTTATCACACCGTCTCATAATCCACCACAAGATGGCGGTATTAAGTACAATCCAACACATGGCGGTCCAGCAGAAGCAGAATTGACTCAAGCGATTGAAGATCGTGCGAACGAGATCATTGCTGGTGGCCTAAAAGATGTGAAGCGTCTAGCGCTAGCAGAAGCGAAAGCATCTGAGCTATTCGTAGAGATGGATTTGGTGAAGCCTTACATCGATGACTTAGTAAATGTTATCGATATGGAAGCGATCCAGAAATCGAAGTTGAAAATTGGTGTGGATCCACTTGGTGGCAGCGGCATTGATTACTGGCGTCAAATCGGCCAAGCATACAACTTAGATCTGACCTTGGTCAGCGAAGCGATTGACCCATCATTCCAGTTCATGTCGCTTGATAAGGACGGCGTGGTTCGTATGGACTGTTCTTCTCCATACGCAATGGCTGGTCTGCTAGCCCTGAAAGATGAATACGATCTTGCGTTTGGTAACGACCCAGACTATGACCGTCATGGTATCGTGACGCCGAAAGGTTTGATGAACCCGAACCATTTCTTAGCGGTTTGTATCGACTACCTATACCGTCATCGTGAGGCGTGGGGTAAAGATGTTGCTGTTGGTAAGACGCTGGTTTCAAGTGCACTTATTGACCGAGTAGTAGCCGATTTGGGTCGTGAACTGTGTGAAGTGCCTGTCGGCTTCAAGTGGTTTGTCGATGGCCTTTACACTGGCAAGTTTGGTTTTGGTGGTGAAGAGAGCGCTGGTGCCTCTTTCCTACGTAAAGATGGAACACCATGGTCAACAGACAAAGACGGCATCTTACTATGTTTGTTAGCGGCAGAGATAACTGCGGTAACGGGTAAAAACCCACAAGGGTACTACGAAGAGCTTGCCGCTAAACATGGTGAGTCTAAGTACAATCGTATTCAAGCGGTAGCGAATGGACCTCAAAAAGATGTGTTGAAGAAACTGTCGCCAGAAATGGTTGCAGCAGAAACACTGGCAGGTGATCCGATTACGGCGCGTCTAACACACGCTCCTGGTAACGGTGCGGCGATTGGCGGATTGAAAGTGACGACTGAAAATGGTTGGTTTGCTGCTCG
>NZ_JAWPOJ010000334.1:0-1154 GCF_033344235.1 Vibrio sp. Vb1554 | reverse complement strand
GATCCCTCTGAGCATCCCGATTACGAAGTGGATCATGAAGTTGATGCGCGTTATCACGAGGAGCCGGAAGACACGCTTGAAAGGCTTTTCGATTTACTGGCACTGAAATCGTACAGTGAAGATCAGGGAAAGGGCTATGCGATACGCTTTCGTTTACCGAAGCGCATTTTGGATGCTGCGATCAACCAAGGATTGATGGAAAAGCGCAGGAAGGTGATCAAATTTCATTATGGTCATTCGGTCGTGCCCCATACCCCGTCAGAAGTGATAGCAGTATTATGACGAATCAATATCCTATCCAATAAAAACGCTCCAATCAGCATGACTGACTGGAGCGTTTTCTTTTTTCTTCTGGATGCTTGAAGCCGTCGCCCAGCTGCAACCTTAATATCTCAAGTGCAGCCGTTAAAACCTAGACTACTTCTTTGCTTTGGCGAAAGCAGCCGCAAATGCGCCACCCATCGCGCTGTTCGATGAGGAATCATCACGGCGAGGTTGACGACGTTGTGGTTGGTCATTACGACGCGGCGCTGCTGATGAGCGTTGGCTACGGTTGTCTTGACCCGGCTCGTCGTTTAAACGCATCGATAGACCGATACGCTTGCGTTGTATGTCCACTTCCATCACTTTCACTTTAACGATGTCACCTGCTTTCACCACTTCACGCGGATCAGAAACGAAACGATCCGTCAGGGCTGAGATGTGCACTAAACCATCTTGGTGAACACCAATATCGACGAAAGCACCAAAGTTGGCCACGTTCGATACGACGCCTTCGAGAATCATGCCCGGTTCTAGATCTGCAACCGAGTTAACGCCTTCAGCGAAGGTTGCGGTTTTGAACTCCGGACGAGGGTCTCGGCCTGGTTTGTCCAGCTCTTTGATGATATCGGTCACCGTTGGGACACCGAAGTGCTCATCGGTGTAATCCACCGCGTGCAGACCTTTAAGGAACGTCGAATCGCCAATCAGTGCTTTGATGTCTTTACTGTTCTTCTCAGCAATCGCTTTGACTACAGGGTAGGCTTCTGGGTGCACTGCAGAGGCATCCAGTGGGTTTTTACCATCCATAATACGAAGGAAACCCGCACACTGCTCGAACGCCTTAGGACCTAAACGAGGCACTTTCTTCAAAGTTGTACGTGCTTCGAAAC
>NZ_JAWPOJ010000333.1:0-1155 GCF_033344235.1 Vibrio sp. Vb1554 | reverse complement strand
CCAACGAAGTGTGGCCAACACCATTCAAGCAATAGGCCGTTTCAATTTTGACCATGGTTGAGAGCCAATAGGTGGTCGCACTTCCGGTGGTGTACTTAATGCTGGATATGGAAAGCAGCGCTTCGGAATACTCTTCTTGCAGACGATGCAATTTAGCGCGATACAAATGCGTTTGAGCGGCGAGGTTTTTGTCGCTTACTAGGATGCTGAGCTCTTCACATTCACCCAATAATTCGCTGGCTTCGGCCACGCGTTTTAGACTGATGTAACAGGCGAGCATATACAGTTTGTAACGCAAACGAAGTGAGCGACTGCTGATGGCATGATCAATCGCGTCGATTTTTTGGTAGTAACGTAGAGCACGGTTGTGATCGCCATAAGCATCACATAAGTTACCCATACCAATGATCGCTAAAACGTATTCGTCGATAAAACCGTATTCCACTGCGATGTTGGTGGAGGCGATGTACTCGGTGAGGGCAGAGTTGTAATCACCAACTTCAACTAAGCGTTCGCTTAAACTTGCTTTGACCGACAGTATATCTTCGACATCCTCAGGTAATGAGAGCAGTTCTAATGCTTGTCTAAGCTCTTCGATACTGTCACAAAGCTGTTTGATTTCGCGGCGGTATTCTGCGCTGATAATTAGGCAGTGTGCTTTTTCACGGCTGGTGGACGCAATGTGTCGACCGATATGTTCCCAAAGCGTGATGGCTTCTTCCCCAGAAACAGAAGAAGGATCGATGCCTGCGTCAGTGACTTTGCTAAGCAGTAGTTCCATTCTTCATTACCTCAATATAGCTTTCTTCCAACTGCTCTAAAGTAAATGGGAAAGTCAGGATGTCTTGTAAATACAATGTCGGTTTTGGCCCTTTGAGGCCACGTCGTTCCCATGGATAAATGTCTAACATGGCATGCACGGTTCGGTAGAGCTCTTCTGCGGCTTGATCTTTTTCGGCAATCAACATAGCGAGTCGATCGCTAGATAGGCGTGAAATGAGATCGCTTGGCGTCGTTAATGAGTGAACCAGTTCAGTACACGCATCGAGAAACGCAGGATTGGAGTGGCGAATCATGATCACCGCATGGTTAGAGCGTTTAAGCTCAGTCTTAAATAGAACCAGTTGTTCCCACCAGTACGTTTCAGAAACGACG
>NZ_JAWPOJ010000332.1:0-1155 GCF_033344235.1 Vibrio sp. Vb1554 | reverse complement strand
CGTTGCGCTTGTCTCTATCTACGGTTTTCAATCGCTCCCGAATTTACGCAATATGGCGCAGTACTTACAGCCCTGCTTTGTAAGAGGATTTCGCTTTGCGGATCAGGAACATATTCAAGGTGATCACACAATATTGATTACGCAGGCAGGGCGTCAAATTCGAGCTTTGTTCGATTTTTATCAAGAACAGATGAACGAGTGGATTCGCATTCGTCCGGGGTTTACTCATCAGTTGATGTCAGACGGTATTTTGGCGTGCTTGTTAAGGTTACAGCAACATTTCCCTCAACTGACCGATGCCATCATTAAAGAGCACGCTAGCTTGTGGCTTAGTGCTCTGGGGCTGGATGAGCGTCATATCGATGCTTTGCATGGTGTGCCTCACGAGCAACCGATCAAACTGGTCAGAAAAAGCTGCTGCTTGGTGTACAAGTGTGAAGGAAGAAAGCTCTGCGAGGACTGCCCGAGAGCTGCAAAAAACCGTCAGTTAATCATGCAAAAGAGCAATAGTTAACAATTCGTTAACCTATGTAACAGTGCTCGATTTGTTATTGATAATAAGTATCATTGTCGATTCTTTGGCTACAACAAAAAGATAAATACAATGACAAATAGGAAGTTCTCTTTAAACCTCATCGTATTAGCGATGAGCAGTGGATATGCAGCGCACGCATTGGCTGCGGAACAAGCTCAGCAACTGGCGTCTCAAAACGCAGCAGATGAACAATTAGTCGTGGTTGGCAGCGTCATGCCAAAATCCATCTCTGATATTCCCGGTACGGTTTGGTTTGTAGGGCAAGAAGAAATTGCTCAACAATACCGAGCAGGTAAAACTCTGGGTGATATTCTTTCTGCGACGATCCCTTCTTTAGATGTTGGCACTGGCGGCCGAACAAACTACGGCCAAAATCTGCGTGGCAGAGCCATGTTGGTCATGATTGATGGCGTTTCTCTGCAATCTTCTCGTCCTATCAGTCGTCAATTGGATGCGATTGACCCGTTCAACATCGAACGAATTGAAGTACTGTCAGGCGCGACTTCCATTTATGGGGCTGGTGCGACGGGTGGTGTCATTAACATCATCACTAAAAAAGCGTACTCAAATGAATTGGCGTTTGAATCTTTTGTCGGCGGTACGTCAGGTTTCAACAGTAG
>NZ_JAWPOJ010000331.1:466-1155 GCF_033344235.1 Vibrio sp. Vb1554 | reverse complement strand
GCAAACCGTTGGCACGACTGGCAGCAAGCTGTTATTGCAGTGAGTAAAGAGCAACTGGGTGACACTTGGAACGATTATTTTTTAACTGCACCAGTTTGGCACTTTGCACTGGATGTGAGTTACATGGACGATGCTACGTATATCGGCAGCATGATTCCAAGTGTAGATGCATGCGGTCGCTACTTCTTTTTTACTGTTGTTCGAGCGGTAAAAGGCAAAGCAGCACAGTATTGGGCACAAAGTGGCTGGACTGAAGATAGCCAGACTCTAGCGCTGTCAGTGTTAGACGATGAATTTGTATTTGATGTATGGCACCGAAGCATGCAGGAAAAGTGTGAGCTTGTTTCTGAAGTATCAATATGCAATGAAGAAATGGCGCTTTTGTACCAAAGCCCGATCTCAACAGTGTTTAGCTTTTCAACTGAAGCAAAGCATAACACGTTGTTAAATCATCTAATTGAGAGTCAACAGAGAAAACCATGCTTCTGGTGGACAGAAGGCTCTACTCATATTGAATCATGTATGTTTGTTAGCACTGGGTTGCCATCTATTGGCCAATTCTCTGCAATGTTAGATGGTCGTTGGCAAATGTGGAGTTGGTAGGAAGCAAAGAATGAATTGGAATTATTTTACTTTTGCCAAAACTCATGCAGGTAAAGTTCGTCCTTATAATGAGGATGCGTTACTGG
>NZ_JAWPOJ010000331.1:0-456 GCF_033344235.1 Vibrio sp. Vb1554 | reverse complement strand
TATGACTGAACAGCATATATGGGTTGTTGCTGACGGCATGGGCGGTCATAGCGCTGGCGATATCGCGAGTCAAATGCTGGTCGACAGAATTGCACGCCATATGCAAGATGTGCCAAACACCAATATAGATGATATTCGCGCAGCAGTGCAGCAAGCGAATTTTGAGATCTATCAATATGCTCAAATGAACTTAGATGGAAAGACAATGGGCACAACATTGGTGCTGTTGTTTATTCAGGATGGTTATTACCACTGCCTATGGGTTGGTGATAGCCGCATTTATCAACTAAGAAACGGTACTTTTGTACAAAAAACTCGTGACCATAGCCAAGTGATGGAGTTAGTTGAGCAAGGCTTGTTGGCATTTGAAGACGCAGAGTCCCATCCATTAGCCAATGTAATTACCCGAGCTGTTGGGGTTGATGAGATGGTGACGATAGACCAAGTATCGGGACA
>NZ_JAWPOJ010000330.1:0-1156 GCF_033344235.1 Vibrio sp. Vb1554 | reverse complement strand
GAATTGCTGCTGGTATTCATAAGGTTATGTATGTCAGACTATGCTTTATTAAATGTTTCGGCTAATAGTACCAAAAATATGACCAAACACGTTGAGATTTTCACAGACGGATCTTGTTTAGGAAATCCAGGCCCTGGTGGCTACGGCATCGTCTTACGCTACAAAGACGTAGAAAAGACGCTCTCCAAAGGCTACACCCTCACCACCAACAATCGCATGGAAATGTTAGCCGCAGTTGTCGCCCTGCAAACACTGAAAGAGCCGTGCCGTGTCACGCTGACGACCGATAGTCAGTACGTGCGCCAAGGGATCACGCAGTGGATTCACAACTGGAAAAAACGCGGCTGGAAAACCGCAGATAAAAAGCCCGTGAAGAACGCCGATTTATGGCAAGCACTGGATAAAGAAACGGCACGCCACCAAGTGGATTGGCATTGGGTTAAAGGCCATGCTGGACACAGAGAAAACGAAATCTGTGATGAACTCGCCCGCACAGCAGCAGAAAACCCAACAGAAGAAGATACAGGCTACCAGCCATCTTAATACGCTAGTAGCGCTGGCTCGACACTCTCTTCACACCAAATCCCTCTCGGTTCATCACGCCAAGCGGCGTCAGTTTTTTCTTTAGACGCCAATGTGGTTTGATTGGCTTGAGAGGGTACGTTCGTTTACGAGCGACGATATAGTACAAGCTCCCCGCCGGAGAAGCCCAATCCCCCAAGCTGTTTTCTAACCAAGTCCACATGGTGCGATAACGTGTCATAGGAAACAGCGCATAACGATCACAATGAATTACTTGGTAATTGAGTAACCCTAACCAGTCATTGATTCGGCTCGAAGTAAACATTCGCCCACTCCACGGCAAGTTATTTTTACGCCATGGGAACAAACTCGCCAAACCAGTAAAGCTAATTGGGTTAAACCCCGTAATGATCAAACAGCCATCATCCATCATCACTCTGTCGACTTCTCGCAGCAGACGGTGTGGATCACTTGCATAATCAAGCTGATGGGCAAGTATCACGACATCAAAGCTTTTTTCCAAAAAGGGCAATTCGTAACCATCTGCGATAACATTGTGCAACGGGTTCTGGATATCTACGTTGACTTGGTGTTGAATGTTACAATTACAGCTGGTTAGCTCACAGCTCAACCC
>NZ_JAWPOJ010000329.1:0-1156 GCF_033344235.1 Vibrio sp. Vb1554 | reverse complement strand
CCGCTATCAACAAAAGAATCATTGGTTTGCAATGCTTGGTTCGCTTGTTCAATACGACCGAGTAGTTGCTGACCTTCTCCCATCGCACTGGCCACCGCTATCTTATCTTGCGAGTCTGTGTTCTGAGCGCTTTGTTTTGAATCCAACTGAGCCTCTGACTCCATTGGCGACAAAGCTTGCTTAGCTACGACGGGGGCTTTACCTTCTTCTTGAAGTGATTCCGAAGTTTGCTCGGATTCGTCAGCAACGGCTTTTACGCCTTCATGCTCTAGCAATGCATCAGCCGCTTTTCCGTCGACACTCTCACGGTTCGCGACTGATTCTTGGCTCTCGCCATTCTTCTCGACCATTTCACCTTCTGTGGTGCTAACGTCGGTCTTTGCATCTGTACTTGCTGTTTGAGTGACCGCTTTTTCTGCTTTTTGTGAACCTGTAAAAACTCCCGCTAAGGTTTCAAAAAAACCTTTGCTTTCAGAGCTTTCTGTAGGTGCTTTTGCGGAAGACTCAGAAACATTAGACAAATTCACATTCATAAAAACTTTCTCGTTTTTAGCTACGCCTTTTTATGGCGTGACCAGATTGCCCATCAGAGGCAAAATTAGATAATTAAACCATGAATTTGCAAAAATCACGCCAACGCATAAGGCTCTTTTCCTGACGAACAACGCACACGAAAAGAGTGGAAGCGAGATCAACTTCAACAAAAATTAGAACGGCTTGGCCTTACGGCTAAACAACAGCGTGGAAAACTCATCCATCTGCTTTTGCTCACGTTTGGCTTCCGCAATTTGCTTTTCTTTCGCTTTCTTTTCGATCATCCACTCGTAAGACATGCGTTCTTGGCGCATCTTGAGCCAGTAGTCTTTGCAGTTTTCGACTTGTTCTTTGAAGTGATGCTCTGCTTGCTTTTGCTTTGACAGTGTCTCGTCAAGCTGACATAAGAATCGGTTGAGATGCCCGTATTGGCTGGCGGTTAAACCCGCTTGACCACGATCCACCAACTGCTGGCAGTAATCGAGACGATATTTTTCGATTTGCTCAACCTGACGGTAATAGTCTTCAAGCTCAGAGCGCGCTTTGTTCAGCGCAAGTACGGCTTGGTCTTCGCGCTCTTTGGTCTGCTCAAGTAGGAATTCCATCGCATTATTCATACGCT
>NZ_JAWPOJ010000328.1:0-1159 GCF_033344235.1 Vibrio sp. Vb1554 | reverse complement strand
TACTTCATGGTGACCACTGACCACTCATAAAGTGATTTCGGATAGCCGTACTTGCTTTTGCCGTACACCACATTTGGCTTGGCATAAAAACCGCCGTCATCACTCGCTAAGAACTCACGTTGACCGCGACGGTAGTACACGATAGGCGCTGCCAACTCATACTCAATGTTTTCTAGTTTAGAGTCGTCAATCACTAAAAAGCGAGTCATGCGAATCGTACTACCGCTCGAACAATAACCTGCAGCGTCATAATCAATCGCATCAAATGGTTTTAGATCATTAGAAAACAGATCCGCTGTACAGCCATCAAATCGAGCAACATGTACCCAGACTGCCTTTTGTTGGGTTCGGTCATCGCTACCCACTGGTTTTAACAAGAACAGCGCGACCTTACCTTTGCCAAATTTTTGCAGCTCATCATCCGTCGGTTCACGTACCGAACGCGACCCCATGATGCCAAACTCACTTTCTTCTAAATTGGAAAACTGTGGGGCACTGAGGGTACTGACGATGACGGTTTGTTCGCTATCAAGTTGTGTGTATTTATCTGCAACACCCGATTCTGCCAAATCGACATGAACCGTAACTCTTGTTCTTGGTAACGCTTTGTAATCTCGCGATTCACTCTCAGAAATATCCAACGCAATAGAGTGATATTGAGAGTAATTAGTTAGCGTCAACTCAGCTTTCGCATTGTATAACGTGGCAAGCTCTTCGCTAACGGTATCAACAAATGAGTAAGTACGAATGCCTACCGTTTTACCAAAATCCAAACTAATCGTCTTAAATGGCGTAAATTCCACAGTTTGAAGCTTCGTCGTAAGACCTGGATGATCCGCTTTATTAATGGTGCCGTTAACCAATACGGTTTTAGTTGTATAGTTACGTGCAGTTAACGTCACTTCCACTTGGTAGTCGCCAGCATGCAGCACTTTCAAACGACCAGAATCTGAAGATAACAACTCAACCACCGGCTCAGCTTGGTTAATCAGACGGTAGCTTGCTTTGGCTTCTCCCCCACTCATCACAGGTGTGATAACCGCACCAGCAGAAAAGTCCAGAGTTGGATAAGTAATAGAAACCGGGTTGCTACCTTGTTTAATCGTTACAGCAAAGCTACTTTCACCTGGAGTAAACTTATCGTTACCTGCGTCCGACA
>NZ_JAWPOJ010000327.1:0-1159 GCF_033344235.1 Vibrio sp. Vb1554 | reverse complement strand
CATTTCTGCAAGAATCGGTTTCACTTCTTCTAGCGTTTTACCAGAGCGGTAAATTTCTTTGTACGCTTTTTGTAGTGCTCGAATTTCTGGTTTCTCAAAACCATTACGCTTCAAGCCAACTAGGTTCAAACCAAACGGCGTAGCATGGTTACCTTGAGCAAGCACGTAAGCAGGTACGTCCTGAACAACCGCAGAACAACCACCAACGTATGCATAAGCGCCTACCGTACAGAATGGGTGAATAGCAGAAAGTGCCATTACACCAGCGTGATCTTCTACTGTTACATGACCACCCAGAATCGCATTGTTACCAATGTGAGTGTGGTTTCCTACTACGACGTCATGCGCGATGTGCGCATTCACGCACAGTAGGTTGTCGTCGCCAATCACTGTTGTCGCTTTGTCTTGCACAGTACCACGATGAACCTGAACCGCTTCGCGAATCACATTACGGTCACCGATAACCACGGTTGTATCTTCGCCACCATACTTCTTGTCTTGGTTTTCTTCACCAATCACTGCATGTGGGAAAATACGGTTATCTTTACCAATTTTGGTATGGCCTTTGATTACTACGTGAGACATGACTTCAGTACCTTCACCAATCTCCACCGTTGAGGTGATGTAGGTAAAAGGACCAACCGTCACGTTAGCGCCAATTTTTGCGCCTTCTTCTACCACCGCAGCTGGGTGGATTTTAGCGGTTTCATGAATCATATTAAAACTCTCGACGAGCACACTTCAGCTCTGCTGAACACACTACTTCGCCGTCAACTTTTGCTACACCGCTAAATGCAGCAATGCCACGACGCTCTTTTAGAAATTCAACTTCAATAACCATTTGGTCACCAGGAACCACAGGTTTACGGAATTTCGCGCCGTCTACACTCGCAAAGTAGTACAACTCGTTTTCTGTCGGTGCACCAAATGATTTAAATGCTAGTAGGCCAGTAGCCTGAGCCATAGCTTCCAGAATCAACACACCTGGGAATACTGGTAGTTGAGGAAAGTGACCTGTGAACTGAGGTTCGTTAACCGACACATTTTTAATTGCGTGAAGGTACTTCGCTTCTTGGAAGTCAATCACTCGGTCGATCAATAAGAATGGGTAGCGATGAGGTAGTAGCTCTTGAATTTCAGAGATGTTCATCGTTTTCTT
>NZ_JAWPOJ010000032.1:0-48949 GCF_033344235.1 Vibrio sp. Vb1554 | reverse complement strand
CTGAAACTCAGTATATTGTATAAAAGTCGCTCAACTTTAGGAGGTTTGGTTTCTCGTCTGAATTACGCAACAAAGCCTTTTTTCTCCCTAATCTTGATATGTGGCCTGTATTTTCGCCAGAACGATTAATATATGGATGCTGGCTGTTGAACATTATGAGGCTCCATACGTTCACCAATGAGTGTGGCGAAACGCTCCAGGAAACGTACAATGAAATTAATCATAGAATAGGTGTAAATACGGTTTACATTGACCTTCTTACCTTAGGCGATAATTATAGAAATGAGTCAGAAATCTTAAATATTATCAGAAACAATGAACAACCGACTTGGGTTTGGTTTACCAACTGCGACGCTCTATTAGATACTTCGCTTGCTGGTTGGCTACGATCGATTTTAACGACAAGTGATATGGAACATGTAAGAGTTGTTTTCCTTCTCGATAATAAAAATCAGTACCGAGAAATATTTCAAAAATATTCATTACCACTTTATAGATCTACTACAATATTTAACAACATCAAAATAAACATTTGATAGAAATTACTTATTTAAAATTTTCACATTAGCAGCCTTTACTTTAAATCCTTTTTCGTATTTGTTTCCAATCCACACCCAGATACGGCTTGAACTATAACGTAGGGTTACACCATTCAATTTTTCAATTGTTGACTTGAAGTTTTTACCGGTATGCCATTTTTTATATTCAATATCAACATCATGAATCGTCTCCATTTTTTCCATTTTTTCCATTTTTTCCATCGCGATAACTCGATTTTTTCTTCTAGCAAGACTCTTTCTTCCTCTCTTTTTTGACGAACTAACTTTTGCTGATCACGCTCCTCCTGACGCTTGACTTGACGTTTTAATACATTTTTAGCCTCGATTGCATTCGCTTTTTTAATCAATCTTTGATATTTACTTTCATTAGCCATAAGTGATTCAAGCTCAATCGAATCAAAAAAGTATGCTAAAAAATCAGATTTTTTAGGCCAGCATGGTTCCTCATTACATACTCTCACATCATTATATTTACGCTTAGTTCTAGCTGAGTTTTCTTTGATTTTTTTGTTAACAAACCAAATGGGTAAGTATTTTTCATTTATCAACATTGAAACTGGAGCATAAAAGCTTGATGAACCAAAGAATTCTCCTCCTTCGTCACAAGAGCTTTTATATCTAGTTTTCACTGTCGCTTTTATACTTTTATTCGTTTTGCCAGCCGCGACTTTCACACAAACAAAAGCTTGGCCATTTTTAATCAAAACTTTTTCTAGCTGATCAGCAAAGTGCTCAGCTTTCTTTTTTATTTCATCAACATTGTAATCAAACGCCACTTTCGACAGGTTACGTGCAACAAGTGAACTACTATTTTCATCAAACTTAAATTCACGCCGTGTGCGTTGCAACAAATGTAATAAATCATTTTTAGCGTTAAATTTTAAGCTTGTAAAAATATCTGGCAACTGAATCTCAACATATCGTCCAGCCAACCAAAAGCTCAGCATATTAATCATAAATTTGCCTCCTTTCTTTTTTCATCAATATAATTAGCTAAATCGATTACGCTTACTAAATACTCTGACTTTTGAGATTCACGAAAAGCGGTGATTGGTAGTCGATTAGCTGTCGCTCGATCCTTAGCAGTCCTTGGAGCCAAGCCAAAGTATTTCTCAGAAATCTGGCTCAATGGGACTACAGCTGTATTAAATTCAGCCATCAACAAAAAAAGTGTATTCAAAGTAAACTCCTCCATTTCCAATCTGAACTCAATTATTATCGTGCGTTTTAATGTGCAACATATAACGTGGATCTGCCCTTTCCGGGCACTTAGAGACGTTTTTTAAGTGTTTAAGGGCTTTGATGTGTAATTCGAGGGAACTAAATCAGAAGGTTGCGATCTGATCGGCTAAGTAAGTTAATCATCCTAGTCTCATGCCGAAACCTCGCTACAAAACAACGAACTGGAAACAGTACAACAAAGCCTTAATCAACCGCGGTTCACTCACTTTCTGGATTGATGAAGAAGCCATTCGCCAGTGGAAGCAGAGCAAACAAAATAAACGAGGTAGACCTCGTCAGTTCAGCGACTTAGCCATTACTACTGCGCTTATGGTGAAACGAGTTTTCTCAATGCCGTTGAGAGCATTGCAAGGGTTTATCGATTCTGTTTTTTCATTGGCTAACGTCCCTATAGTCTGCCCACATTACAGTTGTATCAGTCGAAGAGCTAAGCAAGTCGAGGTTTCATTTAAACCAAAGAGTAGAGGTGCAATACAGCATCTAGCTATTGATGCAACAGGTCTCAAGGTTTATGGCGAAGGTGAATGGAAGGTCAAGAAGCATGGTACTGACGGGAAGCGTAGAGTCTGGAGAAAGTTGCATTTAGCGGTAGGCACCAGCACTCACGAAATCGTCGCGGCAGAACTGAGTTTATCTAATGTTACCGATGCAGAAGTCCTCCCTAACTTGCTCAAGCAAACCCGCCGAAGAATTATCGAGATATCTGGCGATGGCGCTTATGACACAAGGGATTGCTACGATGCCATACGGTTCAAGCGAGCTGTTCCACTCATCCCTCCAAGAGAAGGGGCAGCCTTCTGGGAGAATGGTCACCCTAGGAATTTAGCGGTAGGTTGCCAGAAGCTCTACGGCTCCAACAATAAGTGGAAAAAGCGGTACGGCTATCATCAACGCTCACTATCAGAGACAGCAATGTATCGAGTGAAGCAGTTGTTAGGTGGGCGATTAAGTCTGAGAAACTACAATGCTCAGGTTGGTGAAACTTACGCGATGATTAAAGCGCTGAACAAACTTACAGGGCTTGGTATGCCTGAAACTCAGTGTATTGTATAAGAATCAACCAATTGCAGGCAGTTTGGTTCTCTGACCGAATTACGCAACAAAGCCGTGTTTAAGTGGAAAGCCTGTCAAGGGTTCCAGTGGCCGAATACGGGCTTTAAAGCGCCAGCCTTGCTCTGCTATGGAAAAATGAACTAAACGCGAACTATGAGCTAAAGCGGCCACCCCTTGACTGGATTGCAACGTAATAGCCTTGACTGAGGAGGTTGGCTTCAGGCCGAAGGCCGCGCCATCCTCCTGAGTCCCCGGCGGCGAGGGGTTCCCCCCTTGGGGGGCGGAGGGGGGTATCACTGGCCCCTAGCGCGAGCTAGGAAATGGCCAGGCATTATTTTCTTTTCCTCATAACTCACACAAAGTGATCTATAGAAATAGTTTGTATCTTAATGATTTTAATGAATAGAGCGGGTTTTGCGCATAACTTTCCTGTGTGCGCAGATAGACAAATCTACCCACTTGCAGATAAGAGTGGATAACTAAATTAATCCACAAGGAAAGCCACAGGAAGCACCTGAGCGCGTCAAAAATAACAGTGAGTAATGTTAAAAGGTGGGGAGATCCTGCCGGATCTTGGCTTGCAGGAATGACAAACGCCGGACATGTGCCCAGCTAGGTTTTAATCCGATTGGATTTATTGAACGATATCAGGTGGCGGGTGACTAATGCCTATATCCATACTGTTCATGCGCTCCCAAACTAGCTTATTGAACTGCTCACTGCTTAGTTGGGCAAGCTCATGGGCTGGCATAGACTTGGTGAGGGACGTAGCCACTTCATGCTTGCGTTCGTCCAAACTCTTGGATGCTAGCTTGTTCCGGCGGCGTTGAGCGCCAGCGTTCTGCTTACGGCACTCCCATGCACGTTTGAAAATTTGTTTACGTTTACGCATTCTCGCTACTGCTACCGTGATGATCTCGCCCTCATCGGTAATGCCTTCATTGCGCAAAGCCAGCTGTTGTTCTCTCTGTAAGTTCAGCTTTTCAAGGTTGGCACCCGCCAAGCGATAAAACTCATCAGTAAGCACCAGAACTTTAGGGAACCAAAAGCCATTAGCCTGATCCCATACCATGCCACTTTTCGGGCTGGATTGGTCGCCATCAGAATGCACATAAGCTAAACCGAACGGTATCATGACTTCATCAATAAAACGACTAATCCGGCTTACGGTTACTTTGCTTTCAGTAAGGTACTGCTCACCCGTTTCTGGGTCTGTTACCCACGTTTTGGACAGTTCGGCGGCCATATCTTCCAGATCGAGTTCAATGATACCCGTCACCAAATCGTGGCGTGATAAGCACAACTGAAACATAGGATTGATAAGGTTGCGGCGCACGTGTTTAAAGTCACGCTGACGGCCAGCAGCCTGACGCAAGTGAACAAAGTGGGGATCGCGGGAAATGTCGCGCTTACGACAGAAGTTGAACGTTTTACCCAGCTCACCCGGTAAATTCTTCCAAGATGCAGGACGGACGTAAATGGGCTTTGGGTTTAAACAACAGGTGCTGTGAGTTCCTCTCTTGCGTTTGGTACTTTTACAACACAAGCCATTGGAGTGAGAGCTCGCTCCCCTTCCTGCTAATTTTACGTTATTAGAATACACCTTGGCACTTCCCCGCTCTGGAGAAGTAGTGCAATCTCAACAAATTTGACTTGTTAAAAATCCACATTTTGCTACACTAATCCTCGAATGAAAGACTAAACCCGTGAGGAGCTCCAACTCCGTTATCAGCGGGTTTTGTTTTATCTGTCATCAAGTTTTTGATTAGCGTAACTATCTGTCCCACTTTCACATGTGAAAGTTAACGTGCCCCCCTATGTGTCCCTCAAAAAGAAAAAACAAAATTATTTCAGAGCCTTAAGCAAACAATCACTCCCATCTAACATTGGTGCTACGGAGAGCCTGCAAGAATGAGTCATGATATAAACACCCGTTTTTATGTTGCCAAGGTCGAGCGCAGCAGTACGCTCAAAAAATAAGTCGGGTATTGTATACCCAAGCACCTCTGGGTGCTAGTTTCAGCGAGAATGATTTGGTTGGCTGACTAGCCAAGTGCTTAGGAATACGCAGAAGTAATACGAATCTGTCATTCGTTGATTCATTCTGTGATGATTATTCCGCCTTCACACCACCACCGACTTGCTTTAATTCATGATTTTCGTTCTGATAGTGGGTAAAATGAAGCATTTCTAAACGAACTTCGTATAGAAATGATTTATCATAGAGCACGTCCGATAGTTATGGTGAAAGGTTTGAACCCAACAATCATTGAACAAATTGAAAGTATCTGCGCAGAGCGTGGAGTACGACTGACTCCGCAACGCCGACGCGTATTTGAACTCATTTGTTCTAATCGCCGCGCCTCAAGTGCGTATGAGCTATTGGAGCAACTAAAAGAGAGTGAGCCTCAGGCTAAGCCGCCCACTGTTTATCGAGCATTAGATTTTCTCCTAGAGCAAGGCTTCATCCACCGAGTGGAATCGACAAATAGCTTTATTACTTGTTGTTCTTTCAATACTCAGCAGCACTTTTTCCAATTACTAATTTGCGATAAATGTGGTGATGTCGTTGAACTCGAAGATGAGACGCTGATATCCTTGTTAGCCGAAAACGCCGAGAAGCATGGATTCAAACTGACCAACCAAGTTATTGAAACTCATGGTGAATGCCAGGCCTGTTCCTCCGAGACGAAAGAAAAAGTATAGAAGAACGTTATGCGCGCTGAATTTGTAAACCCGTTTTTAGCATCTTTAATGAACGTGCTAAAAACTATGGCTTCTCTTGAGCTGAAGCCACAAAAACCGCGAATCAAAAAAGATGAGATCGCACGAGGTGACGTTTCTGGTCTGATTGGTATGGTAGGCCCACAAACTCGTGGTTCAATGTCGATCACCTTTGATGAAGCACTCGCCCTAGAAATCATGCAGAACATGCTTGGTGAACGTCCAAATGGGCTCAATGAAGAAGTGACCGATATGGTGGGTGAGATCACCAACATGGTTACTGGTGGTGCGAAACGCATTCTGGCGGAAAGTGGTTTTGACTTTGATATGGCAACACCGGTTGTGGTTTCGGGCCGAGGTCATACGATTCGCCACAAGTGTGAAGGCTCAATTATTATCATGCCTTTCTCTTCCCAGTGGGGAAATGCCTTTATCGAAATCTGCTTCGAATAAAAGAGAAAAAATAGGTTGGCACTGGCCAACCTATTTTGTTTTTGCCTCAGGCAATAAAAAGGTCAGCATTTGCTGACCTTTTCTTTTTCTTCTACTCAAACATTCACTAAGCTTTGAACGCTTTAAATGCGTTGATTAGACCGTTTGTTGAGCTGTCGTGCGAGCTGATTTGAGACTCGTCTGCAAGCTCAGGTAGGATTTGGTTAGCCAGTTGTTTACCTAGCTCTACGCCCCATTGGTCAAAGCTGAAGATGTTCCAGATAACACCTTGTACGAAGATTTTGTGTTCGTACATCGCAATCAAGTTACCTAGCGTACGAGGCGTGATTTGCTTCACTAGGATAGAGTTTGTTGGACGGTTACCTTCAAACACTTTGAATGGCGCAATCGCTGCCACTTCTTCAGCGTTCTTACCTGCTTTCACCAACTCTTCTTTCACCGTTTCTTCACTCTTACCAAACGCTAGTGCTTCAGTTTGCGCAAAGAAGTTAGACATCAGTTTTTGGTGATGATCGCTAGCTGGGTTGTGGCTAATTGCAGGTGCAATGAAGTCACATGGGATAAGCTTAGTACCTTGGTGAATTAGCTGGTAGAACGCGTGCTGACCGTTGGTACCTGGTTCACCCCAAATGATTGGGCCAGTTTGGTAAGTTACAGCATTGCCGTCACGGTCAACGTATTTACCGTTTGATTCCATGTTACCTTGCTGGAAGTACGCCGCGAAACGGTGCATGTACTGATCGTAAGGTAGGATAGCTTCTGATTCCGCACCGTGGAAGTTGTTGTACCAAATACCGATAAGCGCAAGGATCACAGGGATGTTGCTTTCTAGATCTGTTGATACAAAGTGCTTGTCCATCTCGTGAGCGCCATCAAGCAGCTCAACGAAGTTGTCGAAACCTACTGCTAGTGCAATTGATAGACCGATCGCAGACCATAGTGAGTAACGGCCACCAACCCAGTCCCAGAATTCAAACATGTTCGCTGTATCGATACCAAATTCAGACACGGCTGTCGCGTTTGTTGAAAGCGCAGCAAAGTGCTTAGCCACATGAGCCTGATCACCCGCAGATTCTAGGAACCAATCACGAGCAGTGTGCGCGTTAGTCATGGTTTCTTGTGTTGTAAACGTCTTAGACGCGATCAAGAATAACGTCGTTTCTGGGTTAACTTTCTTCAACGTTTCAACGATGTGTGTACCATCAACGTTAGATACGAAGTGAAGGTTTAGATGATTTTTGTATGGCGCTAGAGCTTCTGTCACCATGTAAGGGCCAAGGTCAGAACCGCCGATACCGATGTTCACAATATCGGTAATTGCTTTGCCTGTGTAACCTTTCCATTCACCGCCGATAACGCGCTCAGTGAATGATTTCATTTTTTCTAGAACCGCGTTCACTGCTGGCATTACGTCTTCGCCATCTACCATAACTGGAGTATTAGCGCGGTTACGTAGTGCAGTGTGAAGAACAGCGCGACCTTCTGTTTGGTTGATCGCTTCACCACTGAACATCGCTTCAATTGCAGATTTCAGCTCGGTCTCTTTCGCAAGAGCAAACAGGTGCTTCAGAGTTTCCTCATTGATGAGGTTCTTTGAGTAATCGACTAGGATGTCTGAGCCGAAACGTGCAGAGTATTTGTCGAAACGTGCTGCGTCTTGAGCAAACAGCTCTTTAAGATCCATATCTTGTGCAGATTCGAAATGCGCCGTTAGCGCTTTCCAAGCTTGTGTTTGCGTTGGATTGATATTTTTCAACATGGTCTTTATCCCGATGTTACAGTAGGTTCCATTCCTTACAGTCTAGCGAAAACTGTGGAATCCCCGATTTAGCAAATAGAATATAAATTAGATGTTTGGGCAAATTGCCACAAAACAAGTCTTTGTAATTTTTTTTCAGGCGCCAATTATGACCGAGAGCTTTTACACTCACATTGAGTTAGGTCACGTTCCCTGCCCTGAAATTGAACAATTCATTTACGATGACAAGAATCATATCATTTACTAATGACTGGCTCTAATTGGAATAGGATAGACGCCAATTTATAAATTTCCAAAGGAACACGTATGTGGGCACAAAAAACACTGCAATTAAAAGCGAGATGCCGCGGTTTTCACCTGATAACTGATGAAATTGAACAACAATTACCACAAATAAACGAACTTTCAGTAGGTTTATTACACTTATTTATTCAGCACACCTCCGCCAGTTTGACCTTAAATGAGAATGCTGATCCAACCGTGCGTATGGACATGGAAGCGCACTTCAATAAGTTTGTGCCAGAGCGTGCTCCTTATTATCAGCACACCTATGAAGGTGACGACGACATGCCGGCACATATTAAAGCATCACTGCTTGGCAGTAGTGTGACGGTACCAATCCAAAATGGTCGATTAGCTTTAGGAACATGGCAAGGTATTTACTTGGGTGAGCATCGAGACTTTGGTGGCGGCCGCCGCGTTATTGCTACGATTAACGGTGAGTAGATAAAACAAAGGCTAACCTTGGGTTAGCCTTTCGTTGTTTATTTTGAGTATTCCATCTCGACGCGAGGCGTTAGCTTAGTCACGAGTTCATACGCAATCGTACCAATGTGACCCGCCACTTCTTCTACTGGGAGCTCTTTCCCCCAAAGAATCGCTTCGTCGCTGACTTTATCCGTTGCGTCTGGTCCCAAATCGACCGTCAGCATATCCATGGAAACTCGACCTGCAATAGGTACTTTACGGCCATTAACCCACACCGGCGTACCGTTTGGAGCACTTCTTGGGTAACCGTCACCATACCCTACAGCGATGACACCAACTTTTGTATCTCGCTCACTGGTCCAAATACCACCGTAGCCAACACTTTCGCCCTGCTTCACTTCACGTACCGCAATAAGGTGGGATTTAAGTGTCATAACAGGTTGATACCCAAGATCTTGCGCCGTTTTGTCATCGAATGGCGACACACCATACATGATAATACCCGGACGAACCCAATCTAAATGGCTTTGAGGCCATGCCAATAACCCCGCAGATGCCGCCAGTGAACGTTCCCCTTGGCAACCAGAAGTCAACGATTTAAACAGCTCAATCTGTTGTGGGGTAATATCGCTATCCAGCTCATCTGCACAGCCAAAGTGGCTCATGTAACGCAACGGTTTCGCTACATTTGGACACTCCTTCAGCCGCGTTACAAACTCGTCATATTGTTCAGGACGAACCCCAAGGCGGTGCATGCCACTGTCAATCTTCAGCCACACGACAACCGGAGTTTCAAGGTCTGCTTGCTCCAAGGCGATAAGCTGCTCTTCACAGTGCACCACGGTTTGGATGTTGTTCGTCACAAGAACAGGTAAGTCACCAGGAGAGTAAAAACCTTCTAGCAATAGAATCGGCTTTACTACTCCACAAGCGCGCAGTTGCAATGCTTCTTCAATACGAGCCACACCAAACGCATCCGCATGGTTAGCATGTTTTGCGACATGACGTAATCCGTGACCATAACCATTGGCCTTGACGACAGCCATCACTTTACTTTGTGGCGCTTGAGCTTTTACGCGCTGTAAGTTGTGCTGCAACGCAGACAAATCAATGCACGCCTTGGCCGCTTTCATATAGCTCATGGGATTACTCATCATCAATATCGAATGCAGGACCCGCGTAGTTGTCGAAACGCGAATGTTGACCTTGGAAAGTGAGGCGAACAGAGCCGATAGGACCGTTACGCTGTTTACCAATAATGATTTCGGCCGTACCTTTGTACGGACTATCTGGGTGATAAACCTCATCACGGTAGATGAACATGATCAAGTCGGCATCCTGCTCGATGGAACCGGATTCACGCAAGTCCGAGTTTACTGGTCGTTTATCCGCACGTTGCTCTAGGGAACGGTTTAGCTGCGACAGTGCCACAACAGGCACATTTAGCTCTTTTGCCAGCGCCTTAAGAGAGCGAGAGATCTCAGCAATCTCAAGAGTACGGTTGTCGGTTAACGAAGGCACGCGCATCAACTGAAGGTAGTCGACCATGATCATCGATAGACCGCCATGTTCACGAGCAATACGGCGAGCGCGCGAACGCACTTCGGTCGGAGTTAGGCCAGAGCTATCATCAATGTACATATTTTTCTTCTGCATCAGGATACCCATAGTAGAAGAAATACGCGCCCAATCTTCGTCATCTAGCTGACCCGTACGGATCTTGGTTTGGTCAACACGAGACAAAGAGGCCAACATACGCATCATCAACTGTTCAGCTGGCATCTCTAACGAGAAAATAAGTACGGGCTTTTCTTGTTGCATGGCCGCATTTTCACACAAGTTCATCGCAAAGGTCGTTTTACCCATCGATGGACGTGCTGCGACAATCACCAAATCAGAGCCTTGCAAACCTGCGGTTTTCTTATTGAGATCGGTGAAACCGGTATCGACCCCGGTAACACCATCTTGTGGCGTTTTATACAACAACTCGATACGTTCTAACGTCTTTTCGAGGATGTTGTCGACGTTTTGTGGTCCTTCATTTTCACTAGTTCGAGACTCGGCGATAGCAAAAACTTTACTCTCCGCCATGTCTATTAAATCTTCAGAACTGCGACCTTGAGGGTCATAGCCCGCGTCCGCAATTTCATTCGCGACACCAATAAGGCCACGAACAATCGCACGCTCAGCGACAATATCAGCATACGCATTGATGTTAGCTGCACTTGGCGTATTCTTCGCCAAGTCAGCGAGGTAAGCAAAACCGCCTACATCTTCTAACAACTCGTGACGCTCTAGATATTCCGATAAAGTAATAAGATCGAGAGGTTTACCCGCTTCAAGAATGGTTTTTACACCTTCAAAAATCAGGCGGTGTGGACGACTATAGAAATCACTGCTCACAACACGTTCGGCAACGGTGTCCCAACGTTCATTATCCAGTAAAAGACCACCAATTACTGATTGCTCGGCTTCTAGTGAGTGAGGTGGCACTTTGATTGCGTCGACCTGACTGTCTGAAGGTTTGCGATTTCTGTTTTCCGCCATGACTTTGCTCGATAACTACTATTGACCCACGATTATAACCTTAACCTAACTGAGATGCTTCCCCGAAGCGACAATTACTTGTTAAGAAATCATCATGTGAACCACCCAGGTAATAGCCTGGTTCTTCCGCCTAGCTCTAATAAAAATTAACCTACCATTGACCCAACCAAATATCTGTATCAGTATCATGCCCCTCCTTTTTGATTACGTTCGAGGTTGATGTGTCCCGATACTGGTTACTTAGCTTTAGCCTACTGTGCGCTAGTGCATCGTATGCTGACGAATCAGTACAGCCAGAGCAAAATATTGATGTACCCGACCCACTAAAAACCGAGGTGGAGTTCGGCTATCAAGCTCACACAGGTAACACGGACTCTCGTTCCCTGAATGCTCGTTTGAGTGCTGAATATACGTCAGGTCGACACCGTTCTAATGGTGAATGGAAGTACTACAACTTGTACAAAGACGGTGAAGAAGACAAACGCTCATCCACCTACTCCCTACAGAGTGACTACAAGTTAGGCCCTAAGACGTATTTGTATGGCAGCTTTAAAGGGGTGGATTCTCGCTACAGTGCTTATTTTAAAGACTATACGTTGTCAGGTGGTTTGGGTTACCAGTTCTCCTACACTGAGAACTTCATTTTAGAGGTAGAGGTAGGCCCTGGTTTTCGCTATCAAGAGCCAAACTTAGACGAAATAGATGATGACGATATTGTCTTTCCCGATATCGTTAGAGAAGGCATTTTTCGAGGAAATATCAACACAACTTGGCATGCGTTGGATAATTTAAGTTTCGCAGCTGATATTACGTTGGTAACAGGTAGAAGTAACACACGTACTGATAGTGAACTCAGTGTAACCAATGATATTACTGAAGATATTGCACTGAAACTGGCGCACTCTCGTCAGTATCACGATAAAGTGCCTGAAGGCTTAAGCAAAGCGGACAGCGTATTTTCCGTTAATTTACTTTTCGCTTTTTAACCCTTTTTCTCTCAGTTTTAGAAATAAAAAAAGCACCTCCAAGGAGGTGCTTTTTAGTATTTCGTCTTGATACTGAATTACTCAGCAGCAACAACTTGTAGGTTAACTGTCGCGAAAACTTCAGAGTGAAGTTGAACGCTGATCTCGAACTCACCAGTGTTACGTAGAGCACCTTCAGGAAGGCGAACTTCGCTCTTAGCAACTTCAACGCCTGCAGCTGTGATAGCGTCAGCGATGTCACGAGTACCGATAGAACCGAATAGTTTGCCTTCGTCACCAGCTTTAGAAGCGATAACTACCGCTTCTAGAGCGTTAACTTTCTCTGCGCGAGCTTCTGCAGCAGCTAGTTGCTCAGCAACTTTAGCTTCTAGTTCAGCACGACGAGCTTCAAACATTTCAACGTTAGCTTTAGTTGCCATAACTGCTTTACCTTGTGGGATAAGGAAGTTACGAGCGTAGCCAGATTTAACGTTTGCAGTATCGCCAAGACCACCTAGGTTACCAATTTTATCAAGTAGAATAACTTGCATTGCTTAATCCTCTTTCTTAATAAAATGAACCGATTACTGATGCTTGTCAGTGTACGGTAGTAGAGCTAGGTAGCGTGAACGCTTGATAGCACGTGCTAGTTGACGCTGGTACTTAGCGCTTGTACCAGTGATACGGCTAGGTACGATTTTACCAGCTTCAGTGATGTAGTTTTTAAGAGTTGCTACGTCTTTGTAATCAATCTCTTGTACGCCTTCTGCAGTGAAACGGCAGAATTTACGACGACGGAAGAAACGAGCCATGGGCTATCTCCTGATCTTAAATTTGAGTAATGTTGTCGGCGTGTAACACTAATTTTCCCACGCCATTTCGGCCGGTTTGATAAGTGACAAAACCACTTACCTTAATGTTACTGCCTTGAACTAAATTCTGAGTTAGTGCTTGTGACCCAAGCCCGCTGACGACTACCGGCATACGACAATAAACTTGTCGAGGTAAGTCAGCTTCGATAATAGTAGAGCGATGCTCCAGCCAAAACCGACAGTGTTCAATGCCACCAGGGCTTTTACTACGAATGGGCGGTTTGGCAATGGTGCCGCTCAGCTCCATTCGATTGGCCATAAGAAAACTTACTCAGCAGCTTCTGACTTAGCTTCAGGCTTAGCTTCAGAACGCTCTTCACGACGTGGAGCACGCTCTTCTTTTTGCTTAAGCATGATAGATTGCTCAGTGATCGCTGCTTTAGTACGCATGATCATGTTACGTAGAACTGCATCGTTGAAACGGAAAGCAGTTTCTAGCTCATCAATTACAGCTTGGTCAGCTTCAACGTTCATAAGAACGTAGTGAGCTTTGTGAAGCTTGTTGATTGGGTAAGCCAGTTGACGACGGCCCCAGTCTTCTAGACGGTGGATTTTACCGCCAGCTTCAGTGATTGAACCAGTGTAACGCTCGATCATGCCAGCAACTTGCTCGCTTTGATCTGGGTGCACCATGAATACGATTTCGTAATGACGCATTGGTTGCTCCTTACGGATTATTCAGCTTCCACAAATGGCTCAGTCGTCCAGAGGAAGCAAGGAACTAAAGATAATTGACTGAGTTTAAGGAGCACGAATAGTACAGAAAGGGCGTAAAATAGGCAAGTGGTTATTTGCTCAGCGCAGTGGATATTTAATTTCTTCTAATACTAGAAAACACAAAGGCTGCCAACAAGCTGGCAGCCTTTAAAATCAGCGTGTTATTGCGCTGGCTTATCGGTGCTTATTTAACTTCAGCCAGTTCAGCGCGCATTTGATCGATCACTTGTTTGTAATCTGGCTCACCGAAAATCGCCGAGCCTGCAACAAACATGTCTGCGCCCGCTTCTGCAATTTCACGAATGTTGTCAACCTTCACACCGCCATCGATTTCTAAGCGGATATCACGACCAGACTCGTCAATCATCTTACGAACGGCACGCAGTTTATCTAGTGTATGAGGAATGAATGATTGACCACCAAAACCAGGGTTTACCGACATCAGTAGAATCATGTCGACTTTATCCATAATAAATTCAAGACTTGCAAGTGGCGTTGCTGGGTTTAGTACCACACCAGCCTGACAGCCGTGCTCTTTAATTAACTGCAGTGTACGGTCTACATGATCAGAAGCTTCTACATGGAACGTAATCATCGACGCACCCGCTTTTGCGAAATCAGGAATAATACGGTCAACGGGTTTCACCATTAGGTGAACATCGATTGGCGCTGTGATGCCATAATCGCGTAGTGCTTTACACACAGGCGCACCAAAAGTCAGGTTTGGTACATAGTGGTTATCCATAACGTCGAAATGCACCACATCCGCACCCGCTGCGAGTACTTTTTCTACATCTTCACCGAGACGAGCAAAATCTGCCGATAAAATGGATGGAGCAATAAGAAAATCTTTCATACCTGACCTCAGTAGTAATGAGCAAACAATCTGCGCGCAATTCTACCGAAGCCAGTGGGGAGATCCACTATTTAGATATAATAGTGTGAGAATTAAGAGTTTGATTTATCCATGTCTGGGGCATGAAAAAGCGCAAGTAGCTCATCAACTTTATTACGACCGTTACCATTACGGCTAATGGTACGCTTTACTTTTACCACATTAAGATCCGCACCGTGATACAACCGACGTGTCAAGGTAGTGTCGTGGTTAGAAATCAACACAGGAATGCCACGTTCAGTCGCTGTTCTTTCAGCAATGTCGGCTAATGCAGCTTGGTCGTCCAACGTGAAACCATTACCTGCGTATGAGGTGAAATTTGCCGTATTTGAAAGCGGCGCATAAGGTGGATCGCAATACACGACGCTCCCTTTGCGCGCACGACGAAATGTTTCAGGATAACCTTCACAAACGAACGTAGCTTTTTTGGCTTTTTCTGCAAAAAACTCCAGTTCCGCCTCAGGGAAATACGGCTTTTTGTAAGAGCCAAACGGTACATTGAAGCCACCTTTTTTGTTGTAACGGCATAGGCCATTAAAACCAAAGCGGTTCATATACAAAAACGCTAAAGAGCGGTACATCACGTCATCGGTTTTATTAAATTCAGCGCGAATGTGTAGGTAGGCTTCTTTGCGGTTGTTCTCAGCGACAAACCAACGCTTCGCTTCAGAGATATACTCTTCAGGGCGTTCTTTCAGCAGGTTGTACAGATTGATCAAATCTGGATTGATATCTGCAAGTAGATAATGGTCATAATCGGTATTCAGAAACACTGAGCCCGCACCAACAAAAGGTTCAACTAGCTTTCGAGCCGGCGGCAAATGACGTTGGATGTCTTCAACCAGTCCGTATTTTCCTCCTGCCCATTTAAGAAAGGCTCGTTGCTTTTTCATCTACTGCTCTATCTATCGACCAAAAATTAAGGCTGCGGAATGTAACATATTTTTCAGGGAAGCTCAGGTTTATTTCACTCGTTCAATTTCACGGTGAACCTGACGGAGTGATTTTGCCCAAGGACTCACCGACTTAACCGAATCTGGCAAGCTTGCGACGGCATCACGAGCCATTTGAATTGTCGGATAATCTTGATATGTGATGATATACCACTCGGTGTCATTACGAACGGTAGGATAAATTCGCACTTGATTATTCAGTTGATGCTCATTGAGAAAGGATTGTACATCTTCCATTGAGGTCATAGCTGCGAGTTGTAAAGTATAAGCTCTTGGCGATAGCGCTTTTAGTTCTTCACGGGCAAATGAAAACTTCACAACAGGTTGGTTTACGTCACCCTCTTCTGACTGAGCAGGTGCTTGCGCCATATCTTGATTCGGTTTTACGACTTTAATCAAAGGAGAGCTAGTTTCATCGGCGGTTTCTGTCTTCTCTATACCTACGACGTCATCAATCGCTTTTGTGTCTGCTGAATCAGTTTTACCTTCAAGCAATGCATCGACCACATTCGACTCAATCACCACTCTTTGTTGATTGTCATCACTGCCTACGCTCGCTACTTCTTCTGTCACTGCTGGCGGTAATGAATCAGAATCATCAACCGCACCAGACTTATCAGGACTGCTAGAACCATCGGTTACAGGTTGCAGTGAAGACTGCGCTGCACTGATTCCTGACTCTTCAAAAGTTGGAATAGCCGTTTGCTCTAAACTGCCAGCAATTTGCTGCGCCTTATCATCAGGACTTGGTTGACTAAGCATCCACCAATAGCCACCAGCAGCAAGCAACAGTAATACTAATACCACCAACGCAATATTCAGGGGTGAACCGACAATCGAGCGGATAATGATCCTTTTTTCCACTTTCATCTCTCCTAACGCCATGATGTCACCCGGTACTGGGTCGACTTTTTTAAATGCATCTCTAACCCGTTTCTCAGACTCATCATCGACGTAGCGCGCAACAAGTGACTCAAAGAAACGACGAGCTTCCACTTCGGACAACATATCAATATCAAGCTCAACAGGCTTTATCTCTTGTCCATAACTGAGACGTGCTAGCAAACCTTCTAAACGTCCAGACTGTGTAAACAGTAGGATATTGATGGTCCAATTTGGCTTATGGTGCGCCTCTAAGACCAGCATCCAAAGCTCAGAGATAAGTGTCTCACTCAATAAATGCGCATCATCTACAACAATTGCAATGTCACACGGCTCATCACCTAAAAGCCTTTCAAGGCTATCAAGTAAAGGCTCTTGCTGATTAAACAATGCGTCTGAAACCAGTTGACTCAAAATAAGGACGCGATGCTGCACATCGTCTTGATTAGAATGACAAAGTAACAAACATTGATTCTTGTTACTGGCACCCACTTCAAGGTATCGCTGCGCTAGCCAAGATTTCCCGTACCCATCATGACCATTAATCGCAATGAGATTGGAACCAAAGTTAGTCAGTAGACCTAATCTATCAAGCAACTCGATTTGAGAATCTAATTCCAGTACGTGAGCAACACTCATCTAATAACCTTAATACACTACAAGAATGACGCCCAAAGGCGCCATTACAAGGTTAAATATCGCGACCGAAGTCTATCGCCTGTTTGAGTACGTCTTGCGTCGTATCAGCAATTACCTCGGCAGTGCCAATGCCTGTAGGCAAAACCAATCGTAATTGACCAGAGAGGACTTTCTTATCTCGCATCATGTGCTTGATGAAGTCATCGAAATTCATACTGTCTGGAGTATGCACAGGCAGTTTTGCACGACGCAAAATCGCAACAATACGCTCAAATTGCTCTTCCGAGATCAGACCGCGTAGATGCGACGTTTTGGCCGCCATAACAGTGCCGGAAGATACCGCTTCACCATGCAGCCAATTGCCATAGCCAAGTTCCGCTTCAATCGCATGACCAAAGGTGTGACCTAAGTTAAGCAAAGCACGGATGCCCGATTCTTTCTCATCCTGAGCCACCACTTCCGCTTTTATTTCACAGCAACGTGCGATCGCATAAGTTAGTGCTTCTTCATCCAACGCATACAAGCGCTCAAGATTGTCTTCTAACCATACAAAAAAATCTGCATCGTAAATAATGCCGTACTTAATGACTTCGGCGATACCCGCAGCGAACTCACGTTCAGGCAACGTCGACAGGCAGTTCGTATCAATGATCACGGCTTTAGGTTGGTAAAACGCACCTATCATGTTCTTACCCAACGGATGGTTAACCGCGGTTTTTCCACCAACCGAAGAGTCCACTTGGGATAGTAATGTGGTCGGTATTTGAATAAAGTCGACCCCACGCTGGTAACAGGCAGACGCAAAACCCACAAGGTCGCCAATAACACCACCACCTAACGCGATGATCACAACATCACGAGCATAACTCCCTTCCAGTAAGAAGTTCATTACTTGATTAAATACATCCAAGTTTTTGTACTGTTCACCGTCAGGCAATTCTAACAAGGATGCACTACAACCGAGCTGCTCGAGTTGCTTTAAAATTTTGTCTGCATACAAAGGCGCCACTGTGACATTACTGATCACAACAACTTTTTGTTTTGCATTTTTGTTTGAGAGAACTTGAGAGAGGTACGCCGGGTCCTCAAATAACCCGGCGCCAATAGAGATTGGGTAGCTACGCTCAGCTAGGTTGACCGTAATCCGTTCCATCGGTTTGCTCCAATTAAAAAAAAGATAAAGACTTATCTCTCTTCTAGCATTTTTACGATCTGGTTGGCTACCACTTTTGCACTTTGATCGTCAGTGCGAACAGTGTAATCCGCTACTTCTTCATATAAAGGATTACGTTCTTCAGCTAATTGCTCCAGTACTTCGCGAGGGTTATCCGTTTGAAGTAAAGGACGCTTCTTGTCGCGGTTTGTACGCGCAAGTTGCTTTTCAATCGTCGTTTCTAAGTAAACAACAACACCACGTGCCGAAAGACGATTGCGGTTTTCTTTGCTCTTAACAGAGCCACCGCCAGTCGCAAGCACGATGCCTTGCTCTTGTGTTAGGTCTTCAAGTACCGCTTCTTCACGCTTGCGGAAGCCTTCTTCACCTTCTACATCAAAAACCCAAGAGATGTCTGCACCAGTGCGTTCTTCGATCACTGTATCGGAGTCAACAAACTCCATATGCAGTTGCTGTGCTAGATGTCTACCAATTGTACTTTTGCCGGCGCCCATTGGGCCAACAAGGAAAATATTACGTTTCTCAGCCATGTTTAGCAGTAATTTACAACATTGATTCAATAAGATCGCCACAAGAAAACACAGCTAAACTGCTGTTCTACAAGGCTTGTGGCACCAGTTCCTCACAGATAATTCGTGATAAGACCCGAAATTATCCAAGCATGGTGCCACTATTGCAACTTTATTTTTGATTTAATCAGTTTTTCCCGAGACAGAACTACTGAATCACCACCTTAGGCGTGACGAAAATTAACAGCTCACTTTTGCCAACATTCTCATAACTTCGACGAAAAAGAGCACCTAATAGCGGCAGGTCGCCCAACAAAGGTACTTTGTCCACCGAGTTAGTAATGCTGTGCTGAAAAATACCACCAAGAACGACCGTTTCACCGTTATTCACTAACACTTGCGTCCCGATACGTTGAGTATCAATCGCAACAGCTTCACCAGTGCCTGTCTTCACGACTTGTCCAGGTCTATCTTGCGTGACACTTAAATCCAACACTAAGCGGTTATCCGGTGTGATTTGCGGGGTCACTTTCAAACTTAATACCGCCTTTTTGAACGTCACCGTCGTTGCACCACTTGATGATGACTCAAGATAAGGAATCTCTGTACCTTGTTCAATATAGGCAGGCTTCTTATTGGTAGTGATCAAACGTGGGCTCGAGATAATCTCAGCTTTAGACTCTTGTTGCAGAGCAGAAAGCTCAAGATCCAACAAGGTGTCTGAACCTAACTTTGCGACCTGAAAAGCAATGCTGGTCGCATTCGGGCTGGTTGCAGCTAAGTTTACATTTAGGAAGTCATCGATCCCCACTCCATCACCGTCACCACCGTCGTCGCCCCCTTCTCCATTATAAAGACCGATCGTGGCGAGGTTGTTCTCAATAGAACCGCCCACTGTATTACTGCCATTAATAGATGTAAAACCCCAACGAATCCCTAACTCGTCCATGTTACCTTCATTGATGGTAACAATACGCGCCTCAATTTGAACCTGTTTAACTGGAATATCCAAAGACTCAATAATTTCTCGAATCACCTCGATGTTTTCAGGTAACTCTCTAATCAATAACGAGTTAGTTCGCTCATCAATGGTCATACTGCCGCGCTCTGACAGCATGCTGATATTTCCTTCTCCATTGATCATCTCCGCAATGTCTGATGCTTTAGCAAAATTAACTTTGATGATTTCAGATGAAAGCTCTCCCATTTCTTCCGTCAATTTTTGTTTTTCTAACTGCTGCTTCTCACGCAAGTCCAACTCATCAGTCGGAGCAACTAAAATCACGTTGCCATCAACACGCTTATCTAACCCCTTAACTTGCAAAATAATATCCAGCACTTGCTGCCAAGGGACACCATCAAGACGAAGCGTGAGGTTGCCTTCTACAGAGTCGGAGACAACCAAATTGAATTGGTTGTAATCAGCAATAAGCTGCAAGACGTTTCGCACAGGAATATCTTGGAAGTTAATCGAAATAAGCTTACCTTCTCTTTCTAAAATGCTTTTATCTGGGGCTTTCTCATTGGGTTTGATCTTCGCTACTTTGATTTCCAAAAAACGCCCCGTTAAACGGTAATCATGCATGTATTCTTCATTGATGTGCGCAACCAAGCGCGTAGTTGAGGTATCGCGAAACACTTCTACGCTCTCAACCACAGTCGAAAAGTCTTTCACGTCTAGGAGATACAATTGCTCGTCTTTTACTGAAGTGTTAAGCAAATCGATACTTAACCCTTCCTGTACACGCTTGATATCTACAATCGCGGCCGGTGACGCCAATTCGACGACAATCACGGCGTCTTTATCTTTATTAGTTCGAAAGTCGATACTTTTTAGGGCATTGGACGAAACTTCTTCAGCTGCCGCTAAAGGGGCTAAAAATACAAACAACCATAAGGAGAAGAGCCCAGTAAGTATCCTTGGTGTACGTGTTAATCCTTGTCTCATTTTCATTACTCAATATCAAAAATAAATGGGGCTATCTCAAAGCCAACTTAACTATACGTTTTTGCCAACATCCTAAGCCGTCGGGCAACGTTTCATTAATCAACAAATAGGAGTGGCTGACATGGGTCACTTTGCCATTATTGCGTCCGAGGTATTGACCCGGCTTAACTTTATAGACGGTGCCATTGGGAGCCTGAACAAGGCCAGAAACCGTGTTATCCATGCCCATGACACCTTTCAAACGTAATTGGCTTAATGGGAATTTTTCTAATTTACCAGTTCGCCTTCTTGAGGGCGGTTGCCAACAATCTTTTCTTGCAACTGGCTGAGTCGCGATAGTGGCTTCTTTGGGTAATTCAAAGGGTGCACGCTGTACTTCCGGTGCGTACGTGACTGCAACATATTTGTCTGCGGGCTTAAGCTTCTCGACCTCTCGACGCGCCTGTGTTTCCACTCCTCGAATAAAATCCGTCAATGATTCATCATTCGCCTGGCAGCCCATCAATAGAGAACCCATCAGTACCAGCAACAAAGACTTACTTGTCATTTTTCGCCTCCTCCGGCTTAAACTGATAGGTATTAGCACGCACCCGAAAGTGCAGGGTTTCGCTCTCTTGGCTGACACGTTGCCAAGTCACATCTTTAAACGTGATGATTCGAGGTAGCGTCGCTATCGCCTGAGAAAAATGGCCGATGTCATGAAAGTCGCCCGTTAACTCTATGTTTAAAGGAAGACGATAAAGGAAGTGCTCTGATTGTTTTTCGCCCCAGTCGATTCGGGTGAAAGTCAGCTTATTGTCGATGCCAAGCTCATTCACTGAAGCGAGCATTGTAGCCAGCTCTTTTTGCGCAGGCAGTTGTTGCAGTAATAACTCGTAACGAGTGGTAAGTTCATCCAATTGAGATTGAAGCTGAGGCAACGCTGCCACTTTGTTCGCTTTGATCTTCAATGCCACCTTGAGTGTCTGCTCCTGCTGAATCAAGTGATTCAACTGTTCTTCTTTCGGTTTAAGGTAAAACCAATAACCTAAGCCTTGAATCGCCATGATCAGAAGTACGATTACTACAATCTGGGGCAACAATGGCCACTCGGCCATTTCATCGATTTCGAGATCCTGCCAATCAACCACGTTGAGCCTCCAATTTCTTCTCCGTTACTTTGAACATGAAAGACACTTTGAATGTTTGAAACTCTTTCCCAAAACGGGCTTTGCCGTGAACGATGGAATGCATTTCTACGTCGTTCAACTTGGCCGAGCGCTCCATGTTGTCCAGCATCGTGGCAAGTTTTGGAGTGCTATCAGAGATCCCAGAGATCTCAATTTCCAGATCATTCATTTTGATCTTGTCGACATATACACCTTCAGGGATAACGGCAGGCATTAAGTTCATGAACTCGGTCGTTTTGTTTCGTCCGTTTTGTAAACCTTCAACAACCTTTAGGCGTTCGAGGATTTTGCTGTGCTCTTGCTCTGCAATTTTCATTGCTTCAATACGCTGGTCGAGTTCGGCAATGTAGTGAGTGAGGTAATCGAGCCGATCCTGTTGTTGATCTTGTTGGTACTCAAAAAACTTTCCAATACCCCACTGGATGCCAACAGCGACCAACATGCCTAATGCGACCAAACTGATGAAACGACGTCGGTGCTCTTCTCTTTGATTCTCTCGCCAAGGAAGTAAATTAATGCGATAAAGCACGGGCGCCTCCTAGCCAATGAATGCCACGAACGGCCAGTCCGGCTGCTGTTGAGAAATGCTGCCAATCCACAGCACGACGCTTACGCTTAGACACCTTCATCTCAAATAGCCCTAGCGGATTTAGCAATTCACACTCTAACGACAATTGTTGAGACAACTCCTCTGCGAGCATGGGAGTGGAGGCCCCTTCCCCTGATAACCAGATACCCTTGATGTTTTGTGAGCCATTGATTGAGGTATAGAGCTGCATCTGGCGCTTTACTCGCTCTATGATTTGACGGTTAAACAGCTCTGTTTTCTCCTGAGCATCATCGGACAGAAAATCGACTGGAGAAGCGCTGTTTGCTCCGCGTGTGCCGTAAGCAAACTCTTTGTGAAACAGTTCACCTTGTTCGGTAAACATGGTGAAGGAGCTCGATAAGGTGCCAATATCGAGTAAGCAGTATTTGTTTTTGTCAGGAAAGCGATCGGCGGTGAGCTTCCAGATATGACCAAGGCTTTGCGAATGCACGTCCACTAAAACAGGTTTTAGTCCGGACTTTTGTAATGCATCGACTCGGCCTTCTACCACATCTTTTCTTGTCGCAAACACTTGATAGCTATCACTGCCACTCTGCCCGCCCTCAGCGCGAAGACGAACGAAGTCTAAACTCAGCTCTTCGACAGGGAATGGCGATTGATGAGAAAAGGCTTGTATCACTGCAAACTCAACTTCACTCTCTTCAAGATTTTGTTCTATTTGCAGTTTCTTGCTAATTACCGAGTTATCAGGAACTGAAATCGCAACTTTTTTAGCGCCAAAAGGCAGTTCTTTTTTTATCTGCTTGAGGGTCTTTACAATTTCTTGATGATTTATGGTGTTATTTTCAGCGACAATACCTTCCTTTAGTAATATTTCTTTGTAACCCAACAGAGCGTAATTGTTGCCTGTGGGTTTAAGTACTACGGCTTTGAGGCTGTTATGGCCTATATCGATGCCGGTAACGATTAGCTTATCCATCTCTTACTCTCGCTCCGAAATTTCTTCGTGCAAAGGTTGTTATTAGCATCCAAATAAGAGTTAATATCTCTTATGTGCTAAATTTTTGACCTAAGAGTACAAGGGTTTGCCGTTACACAGCCTCAACCAATCAGGGATTCTCCGGTGAAGTTCATAAAGCGTTTATTATTTTTAACATTGATTTGCATAATTCTTGGAGTCACCACAATATTTGGCTTCTATCAGTATGTGAAGCCTGAATTGCCAGATGTTGCAACTCTAAAAGACGTTGAATTACAAACACCTATGAAGGTGTTTAGTCAAGACGGGAAGCTGATCGCACAGTTCGGTGAAAAGCGTCGTATTCCTGTTACTTATGACGAAATTCCTCAAGACTTAATTCACGCGCTCATCGCAACCGAAGATAGCCGTTTCTACGAGCATCCTGGTATCGACCCTATCGGCATCACTCGTGCAGCTGTTGTTGTTGCGGTTTCAGGCTCGGCTAAACAGGGTGCAAGTACGATTACGCAACAGCTAGCTCGTAACTTCTTCTTATCTAATGAGAAGAAGATCATGCGTAAGATTAAAGAGATTTTTATTGCTATCCATATTGAGCAGCTTTTAAGTAAGCAAGAAATCATGGAGCTTTATGTCAATAAAATCTTCCTTGGTTACCGCTCATATGGCTTTGGTGCTGCCGCTCAAGTGTATTTTGGTAAGAGCCTTGATGAATTGACGTTAAGTGAGATTGCAACACTCGCTGGTATGCCAAAAGCGCCATCAACCATGAACCCAATTTACTCTCTTGAGCGCGCAACAAAACGCCGTAACGTTGTATTAATGCGAATGCTTGATGAGAAATACATTACACAAGAGCAGTATGACGAAGCACGCAATGAACCTATCGTGGCGCGTTATCATAGCGCTGAGATTGAGCTTTCCGCACCTTACGTAGCAGAGTTGGCTCGTGCATGGGCAGTAAAAGAGTACGGTGAAGAAGAAGCTTACACCTCTGGCTTGAATATCTACATGACTGTGGATTCTAAACTGCAAGATGCTGCGAATACGTCTGCGGTAAATAACCTCTTGTCATACGATGAACGTCACGGCTACCGTGGTGCAGAAAGTGTGCTTTGGAAAGAAGGGGAAGCGGCCTGGGGCAATGATCAAATAGAAAAACACCTGAAGAAACAGCCAACTTATGGTGACCTTTACCCTGCGGTTGTGACGAAAGTCGATGATAAGACGGCGCAAGTATGGGTTAAGAACCATGAAGAGCAAACCATCCCTTGGACTGGAATGCACTGGGCGCGTAAGTACATTACTGATAACCGCCAAGGCTCAACACCAAAGTCAGCGCATGATGTGCTAGCGACAGGTCAACAAGTTTGGGTTCGCGAAGTAAGTGAAACCGATGAAGATGACAACACAACACTGAGCTGGAAACTGAGCCAAGTGCCGACAGCAAACACCGCGTTTGTTGCGATGAACCCAGAAAATGGCGCGATATTGTCGCTGGTTGGTGGTTTCAACTTTGTTCACAGCAAGTTTAACCGTGCAACCATGTCAGTGCGTCAGGTTGGTTCAAGTATCAAGCCTTTCATCTACTCGGCAGCAATTGACAAAGGGCTGACTCTAGCGACTTTGATTAACGATGCGCCAATTAACAAGTGGGATGCAGGTTCTGGTTCAGCTTGGCGACCAAAAAACTCACCACCAACTTATGGTGGCCCAACGCGTCTTCGCCTCGGCTTAGCTCAATCAAAAAACGTCATGGCAGTGCGTACACTCCGTGAAGTTGGCCTCGAGGAGACACGTCAGTACCTTACTCGTTTCGGTTTTGATATTAACCAAGTACCACGCTCTGAGACCATCGCACTCGGAGCTGGCAGCTTAACACCAATGAAAGTGGCACAAGGTTACTCTGTGTTTGCAAACGGTGGTTATTACGTTGAACCATTCTATGTAGAACGCGTGGAAGATGCATTCGGTGAAGTACTGTTTAAAGCCAATCCAAAGAGTGTTTGTCATAAGGATTGTCCACAAATGAGCGAGCAGCCAGAAAATCGCTACGCTGATGAATTTGGCGAACAAGACGTCGCAATTGACGGCCTTGCAACAGACAATGCCCTTGAAAATGATGAACCTCAATATGCACCGCAAGTTATCTCCGAACAGAATGCATTCTTAATGCGTGAGATGATGTACAGCAACATTTGGGGTGGCGGTAACTGGCGTGAAGGCACAGGTTGGAATGGTACAGGCTGGCGCGCGCAAAAACTTGGTCGTCGTGATATCGGGGGTAAAACGGGTACAACGAATGATTCCAAGGATGCTTGGTACAATGGCTATGGACCTGGTGTCGTTGCGATAGCTTGGGTTGGCTTTGATGATCACTCACGTGCACTTGGCCGCACCACTGTTAACAGCAACCTAGGGCAAGGCCAAATTTCTGGTGCCGAGTCGGGTGCGAAAACCGCAGAGCCTGCTTGGATTGACTTCATGCGTGTTGCGCTAGAAGGGACGCCGGAGCAAGGTAAAAATATTCCAGAGGATATTATTCGAGTTCGTATTGATCGCAACAGCGGTATGCTAACGCACAAGGTAGATAGCACATCAATGTTCGAATACTTTGAAAAAGGCACGGAGCCTACCGAATACGCTGGCGACCGTTTAGAAGATAGTATTTATTCTTCAGGCTCTGGCGCAGAAGAACTGTTCTAAATCACAAAAGCACAAGGGAGAGCATCAAGCTCTCCCCTTTTTTATTTCTGCTTTTTATGCTGCAGCATTCAATGATGGATAAGAAGCCAACACCTCTTTAATCTTCGCTGCTAAAGCTTCAAACCTAGCTCGTAATGGTGAGCCCGGACGGTATACGAGAACGATATTACGCGAGGGGGTTGGGTTAACAGCTGGTACGTAGCATACGCCATCTTTTTGCTTCTCATTAGGGATAGAAAGCTGAGGCAATAACGTAATCCCCGCACCGGCAGCAACCATATTGCGTAACGTCTCCAAGCTGGTGGCTTTAAAACGCTCATCGTCTTTTGCACCAGCGGCAAAACAAAAACCTAACGCTTGATCTCGCAGACAGTGGCCGTCTCCCAACGCTAAAACGGTTTTACCATTCAGCTCCAACATATCAACATGGTCGAGAGAGGCCCACTCGTGGTCACATGGCACTGCGACACTTAATGGCTCTTGATACACTTCGATCTCTTTAAATGGCGCAGTTTCATCAACCGAAGCTAAAACTAAGCAATCTAGTTTGCCTTCTTCCAATTGACGCACTAATTGATGTGTTTGAGCTTCGTGCAGAAATAGCTCCAGCTCAGGAAATGCTTCTTTTATCTGCGGCAGAATTTTGGGTAGTAGATAAGGCCCAACCGTCGGGATGAAACCAATATGCATCGGTCCAGTCATGGCTCCGCTTTGACCGCTTGCCATATCTCTGAAGGTTTTCACTTCACTTAAGATGCGTTTAGCCTGCTCCACCAGCTGTAACCCTGAATCGGTAAACAAAACACGTCGGCTGCTTCGCTCTAAAAGCGTGGTACCGAGTTCATCCTCTAGTTTACGAATTTGCCCACTCAATGTTGGCTGGCTAACAAAACATGCCTCTGCCGCTTTGCGAAAGTGCTTATGTTCCGCAAGTGCAACTAAGTACTCAAAATCTCGAATATTCATAATTCACGCTTCGCTTCTTTAACAATAGCTAATACCTATCAAAACCATAACACCAAACGATTAGAGCTATCAAAGGATTTTTACAATAATGGGCTCAACAAAACGAAACAGAGCGACGAAAAACGCTAAGCTCTATACGCATAATTTAAAATAGTTAAAGGAAATCATTATGTTTGTATCTAAAGAAGGTCAACAAGTCCCTCAAGTTACTTTTCCAGTTCGTCAAGGTGACTCTTGGGTGAATGTAACGACCGATGAGCTATTTAAAGGTAAGACCGTTATCGTATTTAGCTTACCGGGTGCATTTACTCCAACCTGTTCATCAAGCCATCTACCTCGTTACAACGAATTGTTCCCTGTATTTAAAGAGCACGGAGTGGATGAGATTATTTGTGTCTCGGTCAATGATACGTTCGTGATGAATGCATGGAAACAAGACCAAGAAGCAGAAAACATTACCTTCATCCCGGATGGTAATGGTGAATTCACCGATGGCATGGGTATGTTAGTGGATAAAAATGACATCGGCTTTGGCAAACGTTCATGGCGTTACAGTATGCTAGTAAAAGATGGCGTAGTGGAAAAAATGTTCATTGAGCCAAACGAACCAGGCGACCCATTCAAGGTGTCAGACGCAGATACGATGCTGAACTACATAGCGCCTGACTACAAAACGCAAGAGTCCATCACGGTGTTCACTAAACCAGGCTGCCCTTTCTGTATGAAAGCGAAACAAAATCTGATTGACCACGGTCTTCAATATGAAGAAGTGATTCTGGGTAAAGACGCAACAACAGTTAGTCTACGAGCTATATCTGGTCGCACGACTGTTCCACAAGTCTTTATCGGTGGCAAGCACATCGGCGGTAGCGAAGAGCTAGAAGCGTATCTAGGCTAAGCTGTCCATAGCCTACACCCTCGGTCTCCGGTGCCTTTGGCTCGGAGGCCAACCCTAAACCACTTCTTCTACTAGTCTAGATAAGTAGTTATCTGCCAATAAGGTGACTACTTATCCAGATTCAACTATCCAATTCACTCTCCAAGCTCAATGTAGCTAGCTTGGCTTAGAACAAAAGCGAGAGTTCACGATGAAACAAGTTAATGTCGACGTAGCGATTATTGGTGGCGGGACGGCTGGTCTTGGTGCTTATCGAGCAGCAAAAGCTCATACCAACAGCGTGGTAATGATTGAGGGCGGTCCCTACGGAACAACCTGTGCTCGTGTCGGATGCATGCCGTCTAAGCTGTTAATTGCGGCAGCAGAAAGTGTTCATCAAATCGAAAAAGCACCTGGATTTGGGATACACCCGCAAGGTGAAGTACGAATTAACGGACGAGAAGTTATGGATCGTGTAAAGCGCGAACGCGATCGTTTTGTTGGCTTTGTGCTTGAAAGTGTCGATGATATTCCCGCTGAAGACAAACTATCGGGCTACGCGAAGTTTGCCGATGACCACACTCTCATCATAGATGATCATACTCAGGTCACCGCACAGCGCATTGTTATTGCGACAGGATCTCGTCCAGCATATCCGGCAGCTTGGAATGAACTGGGTGATCGCCTAGTGATTAACGATGATGTATTTGACTGGGATGACTTACCAGAGTCAGTGGCAGTATTTGGCCCAGGAGTCATCGGCCTTGAATTGGGTCAGGCTTTACACCGCCTTGGAGTAAACGTGAAGCTCTTTGGCCTTGGAGGACAAGTGGGCCCACTGACAGACCCAGAGGTGATGGCGTATGCAGATAAAGCCTTTAAGGAAGAGTTCTACCTTGATGCAGATGTAAAAGTCGAAAGTATGAAACGCATTGCTTCGTCAGGCAATGACGGCGAAGACAAGGTCGAAATCCAATTCATCAACCATGATGGTGAATTAGAAACTTTCGTTGTCGATTACGTATTGGCCGCAACGGGTCGTCGTCCAAACGTCGATAAGCTGGCGATCGAGAACACCAATGTGGCTCTCGATGAACGTGGCGTACCAACGGCGGATCACTACACATTGCAAACTTCGGTAGAGAGCATCTTCATCGCAGGTGATGCAAGTAACCAAATTCCACTGCTGCACGAAGCCGCTGACCAAGGCCGTATTGCTGGAGACAACGCAGGCCGTTTCCCAGATATTCGTGCGGGTCTGCGTCGCTCACCAATTTCAGCCGTGTTCTCCGACCCTCAAATTGCTATGGTTGGAGAAACATATAAACAACTAGAAACACGTCTAGGCACATGTGGATGTTTCGCAACCGGTGAAGTCTCGTTTGAAAATCAAGGACGTTCGCGCGTCATGCTTCGTAATAAAGGCATTCTGCATGTCTACGGAGAGCAAGGCACTGGACGTTTTTTAGGTGCAGAAATGATGGGCCCGAATGCAGAGCATCTTGCTCACCTTTTAGCATGGGCGCACCAAAATAGGATGACGATTTCTGAGATGTTAGATATGCCCTTCTATCACCCAGTGATTGAAGAAGGCGTCCGCACCGCTCTACGTGATTTGAATGCAAAACTACACTTAGGGCCAGAAATGGTGAAACATTGTCTTGACTGCGGCCCTGGCTGCTAACGCTTTCAGGCTTCTATCTAAATATAAAGCAAAGCCTCGTCATCAACGAGGCTTTGCTTTGCTACTTCGGCGCAATAAAATCTCTCTTACGCTGCCATCATTGCATAGCGGCTGACCATATAAATCGCGACAACACCGATCATAAAGAACCCACCAGCGATACTCAGCGCAAGTTTCAACTCTGTCGACATCATTATATTTCCTGTTAAAGACTGACAGCACACCATACATCAATTACGTGCCACAAAGCTTTTACAAAGCTAACTTTCCATTTTTGGTTGTGTCATGGCGCTCTAAGCCCGTGTAAGAAACGCTTTCCACCATTTAGTTAGATATATAATCTGAAGCAACACTAATGGTTTGGAAAACACTATGACTTGTCGCCGCTGCGAGGAACATTGGTTTTGGAAAAAACTTGGACGTTGCCAACGATGCTTGGATCAATTGACGGTACTTTCTGTACTGTGTTGGATTGTGTGGTGGTTTACGCTCAAAGATGATCCACAAAGCATCGAGTCGATCGCTTTGATCTTTGCCGGCTTCGCTTTCAACGTTTTGTTGTTTCTACACTTATGGATGCGTTTTGTCATCTTGCCTTGGCAACGTCGAAAGGGACAAAAAAAGGCCAATAAAAAAGAGAAAAGTGACAGATAGAAAAAAGCCCCAAAACCAATGTCAGTTCTGGGGCTCTCTTAGATTCTTCTAAGAAAAAGCAGTGGTACTTTAATAGACCGGGCTTCCTCTCAAAGGTTCCAAATTTTTTCGATTTTTTTAGCGAATACTGATGTAAGTAAACAGGAAAATGACTATGTCATTGAATGCTAATAAAATCACTCCACAACTTCAGTTCATGCCACATGCGTTTTTTGGATCACTTGCTCCATTAAATTGATCTCAAGCGCTACCTCATCACATGCATGTTGACGTGGGCACTGATCGCAATCTTTCAGAACTTTCTCCGGCAGTAATGACTTCGATGTAGGTAAAAAGCTTTGCTTCATAAAGAACTCAGGCGTTCGCGTTAGAACAAAGACTTTCTTGATCGCCATCTGGCGCGCTTTCTCAACCAAATAGTTCACAATCGCACTGCCCTGCCCTTGGCCTTGCCAGCCCGCTTCGATACCAAGAGAGCGTATTTCTGCCAACCCTGAGTCATACACATATAGAGAAGCGCAACCCGTCACTTCACCATGATGCTCAGCCACCGCAAAAGAGCCAATATCTCTCACGAGCTCATTACGAGAGCGCGGAAGATTCTCACCAAGGTTCGCCCAGTAAGCAACCATACCTTCCAACGTTTCAATGTCCGTCAAACGTGCAGGACGCACTTTCACCGCCGAGCTGTCACGCTGGCTCAGGCGCTTATCCGCTTGTTCTACCGCGTAAGCGACCTGGTGAGGCGAAACCCCCCCCAAAGCACAACGCTTTTCCAAACACGAATCGATAGTCAGAATGTCATACACATCCGCTTCAATGACTTCTGAGAAGGCTTTTAACTCTTCGATAGACAGCTCTTCTAGCGCACAACCTTTAGCAATAGCACCAACGACCGCGACACCGACGATGTGGTGAGCTTCACGGAATGGGATGCCTTTCGCCACTAGGTAATCAGCTAACTCCGTCGAGTTTGCGTAACCTTGTTTCGCCGCTTCTAGTGTGCGCTCGCCATTCACTTTAATACCGTCAAAACACAGAGCTGCCATTTCCATGCAGTCGTTCCATGTATCTAAAGCGTCAAACAACCCTTCTTTATCTTCCTGCATGTCTTTGTTGTACGCCAATGGCAAAGCTTTAACTGTCATCATCATGCTCGATAATGCGCCATAGACACGCCCTGTCTTACCACGGATCAACTCAAGTGCATCTGGGTTTTTCTTCTGTGGCATTAATGACGAACCAGATGTCACCGTATCCGCTAACTCAATGAAGTTTGACTCGCCTGAATTGTAGAAGATCATATCTTCTGCAAGACGAGAAAGGTGAAGCATAGAAATCGACGCCACCGACATCAGTTCCATCACATGATCACGATCTGAAACCGAATCTAGTGAATTACGCGTAGCACGGTGGAAACCGAGATTATGTGCTAATTGTTCGCGATCAATCGGATAAGCCGTTCCCGCTAAAGCACCCGAGCCAAGTGGACAAGTGTCGAGACGCTGTAAGGCATCATTCAGACGAGAGTAGTCACGCTCGAACATTTCAACATAAGCCAAGCACCAGTGAGCAAAGGTTACAGGTTGAGCACGCTGAAGATGAGTATAGCCTGGCAATACGGTGCCTTGGTGCTGTTTAGCAACATGGACCATTTGTGCTTGTAGGCGATCTAAAGCAATCAACAATTGCTGACCTTGCTGACGACACCAAAGTTTCAAGTCTGTGGCGACTTGGTCATTACGAGAACGCCCAGTGTGGAGTTTTTTACCTAAATCTCCCACTTTACTGATTAGCTGCTGTTCAACCCAAGAGTGGATATCTTCTGCATCAGAGCGAAGAATTTGGTGAGGGTCTTCCATCACTTCTAACTTCAGCTCATTTAAAGCAAGTTCCAGTTTTTGCTGTTCTTCTGCCGATAGCACATCAACAGAAAGCAGAGCTTTAGACCATGCGATTGAACCTACGATGTCTTGCTCAGCCAATCGGTAGTCAAAACGCAACGAATCATTGAACTCTTTAAATCTGGTGTCTGCCGCTTGGGTAAATCTTCCGCCCCATAATGCCATTGCGTCTCTCCTGATGACTATTGCTTACTCTAACGTTCTCGAATGAGTAGTAACCAATTTGATGGTCATTTGCTCACTTTTTCTTATGTGTCAACGTTACGGCAATTTCGATAAAAAATAAAGTATAAATTCAATATTTTTACATATATATTCAAGCCAAATTTAGGTACCCGCTTTTAGAAACCAAAAGACCCGCCTATAAATGGCGGGTCTTTATTCAATCCAAGATGGATGTTAAGGGATTATTTCTTCTGGCTGTTCAATGCACGAATACGGCTTGATAGCGAGTAAAGACGGATGAACCCACCTGCATGGCTTTGGTCGTAAACTTCATCTTCACCAAAAGTCGCGAACTCTTCTGAATACAAGCTGTTGTCAGAACGTTTTTGCGTGACTGTCGCTTGACCTTTGTAAAGCTTAACAACCACTTCACCGTTAACGTCTTGCGCTAGCTCTTCTGAAGCAGCAAGGATAGATTTACATAGTGGCGTAAACCAACGGCCATCGTATACAAGGTGAGACGCTTTTAGACCTAGCTCCTCACGGAATTCGAATGATGATTTGTCTAGCACAAGCTGCTCTACAGCACGCAGCGCTTCCATCATGATGGTGCCTCCCGGTGTTTCATAGCAACCACGAGACTTCATTCCAACAAGACGGTTTTCCACGATATCGATACGGCCAACACCGTGCTTAGCGCCCTTCTCGTTTAGGTAAACCAGTGCGTTGTATGGTGTCATCACTTCACCATCAACTTCGACCACTTCACCTTTTTCTACTTTCAGCGTGACGTATTCCGCTTCATTTGGCGCTTGCTCTGGGTCGACAGTCCACACCCAGCAGTCTTCGTTTGGTGCGTTCCACGTATCTTCTAAAACGCCGCCTTCCGTCGAAATGTGCCATGCGTTTGCATCACGTGAATAGATCTTAGTAAGAGACGCAGAGCAAGGAATATTACGCTCAGCTAGGTAATCCAAACACTCTTCACGGCTCACTAGGTCCCACTCACGCCAAGGTGCAATCACTTGTAAGTCCGGTGCTAGTGCTGCGAATGCGCCTTCAAAACGTACTTGGTCGTTACCTTTACCTGTACAGCCATGACACAGAGCGTCCGCGCCCACTTGACGTGCCACTTCAACCTGCGCTTTGGCAATGATTGGACGCGCCATTGATGTACCTAGCAGGTACTTACCTTCGTAGTACGCGCCGGTTTTTAGCGTTGGGTAAATGTAGTCTGCGACCATTTCTTCTTTCAAGTCAGCGATGTAGCACTCAGAAGCACCAGAGGCTTTTGCTTTCGCTTCAATGCCTTCTAGCTCTTCGGCACCTTGACCAACATCGGCAACGAAAGCCACTACTTCACAGTCGTAGTTCTCTTTTAGCCACGGGATAATTACTGAAGTATCTAGACCGCCTGAGTATGCGACTACCACTTTATTTACGTTCACTTTGCTCATGTTTTTTCTCCAAACTTAACTGGCGCTGCGCTCGGCGGTCAGTGCCAACTACGACTTCCTAATATTGAATTCTTTTGCTGATGCTTATTGAGGCAAGAATTGAGTACCAATACTTTCACCAGCGAATAACTGTGCTAATTTTTCTGGGTAACGCCAGGTCGCGACTTCAATTGGACGGCCAAGATCATTGGCGGCCTCCAAAGCGGCTTTAACTTTGACGATCATGCCATCGGTGATCACATGTCCATCGATCAACGAGTTAGCTTGCTGCTCTGACAGGGTTTTGATCAAATGGCCTTTTCCATCTAATACACCACTCACGTCTGATAACAGGACTAACTCCGCATCTAATGCGCCCGCAACCGCGACTGCTGCTTGATCAGCATTCACATTCATCATCTGGCCATCTTTGGTTAAACCAATTGAACTGATGATCGGCAGTGCACCTGTGTTTAGCACCGCTTGTAATAGTGCTGAGTCACCCGGTGATGCTTTGCCTACCGCGCCGAGTTCTGGGTCAAGTTCTTCAACAAGACACAAACCACCATCCGCAAGGCTAAGGCCCACAGCGTTAAGACCGTCCGCAATCGCTTGACCTTGAAGTAACTTATTCGCAGTGCCTGCAAGCGCGCCTGCAATCACAGGAATTTGATCGTAAGGTGTTACGCGTAAACCGTTTTTCTTTACGGTTTCAAGCTGAAGCTTTGCCATCAACTCATCAACTAGGTAGCCACCGCCATGAACGATGGCGATTTGTCGCTGTGCCGATTTTTGGTAAGCCGCAATGGCACCAAAAAGTTGGCTTAAGGTTTGAGTGCATGATAGAGCTGCACCACCTAGCTTAATGACTAAAGGAGCTTGATTGGTTTGCGTCATCGCATTTCCCTCTTTCAACGACTACAGCAACGCTGTCAGTTCTGGGTAACCGTAATGAATATTGAGACATTGCATCGCTTGACTCGATGCACCTTTAAGTAGGTTGTCGATAGCTGAAATCACAATGATGTGTTCGCCTTGTACCTTCCAGCCGATATCACAGAAAGGGGTATTTTCGACATCCTGAATACGTGGAATACCGTCGCCTTTAAGACGCACCGCAGGCTTGCCTTGATAAGCTTGTTCAAACGCCTGTGCCACTTGTGCTTCTGTCACACCTTGCGCAAGCTTCATGGTGATAGTGGCAAGAATGCCGCGTTTAAAGTTGCCGAGGTGCGGAGTAAAAATCACATCGCAACCCAAGTGCTGAGCAATCTCTGGCTGGTGACGATGGTTAAATACACCATAGGGTTGCAAGCTCACTTCACAGAAGCTGTTAACCATGGAGGCTTTACGCCCTGCACCTGATACACCACTGGTTGCGTTGATCACTGGCCATTGGTTGGTATCGAGCAACGCATGTTCTAATAAAGGTTTGATTGCAAGCTGTGAAGCGGTTGGGTAGCAACCTGCTACTGCAATCAAAGGAGTGGTTTTTATTGATTCTTGGTTCCACTCAGCTAAGCCGTATGCTGCTTTATCTAGCCAGTTGTTATGTTGATGTGCGAAGCCATAAAAAGTGTCGTAAAAGCCTTCACTTTTCACACGGAATGCACCCGATAAATCGAATACCTGACAGCCTGCCTCCAAGAAAGTTGGGGCTAAATTATGGCTGACTTCGTGAGCCGTTGCCAAAAACACCACGTCCGATTCTTGAGCGATTTGCAGTGGATCCGTTAGTGGTAAAACTGGCATATCAATGATGCCCGCTAGCTTACCGTGCAGCTGCGCGATGCTCTTTCCCGCATCAACACTGTTGGCGGAAACGTATAAACCTGATAGCGTGAGTTGTGGGTGTTTATTAACCATTAACGCTAACTCTGCGCCGGTGTAACCGCTGGCTCCAATAATCGTGGTTTTTAGCATTGTGTGACATCCATATACTTAAAGGCTCAAATGACTATTCATATTTAATTTTTGCTTTATTTTGATTTTTTATTCATTAAATATGATTTAATATGTGTTTTACATTTTTGTGGTCTGTCTGTCAACAGGAGATTTGAAGAATCCATGCAATTACCAACTTTTCTAGAGGTCTATGAAGGACTCATCAGCACCTCTTCTATCAGCTCCACGGATCCGAGCTGGGATCAGGGCAATGCAAAAGTCATCGAAAAACTCGCATCTTGGTTTAAAGATCTGGGTTTTAGCGTTGAAGTGATCGAAGTCGAGCCAGGCAAGCACAATATGATCGCACGTATGGGAGAGGGAGAAGGTGGCCTTTTACTTGCTGGCCATAGTGATACCGTGCCATTCGATCAAGGGCGATGGAATTTTGATCCGCATAAACTGACGGAAAAAGACAACCGCTTCTACGGTTTAGGCACAGCAGACATGAAAGGCTTTTTCGCCTTTATTTATGAAGCAGTGAAGAAAGTCGATTGGAGCAAGCAGAGCAAACCACTTTACGTATTAGCCACTTGTGACGAAGAGACCACCATGTTGGGCGCGCGACATTTCACAGCAAACGCCCCATTTAAGCCGGATTACTGCATCATTGGTGAACCCACCAGCCTTGTACCAATTCGAGGTCATAAAGGGCATGTGGCAAATGCCATTCGCGTAACAGGCAAGTCCGGTCACTCATCGGACCCAGCGCTTGGCGTTAACGCTATTGAGATCATGCATGAAGTCATGTTCGCCATGATGCAACTGCGTGACAAATTGATTAAAGAATATCACCATCCGGGTTTTGCCATTCCAAGCCCAACCCTAAATCTTGGACACATTCATGGTGGTGACAGCGCTAACCGTATTTGTGGTTGCTGCGAACTGCATTACGACGTGCGTCCTCTTCCCGGCATTAGTCTTGATGGTTTAGAGAACATGTTGCGCGGAGCATTAAAAGAAGTCGAAGCGAAATGGCCTGGGAGACTGGAGATTATTCCATTGCATGAGCCTATTCCAGGTTACGAATGCCAACATGACCACCCATTTATTGGTGGTGTTGAAGAGATCTGCCAAACCAGTTCAGAAACCGTGAACTACTGTACTGAAGCACCATTTCTACAGCAGTTGTGTCCAACCTTGGTGCTCGGCCCTGGGTCAATCGACCAAGCCCACCAACCGGATGAGTTTCTATCCTTCGACTTTATCGACCCCACAATTGATGTGCTTTCAAAGGCGATGGTCAAGTACTGCTGTTAATACGCGTTTAAGCTCAAAAGTCTGTGCAGCTCGATTGAGCTGCATCTTTTTATCTTCACAATTTAGCGCTAGTCTTAACACTTATTTAACTTGTTATTTTGTAATTAATTTTCACTTCTTACTCTATGGCTGCCGTAAATTTGCTCTAAATCAGGAGACAGCGGAATAATTGCAAACTTAGTCTGCTTTATTTGACTATAACTGGTGCTTTTCGCTAGATTGGAGTCTTAACAAGGACAATGGATGTAGTTTTTTTACGAGGCAGGACGACAATGAACGAGAAATACGCCGCACTCAAAAGTAATGTGCGCATGTTAGGCCACTTATTGGGTAACACCATTCGCGATGCCCATGGCGAAGAAATCTTCGAGAAAGTGGAAACCATTCGTAAATTATCCAAATCAGCTCAAGCAGGGAATCAAGCAGACAGGGACAGCTTGATCGAAGAAATCAAACATCTACCTGATGAGCAGCTAACGCCCGTTACTCGCGCGTTTAACCAATTTCTAAACCTCACCAATATCGCTGAGCAATACCACACGATTTCACGCCATTGTGAAGAGCACATTTGTGAACCAGACGCGATTAACTCGCTGTTTTCTAAACTGGTACAAAACGATGTGAGCAAACTGGACACTGCCCAAGCGGTTCGTGATCTAAATATTGAATTGGTATTGACGGCTCACCCAACAGAAATTACGCGCCGTACGATGATCAACAAACTGGTCAAGATAAACGAGTGCTTATCAAAGTTGGAGCTAAGCGATCTTTCTTCTAAAGAGCGCAGAAAAACCGAACGCCGCCTAGAGCAACTGATTGCCCAAGGCTGGCATTCAGACGTGATTCGACAACAACGCCCAACTCCGTTGGATGAAGCAAAATGGGGCTTTGCGGTCGTTGAAAACTCGCTATGGGAAGCAGTACCGGACTTCCTACGTGAGATGAATGACCGTCTAAAATCTTACCTTGGAGAAGGTTTACCCATTGATGCTCGCCCAGTGCACTTCTCCTCTTGGATGGGCGGTGACCGTGACGGTAACCCGTTTGTTACTCACAACGTTACGCGTGAAGTCTTACTATTGTCTCGTTGGAAAGCCGCCGATCTTTATCTCAATGACATTAACGAGTTGATCAGCGAGCTGTCTATGACAGTTTCAAACGATCAAGTACGTGAACTTGCTGGCGAAGATCAGCACGAACCATACCGTGCGATCCTGAAGCAATTACGCACTCTGCTCAATGAAACCAAAGATATTCTCGATGCTAAGATCCACGGTCAAAAACTGGCCGTTAAAGCACCACTGCAAAAAGTCGAGCAACTTTGGGAACCGCTGTATGCCTGCTACCAGTCACTAAACGAATGTGGCATGGGTGTAATAGCCAACGGCTCACTACTGGATACACTACGCCGCGTAAAAGCATTTGGTATCCATCTTGTACGTCTTGATATCCGCCAAGAGAGCACGCGTCACTCAGACGTCTTGTCTGAACTAACTCGCTACTTAGGTATTGGTGATTACGAACAATGGAGTGAGCAAGATAAGATTGCTTTTCTAACTAACGAGCTGGCATCTAAACGTCCGCTTCTCCCTCGTGATTGGGAACCGTCTGAACCCGTCAAAGAGGTTTTGGATACCTGCAAGATTGTTGCAGCACAACCGCGTGAAGCGTTTGGCGCTTACGTTATTTCAATGGCACGTACCGCCTCTGACGTACTAGCCGTTCATCTACTGCTACAAGAAGCAGGTTGCCCTTACCGCATGGATGTGTGTCCTCTGTTCGAAACGCTAGACGATTTGAACAACGCAGAATCGGTCATTAAGCAGCTTATGGGGATTGACCTTTACCGTGGTTTTATCCAAAACCACCAGATGGTCATGATTGGTTACTCTGACTCAGCGAAAGATGCAGGTGTTATGTCTGCTGGTTGGGCTCAGTATCATGCGATGGAATCGTTAGTTAAAGTGGCTGAAGAAGAAGGCGTTGAGCTAACTCTATTCCATGGTCGTGGGGGCACAGTCGGTCGCGGTGGTGCGCCTGCGCATGCTGCGCTTTTGTCGCAACCACCAAAAAGCTTGAAAGGCGGTTTACGTGTAACAGAGCAAGGCGAGATGATCCGCTTTAAACTGGGACTCCCAGATGTCGCAGTAAACAGCTTTAACCTATATGCAAGTGCGATTCTGGAAGCCAACTTGTTACCGCCACCAGAGCCAAAACAAGAATGGCGCGACTTGATGGAAGTGCTATCAGAAGTAAGCTGTGAGTCTTACCGAAATGTGGTTCGTGGCGAGCCAGATTTCGTGCCTTACTTCCGCCAAGCAACACCAGAACTCGAACTCGGCAAGTTGCCACTTGGTTCTCGTCCTGCAAAACGAAACCCTAAGGGCGGAGTAGAGAGCTTACGTGCAATCCCGTGGATCTTCTCATGGAGTCAAAACCGTTTGGTACTTCCTGCATGGCTAGGCGCAGGTGAAGCGATTCAATACTCGATCGATAAAGGCCACCAAGCATTGCTCGAAGAGATGTGCCGCGAATGGCCGTTTTTCTCTACTCGTCTCGGCATGCTAGAGATGGTGTACTCGAAGTGTAATATTGATATCTCTCGCTACTACGATGAGCGATTGGTGGATGAGTCGCTCCGTCCACTCGGTGAAAAACTTCGTGCTCAGCTTCAAGAAGACATCAAAGCGGTACTGAATGTAGAGAACAATGAAAACTTGATGCAGCATGACCCTTGGGGACTCGAGTCGATTCGCTTACGCAATATCTACGTTGAGCCATTGAATATGCTACAAGCAGAGCTGCTATACCGCACGCGTCAAACCGAAGAAGCCTCTGCAAACTTGGAAGAAGCGTTGATGGTGACGATTGCTGGTATTGCTGCTGGTATGCGCAACACAGGCTAATCGTTTCATTTTTAATAAAAAGCTGGGCAAATGCTCAGCTTTTTTTTATCACAGGATAATCGCACCAAAACAAAAGCAGTTTAATAAACTACTAGAGACCCAAAAAATACCAAAATAAAAGAACAAAAAACCACAAGTTAACACTATTGATTATTATGTTAGTTTTTTAGGGTAATTTTGTCCTACTATTCCACTTCATGCTTATTATTTATATACTACTTGCCTGCTGAGAGCTCATAAATCCAATCATACCTGCTCCAGCCTTGATGGGACTCCCCATCTCTCTAGGTGATAAACGGCTTTAAGGTGACAGGACCAACATTGTTGGTGCTACTTATACATTAAAAAACTCAAGTGCCAGTAAGAGCGCAGCTGAAAGTATAAGTAGCTTGTTTACAAGTTTATTGACCATTTGGATTGAAGACATGTCATTACCACACGTAATCTTAACTGTTCTTAGCACTCGCGACGCAACCGGTTACGATATCACTAAAGAATTCTCTGCTAGCATCGGTTACTTCTGGAAAGCAAGCCACCAACAGGTGTACCGTGAACTCAACAAAATGGCTGAGAAAGAACTGGTTACTTGCGTATTAGAACCCCAAGAAGGCAAACCAGACCGCAAGGTTTACTCCATTACAGACGCTGGTCGCAGCGCTTTAGGAGAGTGGTTTGATCAACCAACTGCACACCCAACAGTTCGTGATGAGTTTTCAGCGAAATTGATGGCATGTGCCGTTCAACCTGCAGCTCCATTCCGTGACCAACTCGCCGAGCTAGTTGAAGAGTCTCGCAAACTGGTTTCTCACTACAAAGAAATTGAAGCGGCTTACTACGCAACGCCGTCAACTTTAGATAAACAAGCTCGCCTAGAACGTCTAACGCTTCGCCGTAACCTTCTGTTACGTGAAACTTGGATCACTTGGGCAGAAGAAGTTCTAACTGAACTTGAAGTGATTGGTTAAACTCCTTTTGCTTTGATAAAACGAAAAAGGCTTGCTACTTGGCAAGCCTTTTATCCTTTTGAAACCAGATTTACGCACCGACTACTGCGCGAGGACGAACACCCAACGTATGACATAACGCGTAAGTCATCTCTGCACGGTTTAGTGTGTAGAAGTGAAAGTCCTTAACCCCTTCACGACTCAGTACACGCACCATATCAATAGCTTGGCTAGCTCCTACAAGCTGGCGAGTCACCGGATCATCATCCAAGCCATCGAATTGTTTGCTCATCCATCCTGGTACTTTCACATTGTTCTGTGCCGCAAAGCGAGACGCTTGCTTAAAGTTCGATACAGGCAAAATTCCTGGCACAATTTCTACGTCAATTCCTGCTGCGACACAACGGTCACGGAATCGCAGGTAAGACTCAACGTCAAAAAAGAACTGAGTAATAGCACGGTTTGCACCTGCATCTACCTTACGTTTTAGGTTCAATAAGTCAGACTGAGCGCTTTTAGCTTCAGGGTGAACCTCAGGGAATGCAGCAACGGAGATATCGAAATCGTGGCGTGATTTCAGCAGCTCAACCAAATCCGAGGCATACATATCAGGCGCACCGCCACCTGGAGGAATATCACCACGCAGAGCGACGATATTTTCAATACCATTGTTCCAATAATCATCGGCAATATTAATCAACTCTTCACGAGTCGCATCAATACAAGTGAGATGGGGAGCGGCAACCAATCCGGTTGTGGCTTTAATTTCTTTAATGATGGAGTGTGTTCTGTCACGCTCGCCGGAGTTCGCACCGTAAGTCACAGAAACAAATTTAGGTTGAAGCGTTTTAAGACGGTGCACTGAATTCCAAAGTGTTTCTTCCATCTTAGCGCTGCTTGGCGGAAAAAACTCAAACGATACATTGATGTTATCTGATAACTCAGCAATATTCTGGTTCAAGGCGTCGATATGGCCTGCGTGCGTATATCCCATCTTACTCTCCCTGCGGCACTCCGCCACGAAAACAAATCCTTAAAATCGACGTTTAGACGTCTATATGTCTACAGAATGTATTGAATACGATTTAATGTCAACCTTGTAATTATGAATTTTTCTCAAGTTAATAATGAAGATAGTTCAAGTTTCTACTTGAGCATCATCTCGCCATTTTGCACGGGTTATGACTTCAGTATGGCACTGATAGGGGAATAAAAAACCCTGGATTAATTCCAGGGTTTTTAGGTCAATCGCAACTTTAAAATAAACCAGCCAATCGGTTGAGGTCGGATTGAATAGCGCCGGCTGTCACTTCTCTGCCTGCGCCTGGTCCTCGAATGACCAGAGGGTTATCTTTGTACCACTTGCTCTCTATGGCAAAAATGTTATCGCATGGCAATAAGTTGGCGAGCGCGTGCTCACGAGATAACGCTTCGACTCCCACCGTTGCTTTACCATTTTTTTCTAAACGCGCCACATAGCGAAGCACTTGATCGTTTCTCTGTGCTTTTGTCAGACGCTCTTGAAGTATTTCACTCAACAACGCTCCATTATCGAAGAAATCATCTAAGCTCAGTTCTCTTAATTCTTCTGGCACCAAAGACTCAACTTTAACGCTGTCTGGTTCTATATCTAGGCCCGACTCTCGAGCCAAGATGACTAACTTGCGCATTACATCGGAGCCATCTAAATCAGAACGAGGATCAGGTTCGGTTAAACCTTGCTGCCAAGCAAGATCGACTAAATCATTAAATGGCACAGAACCATCAAACTGTTGGAACAGCCATGATAGCGTCCCCGAGAAAATACCCGATAGAGCGACGATTTCATCCCCACTTTCACGAAGATCTCGCACGGTATGGTTTATCGGTAACCCAGCACCAACCGTTGCGTTGTATAGCCAATGACGACCAATTTTAGCGAATGCATCTTGAACCTGATGGTAGTACTGACTATCTGCGGAACCGGCCACTTTGTTAGCGGAAATCAAATGAATGCCTTGCTGTGCGATTTCTACGTAGCGCTGAGCTAACTCTTTACTCGCGGTAACATCAAGCACGACGGCTTCATCATAGCTTTTAAGCGCTCCCAAACGTGCCAGCCAATCCCCATTGTTGGCTATGCTTTCATCATCAAATCGTTCAGCAACACTCGCCGCCTCAATACCTTGCTCATCGAACCAATAGGTTTGGCTATCCACAACCGCGACAAGATCAAAGCTCATACCATGACGTTTTTCGAGCTCACTTTTTTGCGTCGCAAATAAATTTAACCAACTAGAACCAATATTACCCTTGCCACATAAAGCCACTGCCACGCGTTTTTGCGCTTGGAACAACTGGCTATGAATCGTTTGAACCAACGTCTCGGTATCAGTACGGCGCAAAACAGCGACTAGGCTCAGCCCTGAGTCTGTTTCAGAGATAAATTCTACCGGAGAGTGCTTTAGCTTCTGATAAAAGCCAAAGCAATGATTGGCGTTTTTCGTAACGCCTGCACCTACCGCAGCTAAGAGCGAGTAACCTTCTTTTAGCTTAATTTCTGCCTCTACCGCAAGCTCTTGCAAGTGTTTCAATGCACCACCGGCGATTTCTGCGGTGTAAGCCAAGCGTAGCGTGTGCTGACCGGATTGAGCTTCAAATGCCAGTGGCTCTAATTGCGCGCGCTGCAACGCTTGTAATACATCACTCTGTGTTTTTTCGAAGTCGTGCCCATGCATGAAAGACAATTGCACCAATAAAACATCATCCAGTGAAGTAATAATTTTAGCGCCACGACCAGATGCCAATACACGCTCAATACGAGTAGAACCCGACTCTGGCAGATAGCTACACTTGAGATTAAGGTCCATGGTACTTTGCGCCACAGGCTGAAGCGTACGACTGTGTAGCACTGGGGCAGCTAAGCGAGCAAGTTCACTGGCTTCATCCAATCGAAGTAACGGTAATAAACAAGCGTCAGACACCAAACGTGGATCGGCACTATAGACACCAGCAACATCACTCCAAATCGTGACAGTACTGACTTCAGCAAGCGCGCCTATGACCGTTGCAGAATAGTCAGAGCCGTTACGACCAAGTAGAATGGTTTCTCCTGCCTCGTTCTGAGCCATAAATCCAGTAATTACCACACGTTTATGGTTATGCTGCGCGAGGATCTCTTTAATTAAAGGGTATGAACGAGCGCGATCAACCTCTGGTTGAGTTCCCGCTTCTGCACGTAAAAACGCTCGTGCATCTTGTGCAACCGCAGGGATAGAACGTTGAGATAATAACGCGGCCAATAGGCGAGCAGACCATACTTCTCCGTGTCCCAGTACCGCAGATTTTTGCGCATTAGTGAGTGGTGCAGTCAGCTCCGAGAGAGTACTGAACTCATCATGTAATAAAGCTAACAGCTCTTCTTTTGCTTCACTCTCCAACAAGCTTTCTATTAGCTCAGTTTGAAACTGTCTTAAGCTTTGAAGCGCTTCATGCGCAATTCGGCCATCTTTATTTAACCCTTCCAAAAACTCAATCAAGCGGTTAGTGGTTTTTCCTGCAGCAGAGACGACCACCAGATCATTTTCTGTCGAATACTCCTTGAGAATACCCACAACGCGTAAGTAGCATTCTGGGTTTGCTAAGCTACTGCCACCAAACTTATGCAGCTGACGTTGTACAGTCATTGTTATCGTCTCCTATTACTGGGTAGCTTTAGCGAACGCTTGTTCTAAATCTGTGATGAGGTCTTGTGCATCTTCCAAACCGACAGACAAACGCAATAGTTGATGAGAGACCCCAGCCTCCGCCAGCGCCTCCTCACCCATTGCACGGTGCGTCATGGATGCTGGGTGGCAAATCAAACTTTCTACACCACCTAATGACTCTGCTAATGAAAACAGTTGGAGCTCTTTCACAAACACCTTTAACTGTTCAAACGAACCAGCAAACTCAAAACTCAACATAGAGCCAAAGCCCGTTTGCTGCTTTTTAGCGATGTCATGACCTGGATGTTCCGGCAGGCTTGGATGATAGATAGTTTTAACTAACGCTTGTTTCTGTAGGTAAGCCAGTACCTGCTGTGAGCTCTCTTCATGTACTTTCATACGAGCACCAAGCGTACGAATACCTCGCAGCGTCATATAACTATCGAAAGGTGTGCCCGTTGCACCAATACAATTGCCCCACCATGCAAGCTCTTCTGCATGCGCTTCTGTGTTGGTGATGATTACCCCACCAATTACGTCCGAATGACCGTTGATGTACTTTGTTGTGGAGTGGATAACAAAATCCGCACCTAGCTCTAAAGGTTTTTGGTACACGGGTGTCAAAAAGGTATTGTCCACCGCAACTAACGCGCCGACTTGTTTCGCTTTTTCACAAGTAGCTGCAATATCCACTACGCGAACCAGAGGGTTTGACGGAGTTTCTAGCAAAATGAGTTTTGGTTTTTGTGCCAATGCAGCATCTAAAGCCTGTTCGTCTGATTGATCGACAAACTGAACCTTAAAATCGCCTTTGTTAGCTCGGGTATTAAAAAGACGATAGGTACCACCATAACAATCGTGAGGAGCAATAATGAGATCATCTGGGCCGAGAAAAGCGGAAACCCATAAATTTAATGCCGACGTACCGCAGTTAGTAACAACCGCTCCTTTTCCAGACTCAAGTTCAGATAGCGCACTTTCCAACAGTCCGCGGTTTGGATTACCAGATCGTGTGTAATCATACTTGGGCACTTCACCAAAAGCAGGAAAACCATAGTTAGTGGAAAGATAAATAGGTGGAACGACAGCATGATATTGGCTGTCTGATTCAATACCAGTGCGTACTGCAATGGTCGCAGGTTTGCGAGTGCTCATGGGTGTATCCTTTCACGGGTAATGACTTCTAAATAGGAATGCGCTATATCTAATGAGTAACATAAAGTGATCAACACGCTTCCTTTGCTGTTATGTTCACTTTACTCGTCAAAAAATGAGACGTCAACACTTCTAGACGTCTATATGTCTTTGCTTATGGCGGTAAATGCAGCTAAAATCAGCACCTAAATTATTTTTAACCGATTACATAAATGAAGGTGTGCAATGGCTGACTGGAATGGCGAATACATTAGCCCATATGCAGAGCACGGCAAAAAAAGCGAACAAGTAAAAAAAATTACCGTCTCTATCCCGCTAAAAGTTTTAAAGGTGCTAACTGATGAGCGTACTCGCCGTCAGATCAATAACTTACGCCATGCAACCAATAGCGAATTGCTATGCGAGGCATTTTTGCACGCGTACACAGGTCAGCCACTTCCGACAGATGAAGACCTTCGTAAAGACCGTCCTGATGATATTCCAACAGAAGTAAAAGCGCTGATGACGGAAATGGGCATCGAATTTGAGTCATTCGACGAAGAATAAAAAAGCCTGATAAGAGGTTTCAGGTAATGACTCTTGCCTCGAGCCAAATGAATGACATAAAAAATGGGACGCAATAGCGTCCCATTTTTGTGTATCACACCTGAAAGATATATTACTCTGCCATGTAGTTTTCAGGCATCTCGATACGAGCTACACCTGAATTAACCGCCGCCTGAGCAACCGCTTTTGCAACACGCGGTAGCAAACGTGAATCCATTGGTTTTGGAATAATATAGTCCGCACCAAACTCTAGCTTATCAACACCTGCAGCCTTCAATACGGCTTCAGGTACAGGCTCTTTTGCTAGCTCGCGAATCGCCTCAACGGCTGCAAGTTTCATTTCATCATTGATTTCACTTGCACGCACATCAAGAGCACCACGGAAAATGAATGGGAAACACAATACGTTGTTAACTTGGTTAGGATAATCACTACGGCCAGTACCCATGATCAAGTCATCACGAACTGCGTGAGCAAGTTCCGGCTTGATTTCAGGATCCGGGTTAGAGCATGCGAACACGATTGGCTTATCAGCCATCAACTTCAACGCTTCCGCTGGCAACAGGTTTGGACCAGATACACCTAGGAACAGATCTGCACCTTCAATTACGTCTTCTAGTGTGCGCTTATCTGTATTGTTCGCAAATAACTGCTTATATTCATTAAGGTCATCACGACGAGTGTGAATCACACCTTTGCGATCTAGCATGTAGATTTTTTCGCGCATTGCACCGCATTTGATCAGAAGCTCCATACACGCTACAGCGGCAGCGCCAGCGCCAAGACAAACAATTGTTGAATCTTCAAGTTTCTTACCTTGAAGTTCGATTGCATTCAGCATACCCGCTGCCGTTACAATAGCAGTACCATGTTGATCATCGTGGAATACTGGTACATCACAACGCTCAATCAAACGTTTTTCAATCTCAAAACAGTCTGGTGCTTTAATATCTTCAAGGTTGATACCGCCAAAAGTGTCTGCAATGCTCGCAACAGTATCCACAAATTCATCGATCGTGCGGTGCTTAACTTCAATATCAATAGAGTCAAGACCAGCAAAACGCTTAAACAGTAACGCTTTACCTTCCATCACAGGCTTAGATGCAAGTGGACCTAGGTTACCTAGACCTAGAATAGCGGTACCGTTAGAAATAACAGCAACCATGTTCCCTTTTGCAGTGTACTTGTACACGTTATCCGGGTTTTGTGCGATTTCACGCACTGGCTCTGCAACACCAGGGCTGTATGCAAGGGCAAGATCACCCGCCGTTTCCGCAGGCTTTGTCAGTTCGACAGCAATCTTTCCTGGAGTTGGATAAGCATGGTAATCCAATGCTTTTTGGCGATGTTCTTCTTCTGGAGTGGCTGCTTGGTGGTTGTCTTCAGACATGGACGTTTCTCTTTTTTATTTTTAGGTAAGGGGGCATAAATTCTATCGGATAGAAATCAAACTTCATAGGCAAGATTGCGAGCAATATCCTTAAAAAGCCGATAATAAAAGAGATTAGACCAGATAACGGGGTTAAGCACCCGATTTTCGAGTCAGGTGCTCTTTCTTCTTACTATTATTGGAGTATGCAAACTCAGAAAGTATCGTTACTCTTCGTCCACGTATTGCGCTTGGAGATAATTCTCAATACCAGACATTTCAATCAAGCCAAGTTGCGTCTCTAGCCAATCAACATGTTCTTCTTCATCTTCAAGAATATCTTGGAAGAGATCTCGAGACACATAATCTCGAATGTCTTCAGCGTAGGCAATCGCATCTTTTAAATCTGGAATAGCCGCCATTTCAAGCTTTAAGTCACACTCGAGCATTTCCTTGGTATCTTCACCAATCATCAACTTACCTAAATCTTGTAGGTTCGGTAAGCCTTCAAGGAACAAAATACGCTCAATTAGATGATCGGCATGCTTCATCTCATCGATAGATTCGTGATATTCCTTGTCTGCTAGGTGCTTTAAGCCCCAGTCTTTATACATTCGGGCATGAAGAAAATACTGATTAATAGCGACGAGCTCGTTACCGAGCACTTTATTGAGATGTTGAATGATGATTGGATCGCCTTTCATGACAAAACCCTCCTCTTTGGCTTCATTTAAATGTAGAAGCAAATGAGAAGGTGTCAAAATGTAAGGCAAATAATTACTGCATACTTACAGCAATTAGCTGGCTTGTTTAAATTCCGTGTAACTAGTTTCCGCTAAAATTTCCTTGGCCTGTCTGATGCACTTACCACATTGGCTGCCCAATGCCGTGCACTTTTTGATTCCTTTAATATCTGTTACGCCTTCATCTATCGCCAACTTCCTGATTTTTTTGTCGGAGACACCATGGCAAAGACAAACGTACATACTCAAAAAACCTATAAAACTAATCTGTGACAAACAATATAAACAAGAATAGTTCTTGTTACCAGTCGCATTATGGTGTCCGCTCAGAATATTTGGTTATAACGATTTTACCGCTGCAGGAAAAGATCAAAGGGTTAAGAGGGGTGAGTAAAAGCGTTAAGAAATAAAGTCGGTAAAACTCTGTTTTTAAATCGAAAAAGTGACGTCTTTTATTTCAACACTTATAACTAAATGTAATCTAGAAATGAAAAAGGGAAGCCTAAGCTTCCCTTTTCGATGCGCTTTCTTCAAAAAGAAGAACAGTGCAAGATTTCGTTTAATTCGTTATGAATTAGTCGAAGATCTTAGCAACAACACCAGCACCTACTGTACGGCCACCTTCACGGATCGCGAAACGTAGACCTTCGTCCATTGCGATTGGTGCGATTAGCTCTACAGTCATCTGTACGTTGTCGCCTGGCAT
>NZ_JAWPOJ010000326.1:0-1161 GCF_033344235.1 Vibrio sp. Vb1554 | reverse complement strand
ATCGAACTTAACAGTGTGCGAGCGCTTGTGTAACAAGCACCAGTTTCATAAATAAGCTTACAAACATAGAAGGGGAAAATGCATTAACTTGGTAGCAGAATTTCACCATTCAAGTCATTCTGAACTGATTAGTTTTGTCGGACAGAAGCCGGCTCTTGCGTTACGTACTTTTGAATAGCCCGAACTCTATTTTTACCTTCTTGCTTCGCTAAATAAACGGATTCATCGGCTGCGCGAATCAAATCGGTGTACGTACTCATGTTTTCTGTTCGTTCTGCAACACCAACACTGATGCTCCCTCTCCACGGTTCATAACACGTTGGAACGAGCATTTGAGACACCTGTTTTCTTACCATTTCCGCAACATGTAACCCGCCGTCCAGTCCTGTGTCTGGACAAATAACAAAGAACTCATCACCTCCCAATCTGCACACAATATCATCGCTACGAAAATGATATTTAAGTGCCTGTGCAAGCTCGATTAACACCAAGTCTCCGGCCTCATGCCCACACGTATCATTGACTTGTTTAAAATAATCCGCATCAATCATGATACAAACCAAAGGCAGTGTTTTGTGCTCCGTGTCATCCCAAAGCTTTTTCAACGTTTTGATTGCACTGCGTCGATTAGGAAGTTGAGTTAATGAGTCCGTTAATGACAGCGCTTCCAGCTGCTTATTTGCCGTTAACAACTGGTTCGTTCTTGCTTCTACTTTTTCTTCTAATTCCAAATTGAGTTTTAAGAGATCACGATTACGTTCGGACACTTGAGAAAACAGCGCATTGAGTGCTTCTAGTAATGGCTCGGTAGACGCGTTAGCTTGTTGCTCTTGTTCGCGATAAGCTTCTAAAGGAGAAACGCCTCGTTCGATGGCTTTGATCTGTTTCGCCATATTTTGATCGATGCCAAGAATGTGGTACGCCAACCAATGAATGAGAAAATCCAACAACTGCTCCGCTGATTGCCGATTATCTTCGTTAATAAAACTTTGCATGCTGACAATATCGCCCATAAAAGTGCGATGTACTTGAATATGCTTTTGGAGATGCTCGTGATGAATCCCCACTTCTCTCATTAAATTTTCCTCTTCTTTGAAGTGAAATTCGGCATAACGAGAGAGTTCAAATAACGCGCTCTGAATATCCGCTATAGAAATCGTG
>NZ_JAWPOJ010000325.1:0-1161 GCF_033344235.1 Vibrio sp. Vb1554 | reverse complement strand
AACTGATGTCAGCTTTAAATGCAACGGCGATGAGGGTTGTGGTTGCCATTGACATAACACTTCCGAGCGTACAAGCAAACGTGATGATTCGCCAGTTGGCTTTGATTTGAGGGAGTTGCTCGTACAAAGGGTAAGCCAACGCTACAACAGCTGGTTGTAGTAAAAAGCTGATGCCTTCGTTGTCGGCGTAGTATGTCTCAAACGGTACATTGAGGTACGTTAATAAAGGAATCAGTACTGCAATACTGATCAACAAAGGGTTTGCAAGTGGGCTGTTGATCTTAATTGCGATTTGGCGAGCAATCAGGAAAACGACAATAGTGACAATTAACCACATATTAATGTTTCTCCTTTAGCAAGTAGTCCAGTAGCCAAGCAAGGCTGACCAAGACAATGAGTGAACCACCGCCTGCACTAGCTATGATTGGCCATGCATTCGCAAGTAGCATATCGAAGTGCTGCATGAGTCCCACACTGATTGGGACAAAGAGTAAGATCATGTAGCGAATGAATAGCGTTGCGCCCGGTTTGACCCAATCCACTTTGACAAGGCCAAGTGTCATGGAGAAAAACAGTACAAGCATACCGATGACACTTCCGGGAACAGAAACGCCAGTGAATTTTTGAATAGTAATTCCGATTCCAAGTGCTCCCATGATGAGGAAGAGGGAGATGAGCAGTTGGATCAGTTGTAAGAATCGATCTTTTATCATTTTGACAGCATATAAACGACAAGCACACCATAAGGTGCGCTTGGATAAGTAGAAATTAGGAGGCTAGGCTCTCTACATAACGGTAAACGGATTTTAATATTGCAATCTTCTTTTCGTCACTTTCATGTTCGTGAACTAAGTTTTCTAAATTCAGCATATACTCTTCGATTTGGCTTTCAAATACCTCTCGGCAATGAAGTGCCCAGCGTCGTTGCTCTTGCTCATCGAGAGTGCCTGGGAAGTTACGAGCACGGTATCTGAATAGCAGCGGTTTGATGCGTTTATCGTCAAACTCGATATCTAAGGCAGCAAGATTGTTTGGATCGGTTTCGCGGATAATATCCATCGCTGCACGGTCGGCTGGAGAGAAGAACCCATCGTAAAGTTGAGTGTCCACATCATCGCTTTTTTCAAATTGACGTTCGATAGAGAACAAGCCGATTAGTTT
>NZ_JAWPOJ010000324.1:0-1163 GCF_033344235.1 Vibrio sp. Vb1554 | reverse complement strand
ATCGCTTTCAACGCCTCGTCCCGATGTGTTTTTATCAGTGTTGCGAGATTGCGGCGCGTTAGCCGTCGTGCTACCAGAAATCGATGCGTTGTTTGGGGTGCCTCAACCTGAAAAATGGCATCCAGAGATCGATACGGGTATCCATACGTTGATGGTAGCAGAGCAAGCCGCAAAGCTGAGCACATCACTCCCTGTTAGATTTGCTGCACAGGTGCATGACTTAGGGAAAGGCGTGACACCAGAGAGCGAATGGCCAAGCCATAAAATACATTGTCATACCGGTTTAAAGCTAATTAAAAAACTGTGCGAACGTGTACGTGTACCGAATGAATTTAAAGATTTAGCGCTCATGGTCTGCGAGCAACACTCCAACATTCATCGCGCCGCTGAGTTAAAGCCGCAAACCGTCATCAAAATCCTGAACAAGTTTGATGTATGGCGCAAGTCGGAGCGCCTAAAAGACATTCTAATTTGCTGCCAAGCGGATCATGCAGGCCGCAAAGGTTTAGAAGACCAACCGTATCCACAAGCGGATATTTTTATGCTGGCCTATCAAGCAGCGGCATCAGTAGATGTGCAAGCCATCATTCAGGATGGCTTCAAAGGTCCAACTATTCGTGATGAACAAGAAAAACGACGTATTGAAGCGGTCAAAGTCGCTTTAAATAAGTAACGCCAAAACAAAAACGCCCGCTCAATTGAGCGGGCGTTTTTATTTTCAAGGATTAAGCACTAAGCAAGAATGCAAATAGGCCCACACCTAGAATCAGACGGTAAATCACGAATGGCGTCATGCCCATGCGTGAAATCATTTTCAAGAAGAAGTGAATACAGATGTAAGCGCTAATAAATGAAGTCAGAATACCAGTCAGCAAAAAGCCAACGTGCACAGGCTCACCGCTGGTAACCAGCTTCATGCCCAAGTAGCTACCAGCTAATGTGATGATAGGAATCGACATCAAAAATGAAAAACGCGCTGCCGCTTCACGAGTGAAGCCCAAATATAGAGCGGCAGTGATCGTTGCGCCAGAACGTGAAGTTCCAGGGATCATCGCAAGTGCTTGAGCAATACCAATAAACACCGCTTTCTTCCAGCCAGTTTGGTACTCATCGGCAACAAGCTTGGCATTCTTATCCACCCACCAAAGCAACAAACCGAATAC
>NZ_JAWPOJ010000323.1:0-1165 GCF_033344235.1 Vibrio sp. Vb1554 | reverse complement strand
TTTTATCAATCGCTTGATACACACGCTCTGGGACAGTAGTACTCACTGATTGTGGCGAGTATTGAGGCGTCGTTTCCGGTTGGCTTTCTCGCTCTTCAGGCTCTGCTCGATGGAACGCGGACTCATTGACTTGCGGCTTATCAATCACAGAGCTTTGTGCCAGTGCATCAGCCAAAGCTTGATAGATAAAGTCATGTACCAATCTTGCTTGATGGAAACGCACTTCATGCTTCGCTGGATGAACGTTCACGTCCACCTGATGCGGGTCTAGCTCGATGAACAACACATAAGCGGCAAACTGATCCGGCTTTAAGCTCATTTCGTAACTTTGACGGATCGCATGATTGATCAGTTTGTCCCGCATCATGCGGCCATTCACGTAACAATACTGCAAATCGCTTTGCTGACGAGCCCCATCCGGGGTGGTGATCCAACCATGCAACTTGAGGCCTTGATGCTCAAGCTCAATACGAAGCATGTTACGCACAAATGCATTACCACACACCGCCGCTATACGCTTTTCGGTTTGCAGTTGATTCTTAGCCGCACGGTACTGGCGGATCACTTTGCCGTTATGGCGCACGTTGATCGAGACATCAAAGCGGCTCAGTGCAATGCGTTTTAACAGCTCGTCAATGTGAGCAAATTCCGTTTTTTCGGTACGCAGAAACTTACGGCGTGCAGGAGTATTGAAAAACAAATCCAGCACTTCAACCGTGGTACCAATGGGATGGGCAGCAGGCTGCAATTTGACCTGCATATCACGCCCTTCCGAATATGCACTCCACGCTTCTTCTTGCGCAGCTGGGCGAGAGGTTAATGTAAGACGAGAAACGGAACTGATACTCGCCAATGCCTCTCCACGAAAGCCCAAGCTCATGATCGCTTCTAAATCATCTAAGGTATGGATTTTAGACGTTGCATGACGACTGAGTGCCAGCCCGAGCTCATCTTTCGCAATCCCTTTTCCGTTGTCACGAACACGAATAAGCTTTGCACCGCCTTTTTCGATATCGATATCGATTCGGGTTGCGCCAGAGTCGAGGCTATTTTCCCCCAACTCTTTGATGACAGAGGCAGGTCTTTCGACCACTTCCCCTGCCGCAATTTGGTTGGCGAGCCTAGCTGGCAAAATTTTTATCGTCATAATGAGTTAGAAGCTCAC
>NZ_JAWPOJ010000322.1:0-1168 GCF_033344235.1 Vibrio sp. Vb1554 | reverse complement strand
CGACTACGATGGTCCAATTCATATCATCGTAGGTATCGACGAAGAGCCAATAAAAAGCACACTGCAAACCCTTATTGGTCAACTCTGGCTAATTCTAGGATTGTTGTTTGCTGGCGTTTTGACTGTCATTCTCTTGCAAATCGTTTGGTCATTGAGTCCATTAACTAAACTGCAAAAAGAGCTGGCAGAGCTCAAAGCTGGAAATAAAAAGAGTTTAGAAGAAACTTATCCGAAAGAGATTTCGCCGCTTATTTCTGACCTCAATGCTCTTCTTTTCCACTATCAGGAGTTACTGGAACGTGCGCGTAACCACGCGGGTAATTTATCACACGCACTCAAAACGCCGCTATCTGTGTTAAAAAATGAAGTACAAACGCTAGAGCCCAAAACGCAAGCACGCTTAAACGCCCCACTCGACCAGATTCAAGATCACATCGACTATCATTTAGGTCGCGCTCGAATGGCGGGTTCCATGAACATCCTTTCTGTCAAAGCCAATCCAGCAGAGCGAGTGGATGCTATCTCAATGGCGTTCGATAAAGTCTATGCCGAACGAGACATCACCTTAGTTAATGAACTTGATTCTGAATTGAATGTTGCAGTTGAAAAAACCGACCTCGACGAAATGATCGGTAACTTGCTTGAAAATGGCTATAAATGGGCAAATAGCATGATTCGCGTCCACTCTACTCAGGATAAGGATAGTATCCACCTGATTATCGAAGACGATGGGCCTGGAATCCCTCAAGCGCAATTAGGCCAAGTCATCAAACGTGGTGTCAGATTAGACGAAACAACGCCAGGTTCTGGGCTCGGTTTAAATATTGTGAGTGAAATGGCGCACAGCTATCGAGGCCTACTGGCTTTAGAAAAGAGCAAAATGGGTGGTTTAAAAGCCACATTAACGTTGCACCGTAGCCGTACTTAAAACGAATCACGAAAGACTCTTTTTCATCGGTAAACGCTAATCAAACCGATGAAAATAGAAGCGATACGAGCATTTTTCACGCTAAGTGATGAAAACCATCAACTTCGGATCCGCCAAATGATGTGTTTTTATTGATTTAGATACGATTTGGGTTGCCCAATTCTAAGTGGAATGATAGTATCCGCGCTCGCTTGAACAGTTCCTGTTTCAAGCTTTACCACGAACAACAAGGTCGCATTG
>NZ_JAWPOJ010000321.1:0-1170 GCF_033344235.1 Vibrio sp. Vb1554 | reverse complement strand
TGAACGTCACATGCTCAAACAGGGCTACGCATGGATGAAGTTTATCTTAGCGAGCTCTTCTCACGATATTTTGCTCCGTTGGCAGTTCAAGCTCGATCAATCACTTAGCCAAGTGAAAGAAAACACCTCTTGGCTCGTTGAAGAGCAGCGTGATCTCGCGTACCGACTCACCAAAAAAATCGCAAAACAGGTTATTCCCCAATGGTTTCATTTGTTGAAATAAAACCGACAACTTGCAGTTAGCGCCAGGTTTAAAGGTGCTCAAAGCCAAGGATTACGTTAGTTATCTCGATTCGCAACATTTGGTTGAAGCGGCGAATTCGAAAGCCGACAGCATCATTGCTAAAGCGCAGCAAGCGTATGAAACCGAAAAGCAGCGCGGCTATCAAGATGGTTTGGAGCAGGCGAAAATAGAAAATGCGCAAGCGATGGTCGCTACTTTGGCTCGCTGCAATGAATATTACCTGCAAGTTGAGCACAAAATGACGAATGTCGTCTTAGATGCGGTGCGTAAAATCATCGACACATTTGATGACGTTGACACCACGATCAGCGTGGTCAGAGAAGCGCTGCAATTGGTGAGTAATCAAAAGCAAGTGATCTTACACGTTCATCCTGAGCAAGTGGTTGACGTGAGAGAGAAAGTTGCTGGCGTTTTGAGTGATTTTCCTGAAGTGGGTTATGTCGATGTGGTTGCCGATGCGCGCCTCAAAAACGGTGGCTGCATACTGGAAACCGAAGTCGGCATTATTGACGCCAGTATCGATGGACAGATTCAGGCGTTAAAGCAAGCGATGGTGAAACAACTCAGTGAGCGGAAAATGACGTCACCAGAGTAGAGAGTCACCGCCAAATCAATCGAACACAAAGCTCAGCACATTGCTGAGCTTTGTTGTTTTCAAACGTCTTAAAACGAAAAAAATCCGACCATCTTTAGCATATTAATCGCGACGAATGATGAAAAATAACAGCATCAAAACGGCCTGAGTCACTCTGTTTTCATGACTCGTCCGCCGAATTCGTAACAAGCACAATAGGATTATTCATTCAAATGGCTAATGGATTTACTACCGCTTTGATGACGGATTTTGCTCACCGTTGCCAACTAGAACAACTGGTTTTTGATGGCGACGATTGCTGTCATCTTTTGATTGACCAAGACACGGCAAT
>NZ_JAWPOJ010000320.1:0-1171 GCF_033344235.1 Vibrio sp. Vb1554 | reverse complement strand
CCATTCTGGTTGCAGTCTTGTCACCCAGACAAGCGTCTGCACTCTCAAATGTGTGAGTCTGAAGAGTTCCGCGCGACATACGCGGTGCAAGGTCGTGAGCCTGTTTACATCAACCCAATCGATGCAAAAGCAAAAGGCATCAAAGACGGTGACTTGGTACGCGTATTCAACGGCCGCGGTCAGCTACTAGCTGGTGCTGTTCTAACTGACAGTTACCCACGTGGCGTTATCCGTATCGAAGAAGGCGCATGGTACGGCCCTCTAAACGAGAAAGAAGGCGCAATCTGTACTTACGGTGACCCTAATACGCTAACGCAGGACATCGGCTCTTCTGAGCTTGCTCAAGCGACTTCTGCGAACACATGTATCGTAGACTTCGAGAAGTTCACAGGCAAAGTACCGCCAGTGACTTCATTCGGTGGTCCAATCGAAGTTGCTTAATTAGTGCAATTTGCATAAATCGAAATACCAGCCTTCGGGCTGGTATTTTTTTAACCAAAATTTCAGTGAGCGTTATCTCAATAACCGTTTTTGAGCGTCAGAGTGCATGGATTCGTGACGAAAATAACGAATTGCTCGCATCATTCACAGGATAATGAAGTCATATTCAAAAGGCTTCACGCGCAACCAAGCATCGTGGGGTCAATTGGACACAAAACAATAATAATCAGTGAGTAGATGCAATATGGCTCAGACCATTCAGTTAGCCAACCATTCCGAAATGACGATCATCGATAACGATCTGCACGTGGATGTGATTGGTAATCAAGCCCATTTCTCTTTCTCTGGGCTTCACAATAAGACCTTTACTGACCGTGAAGTGCTGTTCGAAATGCCGTTTCTATACGAGCACGAAGCCAACGTGATTGGTGATGGTTTTCAAATGTTGGCGCAAACGTCAGGAACGATCACGCACCCGATTGAAATAGGTCGCTGCCCCGACAACATTCCCCCATACCGTGTGTACTCGCAACATGCACCTAAGCGTTACTACAACTATCTAGTGATTGAGGATTCTGCTGGTTACACCTTGTTTGGCTTCACGACGTGCCGTCGATTTGCTGGTTACTTTGATATACAACAGCGAAATGGGCAGTGGATACTGACCGCAGCAATCGATGGCGAACACACGCAAGTGGCGGATTGGGAACACAATCAACTTGAGTCCATT
>NZ_JAWPOJ010000319.1:0-1173 GCF_033344235.1 Vibrio sp. Vb1554 | reverse complement strand
CCGCCGCCGGCTGATAGGGAAGTGATCCAGCCTTTGCTTTTCAGTTGCAGCATCAAGCTCCCTTCGCCTTCGTAACCTAACAAATGAGCGAAATAAGAGAGAGGCTTCACGCCGTAGTGTTTATCCATTCCCGGCATAGGGAAGGTGAGAATGAGTTTGCGAAACTCTTTGATGGGCTCAATTTGAACCAAAATTCCGGTGCTGTCTTCAGTCCCAATCGGTACGTTAATCGATTTACCACTTAATTGATGATTAGGGATGTCAGCAAACATGGCTTCTACCCAAGCTTGCTGCTCATCAAGAGATTGAGGCCCAAACAACGTCAGCGTCATAAGATCGGCTGAATATTGAGAATGATGAAACTCGACAATTTCATCACGAATAGACTGACCATCTCGGTCGCCAAGCGTATCTAAATTGCCGACAGAGAATTTTGAAAATGGATGCTCTGGATTGATGACTTCTTTGTTAACTTGATACAAGCGACGCGAGTCGTCATTCAATTTCAGCTTGTACTCAGAGTCGACCGCTTGACGCTCTTTATCTAATGCTTCTTCATTAAACAGTGGCGCGGTAAAGAATTGGCTAAAGCGATCCAGTGCGTTTTCAAATGCACTTGGAGTAACATCAAAAAAGAAGCAGGTGTGCTCCGTTCCTGTCCACGCGTTATTCGTTCCACCATGTTGGCTAATATAACTTTGAAACTCGCCCACTTTAGGGTATTTTTCCGTACCCAAAAAAAGCATGTGTTCTAGATAGTGAGCCAGACCTTGACGATCAACTGGGTCGTCGAAGTGTCCAACGTTCACAGCTAGGGCGGCTGCCGACTGTTGAGCTGTATCAGAATGAATCAGCAATACGCGCAAGCCATTACTCAAAGTAAGGTAGCGGTATTGGTTTGAATCGTTTGGACTTAGGTGCACGATGCGTCTCCAGATTTCGCATTACATTAATTATGAACCCCAAAGGGGGTAGCGCAAATGTTGCGTTCGACAAATACTGCTTGCCGCATTTTTGTTATTCGTAAGAGTACTGCATTGGGCCCATCGCTTTTGCGTATGGGGTAGAGCTGTTTGAAGGAATGCACTGAGTTCATGACTTCATCGTAGAATGTGATGAACTGAGTATATTCTTTTTAATAGATTGTTAAGAAAGTCGCTATCTTTAGCAAGC
>NZ_JAWPOJ010000318.1:0-1174 GCF_033344235.1 Vibrio sp. Vb1554 | reverse complement strand
GAAGTGATTCTGGATGTGGTTTACAACCACACAGCAGAAGGAGGCGAAGGCGCGACAGTGTTTAATCTCAAAGCGCTCGATTCTCGCTTTTACATTAAGCACGGCAATCACTTTGCCAACTACACTGGTTGTGGCAACACAGTCGATCTCACCTATCAACCAGCATTAAACCTGGTTATGGACACGCTGCGTTACTGGGTTAGCGAATTCAAAATCGACGGTTTCCGCTTTGATTTGGCCGCCACTTTGGGACGTCAAGGGGATGATTACAACCCTGAAGCGGCATTTTTCAAAGCCGTCGCTCAAGACCCGATTTTGCGTGAAACCAAATTGATTGCCGAGCCGTGGGATATTGGCCCTAATGGCTATCAAGTTGGTAACTTCCCATTTGGTTGGAACGAATGTAACGACAAGCTGCGCGATATTTCCCGCAGTTTTTGGCGTGGTGATCAAGGCTATTTGAAAGAATTCGCCACTCGCCTTATGGGCTCTCGCGATATCTACAGCGCCGCCAACTGGCCATACAAACTCACGGTAAATTACATCACTTACCACGATGGCTTCACGTTGCAAGATTTAGTCTCTTACAAGCACAAACATAACGAAGCCAATGGCGAAGAGAACCGCGATGGCCACGGTGACAACCGCTCAGAAAACTACGGCGTAGAAGGCGAGACGGAAAACATCATGATCATCGCCACGCGTGAGAAGCAAAAACGCAACCTGATTGCGAGCTTGCTCTTTGCGTTTGGTATTCCGCACATTTTGACCGCCGATGTATTGTCACACTCGCAAGGTGGCAACAATAACGCCTACTGCCAAGACAATAAAACCAGTTGGATCAACTGGAGCGAGACGGAGCGCAAAGCGCACTTCAAAACTTGGATGGCGCAAATGGTCGCAAACCGTCACCAATACATGGTGCCTTTCATCCGTGCTTTCAGCGGCGAAAATCGCAACAACAACCGCATTTTCTGGCGTCTAACTGATGGCCGATTTATGTAACACGACGACTGTAACCGATTAAGCTCCGTAGCGCTTCACTTAGGCATTGGTAAAGACGGACAAGAGTTGGTTTACCTCATCAACCAAACGAACGCTACAGCGCGATTTAAGCTGCCAAACGAGCGTAATCAAGAATGGGTAACGATTTGTGATAAAAATGTGCGAAACC
>NZ_JAWPOJ010000317.1:0-1174 GCF_033344235.1 Vibrio sp. Vb1554 | reverse complement strand
CACTACCCTGAAGGTATTCCAACCAGCGAATGTGGCGACGGTGATTTACTGGCACCAAACGGCGTGTATTACTACTCATGGACCGGATCATCCACTTTTTCCAACGTTTTCGATCCGACAGACGCAGCCATGATGGTACTCGGCTTGGCATTCGATGGGCCAAACGATGGGCTCGTTGGCGCATGCAGCACTCATTTAGGAAAAGTCATTCGTGATGATTACAAAATGAATCACTTGGACGAAATTAACGGTTTACTCGGTATCCACCATCTTTTTGAAACCGACCCCGTCACGCTGTATCGCCAGCATGCGAATCGTTTGAAACTGCAAGGTCTGTAACAGGAGTTCCCCATGAAGAAAGTCGCTCTTATCGCTGTGCCCATTCTTTCGCTTCTCGGTGTGGGAGCGGCTTCCCTCTACGTATCGGACTCACCACAATCCAAGATGGCTCAATCGCAACATGACACTGCTATCGACCTCTCCTCTCAGAAAGACTTTTTTGAGTACTCATTAAGTGGTTTGGGGGAACATAGCCTTGAAGAAATCCAAGAAAATATTGAAGAAAGTATCTCGCAGCAAAACTCACTAGGCATTGATGTTGAGTTGTTTCAAACCTATCTCGCGTACAAACGGGCGCTTTCTAAATTAGAACCACTTGAAGATACGACGTTGTCATTAAGCCAACTGCAACGGCTGAATGAAGCCATTCTAAATTTGCAACTTGAATACTTTAACGATCAACAGATTTCCCAACTCTTTGATGAAGAAAATCGACTACGCCAACTCGCAATAGAGAAACTGGCGATTAAAACGTACGAGCAAGACTCTGATTCTCAGCAACTACTACTCAACCAAGCGTTATCTGAACAACCTGAGTACATCCAGCAAAGTGAACGCAACAATGCCTTGACGAGGCAACTCGACCAAACCGAATTACTCAGTTCACAGGATAAGTATCTCGCTCGCGTCGAGTTGGTAGGAGAAGAAGGCGCGCAAAGGCTGCAAAAATTGGATGAACAACGAGCGACGTTTGAAATAGAGCTGACAAATTACCTAGAAAAACGTGCAGATATTCTTGATGATGAATTTTTGGGTCGCGAACAGAAGCAGTTAGAAATTGCTAATTTGAGGAAGCAAAGCTTCGAGACAACGCAATGGCGCCGTATCGAAGCCT
>NZ_JAWPOJ010000031.1:0-49968 GCF_033344235.1 Vibrio sp. Vb1554 | reverse complement strand
GGTAGTTCAGTTGGTTAGAATACCGGCCTGTCACGCCGGGGGTCGCGGGTTCGAGTCCCGTCCACTCCGCCACTTATATTAAGCCTCAGTCGAAAGACTGAGGCTTTTTTCGTTTTGGTTCCCCGACTTACCTTAAACCCACTTTCATATTGAAACCTTGCATCGAGAGGCCGGCTTCCCTCTGGCTATGCTTTCTAAGCCCTGTATGAGTGAAGTGGAACGCAGTTTTGTGTGGTTTCTGCAGTCTCGAGCGCTAGTTTTGAGCCCCTGTGCTTAACTTACCAAAGCTTCCTTTATTATTACCTGGAAAATTTATTCAATAGGTTATGTTATTTTCGGGGGAGATTTCTCTGCTTTAGATGTTTTGATTTAGCCATAGGCGCTTATTAATATAAACTCAGCGCATTTAAAACTTTCCAAACATGGATTTTGTTTTGTCGATCTATTTAAGCCAGTGTCTTAAAGTATATTCGCTACTTCTTCCCTCTAACCCTCTCCAACCTTCAAAGCCACCACTACGTACGTATAACGTGAGCGGTATAGGTGCTTTCATAGCTGTGTTTGCTGAGTAAGTCGTTCACCTAGCACATTGACTGAGGAAAGGTCTTCTTTCAGTGGATCTTCGTCTAAGTCACGATAGTTTTTAATAATTATCTGGTACTTTTTATTCTAAAGGTGTACGCTTCACATCGAATATTTTTTCGACAGTAAATCATGTTATATCTCTTGTTTAAAAGCTTTGTAAGAAGGCTGAACTCCGTGCAAAAAACGCGATGAAGTGTTGCTCGGAGTCTTAAATTAATCTTCATCAGGTGTTTTATGTGTGGGTAGCTTCGCTGAAGTTATACGCAGGTGCTTGTACACCTGATAAAAGAGAAGAGATGGCCGGTGATATTTCATCATCGGCCTTTTTGTATCTGTTAAGCAGCTACAAAGCATTTCCCAGTATTGAAATAAGGGCCGGTATTGATCACCGGCCCTTTTTTATTTGGTTGAAAACATGAGTATTTTACAAGTTAAAAATTTGTCTTATCAGATAGCCGATAAGACATTATACAACAACGTGACCTTTCGTATTAACGTGGGAGAGAAAGTAGGTATCACCGGAGCGAATGGTGTTGGAAAAAGCACCTTATTGAAACTGCTTTTCGGTGAATTATCTGCAGATAAGGGCCGCATTGAATGGTTACCAAGCCTTGAGGTAGGGTATTTAGAACAACATTTTAAGATCGATAATGTGCTGACAGTTCATGAGTGTTTAAAGGGCTCTTTTGAGAGTTTATACGCTGCAGAGCAAAAGCTTTGGACTTTGTATCATGCGATGACCGAGTCTCACTCTACATCTCTTTTAAGCCAAGTCGCTCGGCTACAGGCATATTTAGAAGATGAAAACTTCTATGCAATTAATACCAAAATTGAACAAGTTGCTGTAGGTCTTGGCATTTATCAATTTAGCTTAGATACACCGCTTGTCTCGCTAAGTGGCGGTCAAAGACACAAAGTCCTTTTAGGCAGGTTGTTACTTCGCAACCCCGATGTGTTAATTCTTGATGAGCCGACAAACTATCTTGATGCTCCGCACATTGAATGGCTAGTCACGTTTCTCAATGATTACATTGGCACCGTTTTACTGGTTTCTCATGATGTTGATTTCCTTAATCAAGTAGCGACCAGTATTTGTGATATTGATTATCAAACGGTTCGAAAATACAGCGGCACTTATGTCAAAGCAATGCAGCAAAAGCATCACGATGGTGCTTTGATAGAAAAGCAATATAAGGCTCAGCAAAATGAAATTCGAAAGTTAGAGCAATTTATTGCCAAAAATGGCGCTGGAGTTAACGCGAGTCTTGCTAAAGGGCGTAAGAAAAAACTGGATAAAATCGAACGTATTCAACTGAATAATGTAGAGAAAGTATCGATGTTTGACTTTGCTTACCAGCCCATTGGGCAACCGAATGTGATTGACGCAAAAGCGTTGATGATCGGTTATCAGCAGCCTCTGCTTCCAGTGTTTGATATCACGTTAGCGCGCGGGGAAAAGTTGGTTGTTGCTGGCTTTAACGGCGTGGGTAAGTCGACCTTACTTAAAACCCTGATGGGGGAGATCGAGCCACTCTCTGGTGAGGTGGTATTGGCAAAAGGTGCAATGATTGGTTATTTTTCTCAAGATTTGTCTTGGCGCCATCCTCAGAACACACCTGAACAGGAGCTGTGCTCTTGTGCGCCAACAATCTCAAGCAAAGAGTCACGCAAGCTATTAGCTCGCTTTGGGATTACGGGGGATAAGACGCAGCGCCACTTAGATACATTGAGCGGTGGTGAGCAAACTCGGGTGAAGTTGTGTTGTTTATCGGTTCAGAAATGCAATGTTTTGCTGTTGGACGAACCAACAACACATTTGGATAGCAGCAGTAAAAATGCGCTTAAAGAGGCTCTCCAGCGCTTTTCCGGTAGCGTGATTGTAGTATCTCATGAGAAGGCATTTTTGCAATCTTGGCCTGATAGAGTTTTAGATATTTCGTTGCTCACTTGTGCTGAATCGGAAACAGAACAGGAGGTGGAGCTATGATGCAGTCCATGATCCTATTTCTCGTGGCTTTTCTTGTTGGTGCTGATGAGTTGATGCTTGGATCTATTCTTGAACCTATCGGAAATGATTTAAGTGTTCAACCGAGTCAGGTGACCTTATTTATTACAGCATATAGTTTAGCCATAGCAATTTGCGCTCCTTACTTGGGCCGTTTATCAGACCGAGTTGGGCGTATTCGTATCATGGTGCCTGCTTGCTTTGTATTTGGGGTTGCGTCTATTACGACGGGCATAGTTCATGATTTTGAACTTGCTATTGCAACTCGAGTGATCACTGGTATTGCAAGTGCAGGCATGTTACCAATTGCATTCGCGTTAGCGGGAGACGCGAAGGGTAATAGAGCGATGCGTCAAATTGTGATGGTTCAGGCGGGATTAACGCTAGGTATGATAACTAGCCCGGCGATCGGAGCATTGTTGACCCAGCTTTTATCATGGCGTGCCGCTTTTATTATTTTGGGCGTTGCGGCTCTTTTTGTCGGTGCCATGAGCGTAGTGTCCATGAACAACAAGCATAATGAGTCCAAGAAGTCAGATACTCTGCCACCTATCACAGACGTCATTCATCTTCCAGGCGCGTTGAGGGCGATTCTAGCGATGTGTTTAGGCCTAGGGGGAGGTATTGGTGTATTTAACCTGATAGGCCTTCATATTCGAGATACCAGTGATTTGGCGCTCGGTTGGGTGGGCGCTATTTATGCAGCTCTAGGGATCGTGAGTGTGGTTGGAAATATGTGCGTGGCGAGAGCTTCTCGCTGGCTTGGTAGCTCTCGAGCCGTTATGCGAGTGGCTTTAATGGTGTGCATACCTTGCAGTGCATGGGTGTTCTCAAATGAGATGAGTACGGTGACCGCTTATCTTCCAGCTCTAGTGCTCTGGTCTCTTGCTGGAGGGTTTGGTTCTCCGGCATTACAAGCACATATCGCAAGCTTATCTGATGAATATCGAGGTGTGTTAATGTCTTCTGGAATGAGTATGATGCACTTTGGTGTCGCGATTTGGTCTGCCTTGGCGGGCTTCGCGTATTCTGTAGGCAATGAATGGGTCGCTTTCGTGGCTTTCCTATTGTTTGGCTCAGCAGTAGTTATCTTAAAGCCAGTTGGTAATACTGAACAAAGTGAGCGTTATTCGTAGTGTTTTAGTAGATAAAGAAAAGCCGTTACCTAAAAAGGTAACGGCTTGTTCCAAATACTTTTTGAAAAACGGTCTTAGTTCATGCCGTATTTCTTAAGTTTCTTGCGAAGAGTACCGCGGTTGATACCCATCATAGTTGCTGCGCGAGTTTGGTTACCGCGAGTGTACTGCATGATAGTATCTAGTAGTGGCTGTTCAACTTCAGCTAGAACTAATTCGTATAGTTCTGTTACTTCCTGGCCGTTTAGTTGAGCAAGGTAGTTTTTAAGAGACGCTTTAACAGAGTCACGTAAAGGCTTCTGAGTAATCTGGTCTTGTGACGTTACTGTAGTTACTGTTAATGCTTCTGAAGTCAGATTTTGTTCGAACATATTCGGTCTAGCTCTTCTCTTAATTATGATGCAACGTTATCAAAATAACCTTCTAACGCCTCAATTTGCAGCGGAGCTGCGTCGATAGCGTTGAAGGTACGGCGAAACTCACTTGCCTGTTCATGCTCTTTCAGGTACCACCCAACGTGCTTGCGCGCGATACGTGGACCTAAGAACTCCCCATAAAACTCATGCAGAGCATTTACATGACCAAGCATAATGGTTTTCACTTCCTCAGTTGGAAGTTCCTCCATTGTGGTGCCGTTTTCCAAATAGTGATGGATTTCCTGGAAAATCCAAGGACGACCCTGGGCAGGGCGTCCAATCATTAAAGCGTCCGCACCGGTGTACTCCAGTACAAATTTGGCTTTCTCCGGGCTATCGATATCACCGTTCGCGATAACCGGAATTGAAATCGCCTCTTTTACCGCTTTAATGCTGTCATATTCGGCCTCACCTTTGTACATACATGCTTTCGTTCTGCCATGCAGAGCAAGAGCTTGTATGCCGCAGTTTTCGGCTAATTTAGCGATCTGGACACAGTTCTTGTTGTCTGTATCCCAGCCAGTTCGAGTCTTTAACGTTACAGGAACGTCCACTGCATTCACGACCGCTTTCAAAATCTCTTCGATAATGTTTGGGTATTGAAGCAGAGCAGAGCCCGCTAGCTTCTTATTCACTTTTTTTGCCGGGCAGCCCATGTTGATGTCGATGATTTGTGCACCGTTCTCAACACTGAATTGAGCTGCGTCCGCCATAAGCTGTGGATCGGAACCCGCAATCTGTACAGAGCGAATGCCCGATTCGCCCTCGTGTACCATGCGCTGTTTCGACTTTGACGTTCCCCATAGTTTTGGGTTAGCAGACATCATTTCACTGACGGCCATTCCCGCACCATAGCGAAGACACAACTCGCGAAACGGTCTATCCGTTACACCAGCCATAGGGGCTACGATTAGATTGTTCTTAAGTTGATAGTTTCCGATTTTCAAAACGTCATCACAGTTCTGTACCAGCAAGGGCGCGCATTTTACGCATTTTTTCACTGCGTGAAAAGACTAATATTTGAGCATTTACAAATTGTTTTTGTAAATTGTATGAATTTCAAACAATTAGCTCTGAAAACCTTGTCTAGCCTTGCTTACGACCAGAGATGCGACACCATTCACTTTGCTCAACAATCGGGTCAATGTGAAGCTCGTCACGGTAATAGTTCGCAACATCTTCAGCTTGAGTGTCTAATACGCCGGACATAGCGAGGTCGCCATTTGGCTTAACTAGTCCTTTGATGATAGGTGCAAGTTCACGTAAAGGTCCCGCAAGGATGTTGGCCACAACGATGTCAGCGACGAGACCTTCAGGTTGATTTTGCGGTAAGTAAACTTCTAGTTTGTCTGCAACGCCATTACGCTCAGCATTGTCTTTTGAAGCAAGCAGGGCTTGAGGATCAATGTCGATCCCTATCACTTTTTCAGCGCCCAGTTTGATCGCTGCGATCGCAAGAATACCTGAGCCACAACCGAAGTCGATAACGGTCTTACCGCTTAAGTCCATGCTTTCTAGCCACTCAAGACAAAGTGCTGTTGTAGGGTGAGTACCCGTACCGAATGCAAGGCCTGGATCCAACATAACATTAACAGCGTCAGGATCTGGAATATCGCGCCAGCTTGGACAAATCCATAAGCGTTCACCAAATTTCATTGGGTGGAAGTTTTCCATCCATTCGCGTTCCCAGTCTTTATCTTCAAGCTGTTCTACTTTGTAAGCAAAATTGTCAGCCAGCATGTTGCTCGCTTTAACTTGGTCGATGATGAAGTTAGTGTCTGCTTCTGCATCATACAGTGCCAGAATATCAGTATCGCCCCATAAGCGAGTTTCGCCAGGTAGAGGTTCGAATACAGGTGTATCCTGCGCGTCTAAGAATGTAACAGACAGCGCGCCAGTCTCTTCCATTAGCATATCGCCGATTTGCTCAGCGTTTTCATTGGTCGCGTTGAGTTTGATTTGAATCCAAGGCATTGGTTTTTGCTCTTAAAGTGAATGAAGTGGCGCAGAGTTTACCAGAACTCTACGATTTGTTTGAGTATATACCCAAATAAGCCGATTTATATGTTGAGCCCTTCGCGTACATATAAAACAAAAATGCCCACGGGAGTGGGCATTTTTTAAGACGTTTGCTTAGGCTTATTGTAAGCCAAGCTTCTTCTCTAGGTAGTGGATGTTTGCACCACCGTGTTGGAAGTTTTCGTCATTCATAATGGAGAATTGCAGTGGCACGTTAGTTTTGATGCCTTCGATGATCATCTCACCCAGTGCGTTTTTCATACGTGCAATCGCTACATCACGGTTCTCACCGTAAGTGATCAGTTTACCAATCATTGAATCGTAATGAGGTGGAACTGTGTAGCCTGTGTAGATATGAGATTCCCAACGTACACCCATACCGCCAGGAGCGTGGAAACGCTCGATCTTACCCGGAGATGGTAGGAAGCGCTCAGGGTCTTCTGCGTTGATACGACACTCAATCGCATGGCCACGGATCTTAATATCATCTTGAGTGAATGACAGAGGCTGACCCGCTGCAACACGAAGCTGTTCTTTGATTAGGTCGATGCCAGTAACCATCTCTGTTACTGGGTGCTCTACTTGAATACGAGTGTTCATTTCGATGAAGTAGAACTCACCGTTCTCGTATAGGAATTCAAACGTACCTGCGCCGCGGTAACCGATCTCGATACATGCACGAGTACAGCGTTCACCGATGTACTTACGCATTTCTTCTGTGATACCAGGTGCTGGAGCTTCTTCCACTACTTTTTGGTGACGACGTTGCATTGAACAGTCACGCTCACCAAGGTGGATTGCGCCGCCTTGACCGTCAGCAATAACCTGAACTTCAACGTGACGAGGGTTTTCTAGGAATTTCTCCATGTAAACCATGTCATTGTTGAACGCCGCTTTTGCTTCAGCACGTGTCATTGCAATAGCTTGGATAAGGTCTTTCTCTGCGCGAACAACACGCATACCACGACCGCCGCCGCCGCCAGATGCTTTGATGATTACTGGGTAACCAATGCGCTTAGCAAATGCTTTGTTTTTCTCTTCGTCATTGTCTAGAGGGCCGTCAGAACCCGGTACACAAGGAACGCCTGCTTTCTTCATTGCATTGATAGCAGATACTTTATCGCCCATTAGGCGGATAGTGTCTGCCTTTGGACCAACGAAGATGAAACCACTGCGCTCAACTTGCTCTGCGAAGTCTGCGTTCTCAGACAGGAAGCCGTAACCTGGGTGGATAGCCACAGCACCAGTCACTTCTGCTGCAGAAATGATGCGTGGAATGTTTAGGTAGCTGTCGATACCACGAGCAGGGCCGATACATACGGTTTCGTCTGCGAGTAGTACGTGCTTAAGATCGCGGTCAGCTGTCGAGTGAACAGCGACGGTCTTAATACCTAATTCTTTACAAGCGCGAAGAATACGAAGTGCAATTTCACCTCGGTTCGCGATGACTACTTTGTCTAGCATAAGGCAAGCCCCGCTTATTCGATTACAACAAGAGGTTGGTCGAATTCAACTGGTTGGCCGTCTTCAGCTAGGATTGCTGTAACAACGCCAGATTTGTCCGCTTCGATTTGGTTCATCATTTTCATTGCTTCAACAATACATAGAGTATCGCCAGCATTTACTTTCTGACCCACTTCTACGAATGCTTTAGAGTCTGGGCTTGGAGAGCGGTAGAAAGTACCAACCATTGGAGAAAGAACTTGGTGACCTGCAGGTGTTGCTGCTGGAGCTTCTGCTGCTGGCGCTTCCGCTACTGGTGCCGCTGCTACTGGAGCAGGTGCCGCCGCTGGAGCTGCTGCGTAGTGAATTGGTGCTTGAGGGGCTGCAGTGCCATGACGGCTGATGCGCACTGACTCTTCACCTTCAGAGATCTCTAGCTCAGCAATGCCAGACTCTTCAACTAACTCAATTAGCTTCTTGATTTTACGAATATCCATCTTTTCTTTCTCTTTTATCTTGTGATTAAGACAACCCTCGTAGGGTTGCAGAGTGTTAGGGTTACTTTGCCTGTAGCTTATTGATCGCTGCAGACAGAGCAAATTCATAACCTTGTGCGCCTAAACCGCAAATCACACCCTCTGCTTTATCTGACAGGTAAGAGTGATGACGGAATGGTTCACGTGCGTGCACATTTGATAAGTGCACCTCAATAAATGGGATGGCGACGCCAAGTAATGCATCTCGCAGCGCCACACTAGTATGAGTGAAAGCCGCTGGATTGATGATGATGAAGTCAATCTTGCCATAGGCAGCGTGAATGGCTTCAATCAGTTCGTACTCACGATTTGATTGTAGGTGTTCCAGTTCTACCCCAGCGTTATGGGCTTGCTCTGTAAGAGTATCCACAACTTGAGCTAAGGTACTGTGACCATAGTGTGTCGGTTCGCGCAGACCCAATAGATTAAGATTTGGTCCGTTTAGAACAAGAATCCGTGACTTTGCAGACATTGTGTTGCTATCTTCCCTTATCGTGAGTGGAACGTTTATATTCCCAAATATACGATAGTTCAGCACGATTTTTTTGTTAAAACCGAGCAAATTTTAAAAAATCGACCAAGATTATAGCTAATTCATAGCAATTAGCAGCAATTTACTGGTCTAATCTCCTAATAGCCACTCTCGTTTCTGTAACCAAGTTAACAAAAACAACATAATTGCCATATTTTTTGTGTGGCCAATTTGTGCACTAAAGCAAAAAACCGCCATGAGTGATGGCGGTTTTTAAAGTGCTTTTAAAACAGTTGGTTGAATTTATGCCAATTCTGCTTTCTCTGCGATAAGTTTATCTACAACGCTCGGATCGGCAAGCGTTGATGTGTCTCCGAGGTTGCTGGTATCACCCGTTGCAATTTTACGCAGGATTCGACGCATGATCTTACCAGAACGAGTCTTCGGTAAGGAATCCGTCCAGTGCAGTACATCTGGTGTTGCAATTGGACCAATTTCTTTACGCACCCAATCTTTCACTTCTTTGTGTAGCTCTGCTGACGGGAATTCACCATCGTTCAAGGTAATGTAAGCGTAGATAGCTTGGCCTTTGATATCATGCGGAATGCCCACAATAGCGGCCTCAGCAATTTTATGATGTGCGACAAGAGCCGATTCTATTTCAGCGGTACCCATGCGGTGACCCGACACGTTTAGTACGTCATCAACACGGCCCGTGATCCAGTAGTAACCGTCTTCGTCACGACGAGCCCCATCACTAGTAAAGTACATTCCCTTAAAGGTTGAGAAGTAGGTCTGTTCAAAGCGCTCGTGGTCGCCATAAACAGTACGCATCTGACCTGGCCATGAATCAAGGATCACCAAGTTACCTTCTGCTGCGGTTTCTTCAATGATGTTGCCCATGTTATCAACCAGTGCAGGTTGGACTCCGAAGAATGGTCGAGTTGCTGAGCCTGGTTTTAAATCTGTTGCGCCTGGTAGTGGTGCAATTAAGATACCGCCGGTCTCTGTTTGCCACCAAGTATCAACGATAGGCGAGCTCTCGTTACCAATCGTTTTGTAGTACCACTCCCACGCTTCAGGGTTGATAGGCTCACCTACTGAACCCATCACACGTAAGCTTGAACGAGATGTCCCTGCTACCGCTTCGTTACCTTTTGCCATTAGTGCACGAATAGCGGTTGGCGCAGTGTAGAGAATGTTCACTTGGTGCTTATCAACCACTTCACTCATACGAGCCGTGCTTGGGTAGTTTGGAATACCTTCAAACAGAATGGTTTTGGCCCCGTTCGCTAGTGGACCATAAATTAGGTAAGTATGGCCTGTAATCCAGCCCACATCCGCGGTACACCAGAAGGTTTCTCCTGGTTGATAATCGAAGACATATTTAAAGGTCATTGCCGCGTAGACGAGGTAACCGCCTGTAGTATGTAGTACGCCTTTAGGTTTACCTGTCGAGCCAGATGTGTAGAGGATGAACAGCGGGTCTTCGGCTTTCATCTCTTCTGGTGGGCAAACGTCAGAAACGTTGGCTGTTGCTTCGTGCCACCAAACATCACGGTGTTCATGCCATTCAACATCACCACCTGTACGTTTAAGCACGACGACTTTATTGATGGTTTTTACGTCTGGGTTGGTTAGTGCTTCATCCACGTTCTTTTTCAGTGGAACAGCGCGTCCGCCACGTACGCCTTCGTCTGCGGTGATCACGACTTTAGCGTCAGAGTCGATGATACGGCCGGATAGCGCTTCTGGTGAGAAACCGCCAAATACTACGGTGTGAACCGCACCAATACGGGTACAAGCGAGCATAGCCACTGCAGCTTCTGGCACCATTGGCATGTATAGACACACCACGTCGCCCTTGCGTACGCCTTGCTCTTTCAATGCGTTGGAGAATTTACACACTTCTTTGTGCAGTTCGTTGAAAGTGAGTGTTTTGTCGTCGGCTGGATCATCGCCTTCCCAAATGATGGCGACGTCGTCCCCGTGTTCTGCAAGATGACGGTCAATACAGTTAGCCGAGACGTTCAGTGTGCCATCTTCAAACCAGCGAATATCAACATGGCCAGTGTCGAAAGAAGTGCTTTTTACTTTGGTGAAAGGTTTGATCCAATCAACGATTTTGCCGTGCTCGCTCCAGAAGCCCTCTGGATCGGTTACCGACTGCTGATACATGGCTAAGTAAGTATCATTATCCGCGTGTGTATGAGTTTTAATATTTTCTTTTACCGGATAAACGTGGGCTTCGCTCATGGCTTCTCTCCTTGTGCCTTATTTCTCGGCCTTACACCAATCTAGATAAGATTTTGAATATATTTTTGTAGGGCTGTTTTTTTGGTTCTAAATAACTTGGTCGTGGTAATGACGACGTTGTGCTTATAACTGTCAGTCACCGCGCGTATTTCCACAATTAGACTTTAGGATGAGAGTGATGGAAGCGCCGGGAAATCGCTGAAACAAAAGTATTTCTGGGAGCTAGGTCAACTGATTTTTATGTATACGGCGCGGTTAGGTTGGGTAAATCGCCTTTCGTTAAGCGGACAAAGACCAAAGCGGCAGAAATCGCGTCTTGCAAGGCGTCGTGTTTGTCTTGGATAGGAAGTTCGAGGTGTTTACAAATGGCATCCAGACTTAAGTCGAAATAGGCATTCGGCAAATGTCGTTCCAACTTATCGTGATAAATCTGACTGACCTCGATAAGTGGGTTAGGAAGTGGGAAGCCAAGTTGCCGCAGACAAGCAAGGTCTAAGATCTTTTTATCGTAACGAATGTGATAGCCCACAAGTGGTCGGTTGCCGATAAAGTCGAGCAGCTCGAGCAGCGCCTCTTTTTCACTGATGCCATCGACTAAGTCTTGGTGGCGAATTCGATGGATCTTGACCGAGCCTGAGTCGAGCGATTGCGGCGCGCGTAAGCGGGCTTCAAATGGTTGACTGGTGATGATGCGGTTGTCGATGATCTTGGTGGCTGCAATAGTCACCAGCTCGGCGCGATTTGGGTCAAGGCTGGTGGTTTCGCAGTCAAGAGAGACGTATTCTGTTTTATCTGGCGTGCAAAACAGCGACTGATAAGGCGAACCTTTCAGTTTGTAGTGCCAGTATTTGCGTTGTAACCAGTTCATTGCCTACGCCTCTGTGATTTATGAAAATCAGGGTTAATCACGAATTTGATAATGGAAGCCTAAAAATTGCTTAAATTTCTTCACCACATGTAAGCTGTGGCGAAGCAAATCACGCTCAGTTCTATCCAGTTGTTTAATATCAATGTTATTCAACGCTTCTTGCTTTTTGAGTTGCTGATTAAGACGAAGTTTAAAGAACAATTTCAGTGCTTCGTTGAGATTATCTGCCGTTTCAGATTCTAAGATGCGCTTATTTCTCAGAGCTTCAATGCGCTCAAACGTGTTCTTCTCCTCAATGGCATATTCCAAAGACAAGGTGCGAATGCCGTGTACAATTGGGAAAATACCGCCGCGTTTAATGTCCAATCCGTCTTTAGCACTTTTTACGTTGCCAAATAGAGTTAGGGGCACCGAAAACTGCAAGGCAGGGCGAGTAAAGTCAGACAATATCAACATGCGATCTTTCATTGTGTCACGAAGATGCGCCGCAATTGGAGCCAGCAGCTCGCAATTCCCAGCAACAGCATGGGCGTCACTGAAAATGGCTAAGTCCATGATTTGTTGTGGTTCGGCTTTAGCTATCCAGTGGTTTAGGGTGCTTATCCATTCTTGCTGTGTTTTGACCCATTTCGGGTTGTTAACCATCACTTTACCAGGGCAAAGTGGATAACCGAGCTGTTGTAGGGTGTGTGTGAAGGATTGCATCACTTGTTCGCAATGAGGCCATTCCAGACCATCTTGAATAATCAGGGCATTGTCTTGATCGGTTTTGAGAATTTGCTCTCCTCGGCCTTCAGAGCCGAGTACGATCAAGCAACAATGGTCGTGCAAGGCTGGTGGTATCACTAACTCGAACGCTTTCTCGATAATTTGCTCGTTTACGGCTGAGATAAGCTCCATGATGAAGCGAGTGCGGATACCGTTTTTCAATAAGCTCTCGACCAATTGACATTGGCGGTTTGAGGCCAAAGCGAGCTCTTCCACGCTGCTTGCTCGAGCAATACTGAGCGTTAACACGTGGGAGTGGGTTGAGAACGCGCTGAGAATTTGGGTCATATCCAGCATGCCGACGGCTCGGTTGCCTTCACATACCATGAGGCGTTTCATTCTATTTCTGGTCATTGTGATCATGGCGTTGAATAGAAAGTCACCATCATCAACGTGATAAACAGGAAAGCTCGCGATCTCACCCACTGGTGTGTCGAGCGCGCAACCATCTATCATCACAGAATGCAGCATATTAGTACGAGTCACTATTGCGTACGGGTGGGCTGATGGCCATTTTTCCAATCGTGGATCATCGCCATGGAGTTGAACCAATGCGGCGTCAATCCCATTTTCTTTTAAGGAACGTGTTACCTCGTTAATTGGTGTATTTGGTTCAAGGATCATCGGTGGGTGATAAATGCTGCGGTCAACTTTAGTGAGAATAAACTCCGCTAAGTTTTGCTGTTGATGGGCCGCTTCGATGAGCTCTTGCCGTTTCGATAAATTGTTATCGAAATAGGCTGCAAACTGGCCATTTTCGTTGTAAAGGGCAAGGAAAATTTCTTTCGGCAGTAGGTAAGAGAGCGTGTCCTCAAGCGCGATGTAGTGATGACGTACCTTGTCTTCAAGTAACGAGCGTACATCGAACATATCGTCGTTGGCATAATGTGCGAACACTTCCTGTTGATCGTTGGAGCGCTCTTCTACCGCGCCTTTGATCAGAATATGTAAGTGGGGGTTCTTCTGTCCGCAGGATAAAATAACATCTCGAGCTCGATAGTAGGCGACGTCCAGAGACGATCGCAGTCGCGTTTGTTGTGCTTCAGTTAAGCGATCGAACGGTGGAGATTGCATGTTAAATTTGTCAGGCATGAGAACACCCAATAATGATGGAAGGAACACTCTCTAAGTCTGACAAATTTCTTACCGGAAGCCAGACGACTTTGGTCTAAATTACGATGTTTTCGCTTGAAGATGCCAAATGTCGCAAAGTTAGTATTCCATCGAGGAAACGATAAGTTTCTTATTCTTCCCTTTTTATAATACGCATGGCGATCCATAATTCCCGGCTCGAACGTTGGTGTTCCCGTTTTAGGATATTAGTAATGTTGAAACCTTCTCCGTATGGCTGGATTTCCCAGTACTTTCTCGGATTCTTCTTTGCGTATGGCGTGTATCTGCCATTTTGGTCACTTTGGTTTAAGGATCAGGGCGTATCTTCGACAGATATCGGTTTGCTGGTCGGGTTAGGCCTTGCGACACGTTGTGTTGCCAATATCGTGATCACCCCACGAGTACACAAAGTCGAACATCTTATGCCTGCTTTACGTTGGTTGAGTTTCGCTGCCCTCCTTTTTGTTGGATTTCACTTTTTTACGGGTGGTAGCTTTTGGTTAATGGCACTAGCGACAGTGTTGTTCAATCTTTGTTGTGGACCGATTATTCCGTTGTCGGACGCGATGGCAAATTACTACGCTCGCCTGAAAATGCTCGATTATGGCCGCACGCGGCTATGGGGTTCGATCGCCTTTATCGCAGGCTCGACGGCAGTGGGCTACCTGGTGGCTGAATTTGGCTCCGATATGATCTTGTACACTGCGATGTTCGGCGTGTTTATCTCGTTGCTGTTTGCTATGCGACCGACTAACCCAATGCCTGTAACGCACGGTGGGCAAAGCGCAGAACGTCCAAAGCTGACCGCTCTTTTGACCGACAAGCCGATACTAAAATTCTTAGTGTTGGTGTCACTAATTCAGGGCAGTCATGCGGCTTACTACGGCTTTAGTGCGATTCACTGGAAGGCCGCTGGTCACTCGGAAGATGTCATTGGCTACTTGTGGAGCTTAGGAGTGGCCGCAGAAGTGGCAGTGTTTGCATTGAGTAAGCGCTTATTCGTAGGTTGGTCAATACGCGCGCTGTTTATTGCTGCTGCCGTTGGTGTAATGATGCGTTGGGGTATTACGGCGTCGACAACATCAATTATTGCTTTGGTGGTTGTTCAACTATTGCATGGTGTGACTTTTGCTACCGCACACATTGCCGCGATCCAATATATCCAAAACTCCGAAGAAAATAAGATCGTAGCGTTGCAAGCGTTGTATAACGCGATTCCGTTGGGCGCATTTATCGCGTTAATGACCGTATTGAGTGGCTGGGGTTATGAGCACTGGGGACCGCTTGTGTTCTGGGGCATGGCCGCGATGGGGTTATTGGCTCTGTTCATCAAGCTTGATTCGCAAGACCCACATCAGGTGGTTGATGTATCAGACAAGCCACTTGAAACTCAGAATTAGACTTATGTAACAAAGGTTAAAAACTAAGCTTTGTCTCCGTTATCAAAGCAGTGTTAAATGAAACCTCTCCCTCATGGAGAGGTTTTTTTATTCTCTTGCTTTAAAAGTAGCAAGAAAGGCAAGAAAGGATATCGGATGCAAGGATGGCTGGTGGTTCCCGTTTCTTTAGCGTATTTGGGAGCTTTATTTATCATCGCGTGGTACGGCGACATTCAGAAAAGGTGGCTAGCGCGCTGGCGGCCTTGGATTTATAGCCTTTCCATTGCGGTGTACTGTACATCGTGGACCTTCTACGGCACGGTCGGGCAGGCCAGCAGTAATCCTTGGTCTTTCTTGCCCATTTATATTGCTCCCATTTTAGTGTTTACCATCGGATGGCGCGTTTTAGCTCGGCTTATTTTGATTGCTAAACGGGAACACATCACGTCGATTGCTGACTTTATCGGAGCACGCTACGGTAAATCCCAAGGTTTGGCCGTGGTTGTTACGCTCATAGCGGTTGCGGGAATTTTGCCGTACATCGCTTTACAGCTGCGTGGTATCACTATGGGGCTTGAAATCATTGCTCCGGAGCTGGCTACTGATTTTGGTTATCAAAACGATAGCGTGTCGTGGTTTGTTGTGGTCGCATTGGCGATTTTTACGATGCTATTCGGTACCCGCCACATTGATAACACGGAACACCATCGTGGGATGATGATGGCAATTGCCTTCGAATCCATTATCAAACTGCTGGCTTTTTTAGTGGTTGGTGTCTTCATTGTTTGGTTGGCGATGAACACCGAGAATTTGAGCTTACTTGATGTTGCCGCACAGACGTATCAGTCACCAAATATCCCGACTATATTGATTCATACTGTACTGACCATGCTGGCGATCGTTTGCCTTCCGCGACAATTCCATACGATGGTGGTGGAAAATGAACGTGCTCAAGATTTGCACGTGGCTCGTTGGTTGTTCCCCATTTATCTGATCTTAATGGGGATTTTTGTTTTACCTATTGCGTGGGTAGGGCAAGGTCTCTTGAGTGGCGCTTCGCCTGATACTTATGTCATCAGTGTGCCGATGTCGGTAGGGGCGAGTGAAATCGCCTTACTTGCGTTTCTAGGCGGTACTTCAGCGGCAAGTGGCATGGTTATCGTATCGACGATTGCCTTAGCGATCATGGTCTCGAATGACTTGGTTATGCCATTGCTATTGCGTCGCATGCGACTGACGCAGCGTAACCATCACCATTTTTCTGAATTATTACTGCGGATCCGCCGTGGTTTGATTTTAGTTTTGTTGATTGGCGCGTGGTGTTTCTATCAAGCGTTGGACACCATTCATTCACTTTCTGCTATCGGCTTTCTCTCGTTCGCGGCTATCACGCAATTCGCTCCTGCGCTGGTTGGCGGTATGTATTGGCGTCAAGGGAATAAGAAAGGTGTGTATGTTGGCCTCGCGGTGGGTTTTGCTACCTGGTTGATTACGTTAATGAGCCAAACAGACATGCTTGCCGGAGACGCCAGTAATAACTTCCTGATCTGGTTGATTACGCCACCAGAGGTATTGGCTAGTTTTGATATCGCGATTTCAGATTGGGGGATGATCCTCAGCGTGGTCGCTAATGCAGTGTGTTTTGTTGTGGTTTCTATGGCTACCCGACCAAGCCTAAGTGAGCGCTTACAATCGGCATCATTCGTTGGTACACCGTTGCCTGAAAGCGAAAATATGAGTCTGTACCAGAGCCGCGTTACGGTTGCAGAACTGGAAATGCTAGCGTCCAGATTTGTAGGACGAACGCGAGTTAAAGCGGCGTTTCAAGCCTACTGGAGCCAGCAACGAGAAGAGTTGATGCCGAATCAACAAGCGCCATCTTCTCTGATTCGGCATACGGAGCGTGTGCTAGCAGGGGTATTTGGAGCATCTTCTGCCAAGTTAGTACTTACTTCCGCTCTGCAAGGAAGAAACATGCAGCTTGAAGAGGTGGCGACTATCGTCGATGAAGCCTCTGAACTGTACGATTTTAGTCGGGGTTTACTCCAAGGCGCGATTGAGCATATTGGACAAGGTATTGCGGTCGTCGATAAGCAACTACGCTTGGTTGCGTGGAACCAACGCTATTTAGAACTCTTTGAATTTCCGCCAGGCCTGATTCAAGTAGGTCGACCGATTGCGGATGTGATTCGGCACAATGCAGAGCAGGGGTTGTGTGGCCCTGGTGACCCTGATGACCACGTCCGTCGCCGTGTTTATCACCTTGAGCAAGGGACTCGGCACACCTCTTCTCGGGTTCGTCCCGATGGTCGCGTGATAGAGGTGCAAGGTAACCCAATGCCAGGTGGTGGCTTTGTGATGAGCTTTACCGACATCACCGTATTCCGTGATGCAGAGCAAGCACTGAAAGACGCCAACGAGACATTGGAAGAAAGGGTACGTCTGCGGACTCGAGAATTAGAACAACTTAACAAGCAGCTGGTGGAAGCGACGCAGCGCTCGGATTTGGAATCGAAGTCCAAATCACGGTTCTTGGCGGCAGTAAGCCATGACTTGATGCAACCGCTCAACGCGGCGCGTCTATTCGCATCTTCACTATCGGAAGTCGCCAAAGACAGTGAAGCCAAAAAGCTGTCAGCACACATTGAAAGTGCTTTAGAGGCTGCCGAAGACTTAATTGGAGATTTGCTGGATATCTCGCGTTTGGAATCGGGCAAGTTGGAAGTCAACGTGCATGGCTTTGCGTTAAATGATGTGTTATCGAATTTGAATGCTGAGTTTAGTGCGTTAGCCAAACAGCAAGGTATAGAGTTCACCATGATTCCGTCCTCACTCATGGTTAAGTCGGATCCCAAACTGCTGCGCCGTGTGGTGCAAAACTTCCTGACCAATGCGTTTCGTTATAACCCGAATGGCAAAGTCGCACTCGGTGTTCGCCGCGTGAAAGGGCGAGTGCGTATTGATGTATGGGATAATGGAGTGGGGATTGAAGAAGAGAAGCAGCAAGAGATTTTTGAAGAGTTTAATCGCGGAACTCAAGTTCGTTCCGACCAAGGTCTCGGACTTGGTTTGGCGATTTCGAAAGGAATTGCTCAGGTACTTGGGCATGAAATTTCGATGCGCTCTTGGGTTGGAAAAGGCAGTGTTTTTTCCATCACCCTAGATAAAGCTGATCATGTTCAGCCTCATCCAGTTCACGTGGCGATGAATAAGCAATCTGAACTTGGTCATCTGAGAATCCTTTGTGTCGATAATGAGCCTGACATTCTAGTCGGCATGGAAAACTTACTTTCCCGATGGGGCTGCGATACACGAGTTGCGATTGATTTAGTTGAAAGTCTACAAGCGCTTGAGGATGGTTGGATTCCGGATGTAATTTTCTCCGATTACCGACTTGATGATGGTCGTACTGGTTTAGAAGTGCTACAGCAATGCCGCCTGAGATTAGGCCACAGCTTTGAAGGCGTCATCATCAGTGCAGATCGTACCGATGATATGCTTGATGGCATCAAAGCAAATGGGTTCAGCTTTATTGCTAAGCCAGTTAAGCCGCTTAAGCTGCGTTCGGTGCTCAATCGAGTCGCTTAGGATTGGAGTGTTTGAAAAATCGCTATAAAAGAGACCTCCGAATGGAGGTCTCGATATTTGTAATCTTAGTTGATAGGCTGAGTTTGCCGTTTATTCTGCGACGCCGCCTTGGGTCAGTTTGGCTGGATTAAGCAATCGCTCTAGTGTGGCTCTATCCAAATCAGTTTCTTCTTCCGCGACATCAATAATCGCGCGCCCCTGTTTGTAGGCTTTTTTCGCGACTTCTGCCGCTTTTAGGTAACCAATGACCGGGTTGAGAGCCGTGACCAAAATTGGGTTTTTGGCGAGTGCTACATCCAAGTTATCTTGGCGAACTTCAAACGTCGCAATGGCTTTGTCAGCTAAAGCGGTTGCGCTGTTAGAGAGTAACTCGATGCTCTCCAATACGTTATGAGCAATAACTGGCAACATGACGTTAAGCTGGAAGTTGCCCGCTTGGCCTGCGACGGTAATGGTGGTGTCATTACCAATGACTTGCGCTGATGCCATAGCTGCGGCTTCTGGGATCACAGGATTTACTTTGCCAGGCATGATGGAAGAACCCGGTTGCAAGCCTTGTAATTCTATCTCACCTAAACCAGCCAATGGGCCTGAATTCATCCAACGAAGATCGTTTGCGATCTTCATGATCGCAACTGCTGCTGTTTTGAGCTGTCCCGACAGAGCGACGATCGCATCTTGACTGCTTAAATTGAAAAAGAAGTTATCACTGGCCGTGAACTGAATACGAGTTGACTGGGTTAGGTTGCTAGCGAATAAGTCTGCAAAGCGTGGATCGGCATTGATCCCCGTTCCAACCGCCGTACCACCTTGGGCTAAGGCTTTTACAGCAGGAAGTGCTTGTTCAATCGCTTGTTTTGCGTGCTCGATTTGGAACTGCCAACCGCCAAGTTCTTGAGCAAAGGTAATTGGCATCGCGTCCATTAAGTGGGTGCGACCGGTTTTTACAACATCTTTCAATGCTTGTTGCTTAGACTCTAGTGTTTGGCTTAGGTGTGACAGGGCCGGGAAGAGCTGTTTTTCAATGGCTAATGCTGCGCTAACTTGAATGGCCGTCGGTACCACATCGTTGCTGCTTTGTCCCATGTTGACGTGATCATTAGGGCTGACAGTGCCGCCTAGATGCTGGGAGGCCAGTGTTGCAATTACTTCATTCGCATTCATATTTGAGCTAGTGCCTGATCCTGTTTGGAACACGTCAATTGGGAATTGCTCAATATGATTGCCTTCGATAATTGCTTGAGCTGCGTCAGCAATCGCGTTGGCAATATCTCCTTCAAGCAGCCCTAGCTGTGCGTTGGTGAGTGCCGCAGTCTGCTTGATGTGTGCTAACGCTTTGATAAAACCAGATGGCATTTTATGTTGACTGAATGAGAAGTTATCGACGGCGCGTTGAGTCTGGGCTTGGTAGAGAGCATCTGCAGGGACAGTAACTTCGCCCATACTGTCAGTTTCTATGCGGAATTCGGTGCTCATGGTAGGGATCCTTTTGGTTAATCAAGTGAGATTTGAATCAGGCGTAATTGTTGTTGTAGTGCGAGAAATTTCACGTCGCCTTGTTCAAACTGGTAGTAATAGCGTTTGAGACAGAATAATGGCGTATGGATAGAATCGAGACAGACACGACGGAAGATACGACTGCGAGTTGAGTCTTGAATTGCGTCTAGTAAATGGAAATAAACCTGACGTAAAAACAGCTCACACAACAATAGATTTTCTTCATCGGCATCGTGTTCATAACAAGAAGACAACACCATTCCCCAATGAATATAGTCATGAATCACGTCTGGCTCAAAGCCATGTGGTGCGGCGAGAAGGAATCTATCTTGGGCTTTAAAAAATGCGTTAAAGATGTCCCGTTTGTTGTCCATAACCACCTCTCATTAAATGTAATGATAATTATTATCAATTAACTTGTGAGTTGGCAACCCTTTTTAGAGTAAGAGGTTGTTGAAGAAAGACTTACGGAAACAAAAGCCGACGCAAAGGCGTCGGCTGAGTAGGAATTCATTTATGCTGAGTGAAACTAAGTCACTGTCGTTTGAATACCGGTGAATTAGCTTGTCACCGTTATTCAGTAAATAAGGTTTCGTACTTCACAAATGCGGTTTGTGTTTCACCATAATACAGTGTACCGCCTGATTGAATGACGACTCTTAACCAGCTTTCTGCAGATGCAGGCTTTGGTAAGGTGATGTACCAGCTTTGGCCTGCTTGATCGGCGGGCTTCATATCAATCGGTTGAGCGTTTTTCTCTTTGTCACTCACAATAGAAACTTTAACACCTTCGAGTGGGTAAGCGGCGTTGAGTGATAATTCTAAGTTATTTTTAGTGAGTTTTTCCGAGCGAAATTTCACTTTAAAATCGCCATTTTCCATATCACACAGACCACTGGTGTAACGACAATTAGACTTACTCGCGAGTTTGTAAGTTTCCCCTTCTTGCGCCGCGTGGGGCTTCTCGCTGAGGGCCATATCGGTACCGAAGTAAGCGATCAAAGAGAGAACTGGCGCAATCAGTAGAGCGAGAATAAAGTGCTTGTTTTTGAACATCTTGGCTTCCTTGCAACGACATACTGCGAATATGGTAACTGAAAAGTGAGAATAAAAAAGCCCCGGACGGCTGGTTCCAAACGGGGCTTTTGTGGTTTTGATTAGTTTTTAGTGATCCACTGCACTACCAGCACCTACTGGCACGCGAACGTGTTCGACTAGGTCTTTTACTTCTTGTGGCGTTTCTGCTGTTACTTTGGATACAGCGAATGCGACGATGAAGTTAAATAGTGCGCCAATAGCACCAAACGCGTTTGGCTCAATACCCAGGAACCAGTTTGTTCCCCAGCTTTCTAGATATTTCCAATCAGCAACGAAAAGGATGCCTTTGTGTTGGAATACGTAGAACAGCGTAATACTGATACCCGCAATCATACCGGCGATTGCGCCTTCTTTGTTGATGCTCTTGCTGAAGATGCCCATCATCAATGCAGGGAAGATGGATGAAGCGGCAAGACCAAAGGCGAGTGCTACCGTACCTGCGGCAAATCCAGGCGGATTTAAACCGAGATAGCCTGCGGCTGCTATCGCTACTGCCATTGATATTCGACTAGCAAGTAGCTCTTTTTTCTCGGATATGTTCGGATTGATAACCCCTTTGATTAAGTCATGGGAAATAGCTGAAGAAATGGCGAGTAGTAAACCTGCTGCGGTAGATAGTGCAGCTGCAAGACCACCTGCTGCCACAAGTGCAATCACCCAGTTTGGTAGTTTAGCGATCTCTGGGTTAGCCAATACCATGATGTCGTTATCAACGCGCAGTTCGTTGGTGGACGCATCTGAAGTGTATTGGATATTGCCATCGCCATTTTTATCGTCAAAACCGAGTAGTCCAGTTGTTTCCCAGTTTTTGAACCACGCAGGACGCTCGTCATACGCTAGGTGCTGACCCGGAGCTGGATTTACCGTATTCATTAGGTTGAGACGAGCCATCGCTGATACCGCTGGTGCAGTAGTGTAAAGGATGGCGATGAAGATCAGAGCCCAACCTGCTGATGTACGTGCGTCGCGAACCTTCGGCACGGTAAAGAAACGGATAATTACGTGTGGTAGACCGGCAGTACCAATCATCAGTGACATGGTGTAGACAAACATATTAAGTGTGTCGCCACGTACTTGGGTCGTGTATTCACTGAATCCGAGTTCGGTCACCACTTGGTCAAGCCGATCGAGTAGATAGACATCGGTACCAGCCATGGTACTCCCTAGACCAATTTGTGGGATTGGGTTACCAGTGAGTTGCAGAGAGATAAAGATTGCAGGGATAGTGTAAGCAAGAATGAGTACGCAATATTGAGCAATCTGCGTGTAAGTGATGCCTTTCATGCCGCCAAGAACCGCGTACATGAAAACGATACACATACCAATTAATAGGCCAGTGGAGTAATCCACTTCTAAGAAGCGACCAAACGCAACGCCCACGCCTTTCATCTGACCGATAACATAAGTCACTGATGCGATGATAAGACAAACAACCGCTACGATACGTGCTGTGTTGGAGTAAAAGCGTTCACCAACAAACTCTGGCACCGTAAACTTACCAAATTTGCGTAGGTAAGGCGCTAGCAACAGCGCAAGCAGAACGTAGCCACCAGTCCAACCCATTAGAAATACGGAGCCGCCATAGCCCATGAAGGCAATTAAGCCTGCCATTGAGATAAACGACGCTGCGGACATCCAATCGGCTGCGGTTGCCATACCGTTTGCAATCGGGTTTACACCGCCACCAGCAACATAAAACTCTTTGGTTGATCCGGCGCGAGCCCAAATAGCAATCCCGATGTACAGGATGAACGTGGCGCCAACGACCAGGTAGGTAATAGTTTTCAAATCCATCTGAGTGACTCCTTATTCGTCCACGCCGAATTCACGGTCAATTTGGCGCATCTTCCATGCGTAATAGAAAATAATTCCTAGGAACGCATAGATGGAGCCTTGTTGAGCAAACCAGAAACCGAGTTTGTAACCGCCTAGTTGAAATTGATTTAGTACGTCGACAAATAAAATGCCGCAGCCGAAAGACACGACGAACCAGATGACCATTAGGCCGATCATGAGCTTCACGTTTTTGTCCCAATAGGCTTTGGCTCTTTCTTCGCTTTCAAATGCCATTGCCGTCTCCTTACGATTGGTATTGTTGTTAATGAAATGTTTCAATATGTACATTAGCAAGGTGTTGGCAATAACTCTTTTCAACTTTAGTCGGGGTGTTAAAAATGAAGAACCCCCATATTATGGGCTTTTGCAGCGAACAAAGGGGCAAAACGTTATGTTAATAAACTGTTAAGTTAGCCAAAGGTCTAAAGGTTGATTGGATAAACAGGCATGATTAAGACGGGCCATTAATCTTTTCTTCATTGAACTTGGAGATGCTGTGTAAGTATTGGTGGTGATCTTGTGGCTCTTAAAGAGAGAAGGCGTAGATAAGAAAGCTCACAAGTAATTTATTTACATAAAGTTTTCGCATCAAATCACCGTTTTAACGCACAATAAAGTAATATAACTGAGTCATTCTCGTACAACCTCGCATTTTGAGACGGTGTAAAGGGGAGGCAGATTAGGGCATTACCTCATTAACGAAGTAGCCTTGCTCATCACAATTATTATCGTTTTTCATTAAGGGAGGGTGAGAATGGACGCAGACACCATTAACAGTTTTTTTCTAATAGGTGCGTTGTTAATCGCACTTAGCGTTCTTTTAAGCCCAGTGTCTTCTAAGTTGGGAATCCCAATTCTTTTGGTATTTTTAGCCGTTGGAATGCTAGCGGGGGAAGACGGCTTAGGCGGCATTTTATTCGATAACTTTTCGATCGCTTATTTGGTTAGTAACCTCGCATTAGCCATCATTTTGCTTGATGGTGGGATGAGAACGCGGGTCGCCAGCTTTAGGGTTGCGTTATGGCCCTCGGTCTCTTTGGCGACATTTGGCGTTGCGATCACCACCATTTTAACCGGGCTGATGGCAACGTGGTTATTCGACTTAGATTTATTGCAAGGCATATTGGTTGGAGCGATTGTTGGTTCCACCGATGCTGCCGCGGTCTTCTCTCTACTCAAAGGTCGTAGCCTGAACGAACGTGTTGGTTCAACGCTGGAAATTGAATCCGGCACCAATGACCCTATGGCGGTGTTTCTGACCGTAACTCTGATTGCTATTTTAGCGAACCCTGGCGCAGATTTAAGTGCGGGCTTTTTGGCGTTCAGTTTTCTTAAGCAGTTTGGTATTGGCGCGTTACTTGGCTTCGCTGGTGGCTGGATCTTATGGAAAGTTATCAATCGCAATCAATTACCAGATGGGCTGTATTCTATTTTAACGGTCAGTGGTGGCTTGCTTATTTTTGCTTTATCTAACACTTTGGGTGGCAGTGGTATTTTGTCGATTTACCTCGTTGGTCTTTTATTAGGTAACCGTCCAACACGCAGCCGCCACTCTATTCTTCATGTTTTAGATGGTATGACGTGGCTAGCTCAAATTGGTATGTTCTTGGTGCTTGGCTTGTTGGTTACACCATCCAATTTACTCTCTATTGCGTTGCCAGGTCTTGCGCTTGCCTTCGGGATGATTTTGTTTGCCCGACCAATCTCAGTTTGGATTGGTTTACTGCCATTCAAGAGTTTCACGCCACGTGAAAAGTGGTTTGTCTCTTGGGTAGGATTGCGTGGCGCTGTACCTATCATCCTCGCGGTATTTCCGATGATGGCAGGGTTGCCAGATGCTCAACTGTACTTCAATTTGGCATTCTTTGTAGTAATGGTGTCTTTGATAGTACAAGGGGGCACGTTGACCAAGGCGATGTCTCTTGCAAAGGTCGAGCTACCTTCTAAGCCTGAGCCAATTTCGCGTACGGGGGTGGAGATTTACCCGACCAGTGAGTGGGAGCTGTTTATCTATAGACTTAAAGCAGATAAATGGTGCATTGGTGAGCCATTACGTAGTCTTTCGATGCCGGAAGGAACGCGTATCGCCGCTGTATTTCGCAGTAAAGAGCTATTGCACCCATCCGGCAGTACGCGCCTTGAGGAAGATGATACCTTGTGTGTATTAGCACAAGAAAAGGATTTAGATGCACTGAGCTTACTGTTTAGTGAAGCCCCAGAGAAAGCGTCGCTAGCGCGATTCTTCGGTGACTTCTTCCTCGATATTGAAGTGAAGCTTGCCGATATTGCCGTGATGTATGGTTTGAATCTGGGGGATGAACCGCTGGATAAAAGTTTGAGAAACCTTGTCGAAGAGCAATTAGGTAGCACGCCAGTATTGGGAGACCATTTCGAGTGGCAAGGTTTGCATTGGATCGTCGCTGATGTTGTTGATCAGCAGGTCACTAAAGTCGGTATCCGATTGCCAAACGAAAAAAGTAAGTCTGACGATAAGACGTCAATCTAGTCGCTCATTTCCGTCAGCATAATCACGGCTTGCGTGCGGTTCTTTACACCGAGCTTACGGAAAATCGCTGTCATGTGCGCTTTTATGGTGGCTTCTGAAACATTCAATTCGTAAGCGATTTGCTTGTTCAGCAAGCCATCGGACAACATTCCCAACACTTTATATTGCTGCGGTGTTAGCGCAGCAATCTTTTCCGCTAAGTCATTACATGCCGCGTTATTGGTGATCAACCCTTCAGGGAAGTATGGGTCGCCATTCAGCACTTGATTGAGCGCGTTCACTAATTCGCGCATGTCGCTGGACTTGGGAATAAAACCAAATGCACCATGGCTTTTCACCTGCGTCACGATCGCCGGCTCTTCACTCGCTGAAACGACGACGATAGGTAAATCTGGATGCTCTGCTCGCAAATGAATCAAGCCAGACATACCATTTGCTCCTGGCATTTTGAGGTCCAATAGCACTAAATCTGGCTCTTCCTCTCGTTCTAACAAAGCCAGAAGTGCGTCGAGTGAGTCCGCTTCCAGCAAATTTGCACCACTAATAGCCATGTGGATAGATTGAAACAAGGCATTCCGGAAGAGTGGGTGATCATCTGCAATAATGATGGTGTAGGTCGAATCCATGACGTTAAACACTTTTGACTATTTCGTTAAATTTATTATTGTCCAGCTTTGAGAGAGTGGACAATATTTATTCGCTAAAAGTCTGAACCAAATCGACTTTTATTAGGAAAATTGCATATAAACGCAATGTTCTTATTCAAATCTGAGCAATAAAAAACGCCAGTGGACATCACTGGCGTTTGAATATCTGGTTATCAGAACTGCTTGATATGCTCTAAGAAAGGCTCGGCTTGCATGAATCCCGTCAAACGAGCGTTTGAAACGTGTTCACCACTGGCATCCCAAAACTCAATTGTTGGTAAACCAAGCACACTCATGTGCTTCAGTAGTTCGATGTCTTGCACTTGGTTTTTGGTCACGTCCGCTTGCAGAAGAATGAAGTCTTGCAGTTTGGCTTCGACGCTTGGGTCATGGAAGGTGTACTTTTCAAACTCTTTACATGCTACACACCAATCGGCGTAGAAATCGAGCATGACGGGTTTACCTGCCGCTTTCGCAAGTGCCAGTTGTTCTTCAAGATCCGCCACGTTAGCAATGCGAGTAAAGCTAACAGTGGCTTGCTGAGTTTGTGTTGTGCTGTTGCCAAACCAGTAATTTAAGATAGGTTGTGCTGAGGCTAGCAAACCTAAGACGGCGATTATGCCCACGGCACTTTGTTTCCAGCCACCAAACTCTAGACTGTTTTTGATGTGGTATAGCCAACCAAAAGCAGCAATACCCAGTGCTGACCACAGAATCGTTGACCACATTTCTGGCATGATGCGTTCTAGTAAGAAGATAGGTGCGGCAAGCAGAATAAAGCCGAAGAGTGTTTTCACTCGGTCCATCCAACCGCCGGCTTTTGGTAGCAGTTTGTTGCCGAAGACCGCAACAAGAATCAGCGGAATACCCATGCCCATCGCCAGCGCGTATAACGCGATACCACCGGTAAGCAAATCGCCGCTTTGTGCCACGTAAAGTAGCGCACCAGACAGAGGTGCCGTGGTACATGGTGAGCACACCAGTCCAGAAATCGCCCCCATGGCGAATACGCCTGCACTGCTGCCGCCTTGCTGTTTGTTGCTGAGGTTGTTTAACCACGTTTGAACGTTGCTTGGTAGCTGTAATGAGTACAGACCAAACATAGACAAAGCGAGTGCGATGAACAGTACGCTCAAGCCAATCAGCACATAAGGGTGTTGCATTGCCGCTTGGAACTGCATACCTGCAGATGCCACCACAAGGCCGAGTAGGGTGTAAGTCAGTGCCATGCCTTGCACGTAGACGAATGACAAGCCTAGCGCGCGGCGTTGGCTTAGCTTGCCACTGCCAAGCACTATGCTGGTCAGAATTGGGTACATCGGCAGCACACAAGGTGTAAACGCCAAGCCCACACCAAGCGCCAAGAACAGAAGTGGTGTCCACCAGTTATCAGCAAGGTTGGCAGCAAGGCTATCTTGCTGTGTTACTGGCACTGATGATGTGTCACCAGACGTAGATGATTGCACCGCTGGTGGCGTTGCTGTTGGTGCCTGTTCTGCTTTTGATGCAGTTGTCGCCGTTGTTGAATCTGAGTTCGACGAAGTAAACGCGCTGATAGGAATCACGCGAGTTTCTGGCGGGTAACAGAAGCCTGCTTTCGCACAACCTTGGTATTGCACCACCACGCGCGCACCGTCTTGCCAATCATACATTGGTACGTTAACGAAGAGAGGTTGCGTATAGATATGCACGTCACCAAAGAATTCATCTTTATGCGGTGTGCCGTCTTCCATTTGCAGTTCGCCTAGCGATACTTTCTCACCAGCTACAGACAAGCGCTCTTGATATAGGTAGTACCCGTCACGTACCTGCCAATCGAGCATCAATTTGTCATCTTGCTGGTAGAAGTTAAATGGAAACGCCTGATCAACCGGAACAAAGCTGTCGCTGCTGCTACCAAAACTGTTGTTCTGGCTACTGTTAAACTGGTCTTTGCCAAATAAAGCTAAAGACGGAGTGGAAAAGGTAATGAGCCCTAAGAGTAAAACGGAAAGTAATGCGCGCATAAAAGAGTCAATTCATCTTAGATAATTGCCGTTAGTGTAACTCAATCAGACCCGGAGGCGAGTCAATAAGTTTCATGAAAATGAAGATTTATTGAGCATAAATCAAGACAACAGGCAATAAAAAAGGGAGCCGAAGCTCCCCGAGTAAGACTCTGTTTCTACTAGATCAGTAGACCACCGAATGCGAAGCCAAGTGCTACCGCAGAAGCGATGGTTACCACACCAGGTACAAAGAATGGGTGGTTGAATACGTACTTACCGATACGAGTTGAACCCGTGTCGTCCATCTCAACCGCTGCTAGAAGCGTTGGGTAAGTTGGCAGCACGAATAGCGCACTTACTGCTGCGAAAGATGCAACTGCGGTAAGTGGTGCCACACCGATAGCAAGTGCTGCTGGCATCAGCGCAACAGTGGTTGCACCTTGTGAGTAAAGCAGCATTGAAGCGAAGAATAGAACGAGTGCTAGCATCCATGGGTAGTCTGCTAGTAGCGCACCCGCAACTTCTTTGATGCCGTCAACGTGCGCGTTAACGAACGTAGAACCTAGCCATGCCACACCAAGAACACACACACATGCTGTCATACCAGAGCGGAATGTTGCTGCTGCTGGGATTTTGCCAGCATCGATTTTACAGCTCATTACGATAGCTGCCGCAGCTGCTAGCATTACCGTCATGATAGCTTCGTTACGACCTAGAGCAGGGTTCTCGATAAGGCCAACAGAGCCAGAAATTGCTGCTGCGTAACACACGACAAATGCGATTGCGCCTAGGAAGATGAATGTTGCTTTCTTCGCTGTTGGTAGGATTTCGCGTTTTGCTTCTGTATTTAGCTTGATTAAGCCTTTTTCTAGACGCTCTTGGTATTCAGCATCGTCTTTTAGCTCACAGCCCATGAAGTTCGCCACGAACGCACCGATCATGCACGCGATGAACGTCGTTGGGATACAGATTGCTAGTAGTGTTAGGTAGTCAACGCCAAATGGGTGCAGCATTGCCGCGAACGCGACAACAGCCGCTGAGATTGGTGATGCGGTGATAGCGATTTGCGATGCTACGACCGCGATAGACAGTGGACGAGAAGGGCGCACGCCTTGGCCTTTCGCTACTTCTGCAATCACTGGCAAAGTTGAGAATGCCGTGTGGCCAGTACCCGCCATTAATGTCATTAGGTAAGTTACGATAGGCGCATAAAAGGTGATGCGCTCAGGATGCTTGCGCAAAAAGTTTTCAGCAACTTGCACCATCCAGTCTAAACCACCCGCTACCTGCATTGCTGCGATAGCGGTGATTACAGACATGATGATCAAAATTACGTCAACGGGAATGTAAGCTTGGCTTGTTGGTACGCCCAAGATCAAAGACAACGCAATGACCCCAGCACCACCGGCAAAACCAATGCCGATACCACCGATTCTTGCCCCCAAATAGATGAAGAGCAGAACCACGAAGAGTTCGACCATGACCATATTGATACCTCTTTAGTTTTTTATTTGATTCTGATTTTTTGAACACTCAGGAACAGGAGTAAATGCTCAGAGAATGAGAACCTAGTGGTTTAGCGGCAATAAAAGCATATAAAAAATGTGGTTAACCGTATGAGAGCCTAAAAAAGGGGCCTGAGTGGCCCCCTTCGGATTCGTTATTACTCGTAACGTTTTGCTTTGTAAGTAGGATGCATGAAGTTTTCTACTGACAAGATTTCATCAAGCTCCTCTGCTGTAAGCAGACCGCGCTCTAGCACGACTTCACGAACACTCTTACCAGTTTCTGCACAAATCTTACCTACGATGTCACCTTCGTGGTGGCCGATGTATGGGTTTAGGTAAGTGACGATACCGATAGAGTTGTAAACGTAGTTTTCGCAAACTTCTTTGTTCACAGTGATGCCGTCGATACATTTATCGCGTAGGTTCACACACGCATTGTGTAGTAGAGAGATAGACTCAAACACGCTTTGTGCGATAACTGGTTCCATTACGTTTAGCTGTAGCTGACCGCCTTCTGCTGCGAAAGAAACCGTGTTGTCGTTACCGAGAACTTTGAAGCAAACTTGGTTTACTACTTCTGGGATAACTGGGTTTACTTTAGCTGGCATGATTGAAGAGCCTGCTTGCATTTCAGGTAGGTTCAATTCATTTAGACCCGCACGAGGACCAGAAGAAAGTAGACGAAGGTCGTTACAGATCTTCGATAGTTTCACTGCTAGGCGTTTTAGCGCGCCGTGAGTCATTACGTATGCACCACAGTCAGACGTTGCTTCGATAAGGTCTTCTGCTGCAACAACGTCAAGGCTTGTTACTTCCGCTAGGTGTTTTACTGCAAGCGCTTGGTAGCCAGTTGGTGTATTTAGACCAGTACCGATTGCGGTTGCGCCTAGGTTGATTTCTAGGAGGAGTTTAGATGTGTAATCTAGAGCACGAATCTCTTCGTTTAGTGTTACCGCCCACGCATGGAACTCTTGACCTACTGTCATTGGTACTGCGTCTTGAAGCTGAGTACGGCCCATTTTCAGTACATCTTTAAACTCAACGGCTTTAAGTTCGAATGCGCCTTTTAGGTACTCAATTGCTTCCATTAGCTTGTGTACGCTGTTGTACACCGCAATACGGAAACCTGTTGGGTACGCACAGTTGGTTGATTGGCTCTTGTTTACATGGTCATTTGGGTTAACAAATTCGTATTGGCCTTTCTCTTTACCCATCAACTCAAGCGCGACGTTTGCGATCACTTCGTTCGTGTTCATGTTAACTGAAGTGCCTGCACCGCCTTGGAATACGTCTGATGGGAACTGATCCATACACTTGCCAGTTTCTAGGATCAAATCACACGCTTCGATGATGTAGTTTGCAACGTCTTTTGGAATAGCGCCAAGTTCTTTGTTTGCTAACGCTGCTGCTTTTTTGGTCATTACCATGCCGCGTACAAATTCTGGTACGTCAGAAATGGTCATATTAGAGATGTTGAAGTTCTCGATCGCACGTAGCGTATGAATACCGTAGTACGCATCTGCAGGGACATGACGTTGACCTAATAGATCTTCTTCAATACGAGTGGCTGGGTTTGCTGTTTTTGGAGCATCAGATAGGGTAGCCATAGCAGGATCCTTAGATGATAATTCTGATAATAAAGTTATTTATTAGCCATTTCTGCAATCTAGAATCCATTCATCAGAATTTTTGGCTGGAAAATCCGTCCTGACTTATGTGGCACATGATACTGCACCTAGCGCATAAAAATAGTAACTAGATCACCTTTTTCGTTTTTCATGAGTCAATAATTTGCAAAGTATGAACGGGTTATTAATAACCCTTTATGGGTACTCGATTTTCCTCGACAAACATGAGTTTTTAGAGTTCGAAATTAGCACTTTAAAAGCACGAAAAAATCGGTATGCAATTGAATGAAACGCGCTCCCGCTACTTTGTCTAAAAAAGAAGGAGACCAGTATGAACACGCTTTTTTACAACGATTCGTTTGAGCTTAGTCTGCTTTTACCATTACACTGAATTAAACAAAGGAGGGCGTGTGTTTCCTATCTTATTATTAGCGTTTATTTTTGTTCCGATCATTGAAATCGGCTTATTTATTCAGGTGGGCGGCTTTTTAGGTTTATGGCCGACCATTGCACTAGTCTTAATCACTGCATTTGTTGGTGCGTCGTTGGTTCGTAGCCAAGGTATACAAACACTGATGTCAGTACAGGGGCGTCTTGAACAAGGTGAAATTCCAGCCCAGCAAATTTTTGAAGGCGTAATGCTAGCGGTGGCTGGCGTGCTACTGTTAACCCCGGGCTTTATGACCGATGCCCTTGGTATGTTGGTGTTGCTTCCTGCGCCACGCGCCGCGATAGCTAAATACTTGATGAGCAAAATGGTGGTGAAAACCATGCATGGTGGTGGCTTCCAAGGTGGTTTCTCTAACCAGGGGCCATTTGAGCAAGACCCGTTCCGTCGTGACCCATTTGATTCCCAGTCAGATAATGGCAAGACCTTCGAAGGGGAATACGAGCGTAAAGACGATGATGATCGCAACAAGCTCAACTGATTGAGTTAGACAGTAAAGAAAACAAAAGGGCGCACCAAGCGCCCTTTTCTGTATTTGGAATTCGTGCTGCTTACAATGCGCCTTCAAAGCCCATTTGACGCCATGCTTCAAAAGCAATGATCGCAACGGCATTCGAAAGGTTTAGGCTGCGCGCATCTGGCATCATTGGAATGCGAATACGCTGCTCCATTGGCAAGCTATCGATGATTTCAGCAGGCAAGCCACGAGTTTCTGGACCAAACATCAAAACATCACCCGCTTGGTATTGTGCATCAACGTGGTGACCTGTGGTTTTGGTGGTGCAGGCAAACAATCGATAGTTACCTTGCTTCTCTTTCTCTAAATACTCTAAGAACGCTTGATAGTTTTTATGGCGTGTTACGCGAGCTAAATCATGGTAATCCAAACCAGCACGGCGGACTTTTTTCTCTTCAAGATCGAAACCCAGAGGTTCAATTAAGTGAAGGTTTGCACCGCAGTTGGCGCATAGTCGAATGATGTTGCCGGTGTTCGGCGCGATTTCTGGTTCGTATAAAGCGATATCAAACATGGTATTGAAATAGAGTTGGTCAAAGAGAGGGGCAGTATATACCCAAGTCACCGAGATATGCGAGATTCAGCAAGATTGACCTGGGTATGAAAGCAGGCATTAGCGCGGATGTTAATACCGTAAGTAGTGATGCTCTTTATAAGAGAGCGTGAGCATAGTTTTCTTCAACTGCTCGCCAGTTGACGACGTTCCACCACGCATCAATATATTCTGGGCGACGGTTTTGGTAGCTGATGTAATACGCGTGCTCCCACACGTCTAATGCGAGGATTGGTTCACCGCGCACATCCACTACGTCCATCAGAGGGTTGTCTTGATTACTGGTGGACGTAATGTGAATCTCACCATCTTTTACGATCAGCCATGCAAAGCCAGACCCAAAGGTATTGATGGCAGCTTGGGCAAACGCCTCTTTAAATTGCGCAAAGCTACCAAATTTATCGTTAATTGCTTGAGCAAGCGCGCCTTGAGGCTCTCCGCCACCGTTTGGTGACATGCAATTCCAATAAATGATGTGGTTGTAATAGCCGCCCCCATTATTACGTACTGCTGGACTGAGCTTAGAGATATTGTCAAAGATCTCGTCTAATGACTGAGTTTCGAGCTCGCTCCCTTCAACGGCATTTACAAACTTATCAAAGTACGTCTTGTGGTGTTTGCTGTAATGCACTTCCATGGTTTTCGCGTCGATGTACGGCTCTAGTGAATCGTACGGATAAGGCAGAGCGGGAAATGTATGTGACATAGTAAATCCTCCTTAATTGGAAAATTCACTTTAATGCTAACGATAATTATTATCAACTTTGATCTTTGTAAGGGTATTCTACGAAGCCTCACCAATTTCTAAAGTGAGGGTGGGGCTGTTAATCACTCACTCTAGAAATATGGTGCGAATTATTGTTAGTTCATCAAATTGAGACTAACAATTGATCGGTAAGGTGATACTCATGCGCAATCCGCCTAAAGGACTTCGGCTGGCTGCGATCGTGCCACTGTGCTGGCGAATGGCACTTTCGGTAATGGTTAGGCCGAGACCTGTGCCGCCAGAGTGGCGATCGCGTGCCGTGGAAACGCGATAGAACGGGCGAAAAATCGCGGCCAGTTCCTCTTCTGGTACACCTTCTCCATTATCGTCAACCGTGATACGAAGCGTATCGTCATCGGCTTTGATGTCGATTTGTACCTCATCTTTTCCGTAGTAAATAGCGTTACGAACGATATTTTCCACCGCACTCATCAGCAGTTTAGGGTTACCGGAAATATTGCGCTTAGGTAATTCTGAATAGTGTAGCTGTTTGCCCATTTGCTCTGCTTCAAACTGCGCATCTTTAATGATCTCTTCCCATAAACTTTCTAATGGCTGTGTTTCGCGAGTCATATGACTGTTCGCCTGCATGCGAGAAAGCTCTAATAGTTCGCTGATCATCTGTTCCAAGCGCTGCGCTTCGGTATCGATACGAGTCAATTCTGGGCTTTCTCCTTGTTTACGCGTCGCTAATGCGCTTGCCATGCGTAGACGAGTTAAAGGTGAGCGCAGCTCGTGAGAGATATCGGATAGCAAACGTTGTTGTCCTGAAATCATTTGATTAACCGCTTCGACCATCTGGTTGAAGCTGCTACCTGCTTGACGAAATTCCGCCGTACCTTTTTCTAAATTTGGGTCTGTGACAAATTCACCTTTCGCCACACGTTGAGCAGCGGCTTCAAGACGACGTGCAGGCTGACTCAAAGCCCAAGCAAGCCATAACAGCAATGGTGTACTAACCAGCATGACCGCAAGCAAGAGCTGGAATGGGTGATCAAACAGACGCAGGAGTAGAGGTGGTGGCTCATTCCATTTGAAGCCCACGTACATCAAGATATCGGAACCTGCCAAAGTGATAGGAATTGGGCCCGCAATCATGTATCGACCATACAGCTTCTGCTTTGGATTATTGTAATCTTCGATACTGGTGACAAAGTTTTGCATGGCACGCAATTGAAAATTGCTGCGTTTTTCTGTCGTAAGAACATTACCGCTGTAGTCAGAAAAAAAGACTCGTGGGCGAGGGTCGTGCTTGCCGTGACGGTTGCCCTCGATACGAAAAAGTATGCGGCCTAAATCTGTTTGCTGGCTGTATTTTTGTTGGATTGAGTCACGCGTTTCTACCATACGTTTGTAGTGTTCTTCTGGAATATCGCGAGCTTTGCGTGGGTCCAAATGTGGCAGTGATAGCACGGCTATCAATACTAATAACATGGTGAACCAAAAAATGGCAAAGATGCGTCCATACAGGCTATTGATGTTTGGCAGTTTGATGCGTGATAGGCGCATTAATCCTCCTCAAGCAGCATGTAGCCACGACCACGCAGGGTTTTGATTCGCGGCTTGCCATTGCTTTGATCTGGTAATTTTTTACGTAAGTTCGAGACATGCATATCGATAGCGCGATCAAAAGCAGCGAGTCGTTTACCAAGCACATCTAAGCTCAGTGTCTCTTTGGTCAGCACTTGTCCTGGGTTTTGTACGAAGTGGGTGAGTAGCGCAAACTCGGTTGCTGTGAGATCGAGTAACTGTTGCTCACAATACGCTTCTTGCTTACCGGGATAGAGGCGGATTTCTTGATACTCAATGCAATCGCTGTTTTTGGTATTTTTTTGTGTGCTGCTAGTGCGGCGTAAAATCGCGCGGATTCGCGCTAACAGCTCTCGGTCACTAAAAGGTTTTGGTAAATAATCATCCGCGCCCAGTTCCAAGCCGATCACGCGATCAATTTCTTCCCCTTTAGCGGTCAGCATCAAGACGGGAGTTTCCCAATTTTCACGTAAGCGTTTCAGCGTTTCCATGCCATTGAGTTTTGGCATCATGACATCCAACAAAATCAAATCAATCTTATCATTGATCGCGGCTAAGCCGGCTTCACCGTCATTTGCTTCGCTGACGTCAAACCCTTCGAAACTGAGTACTTCTTTTAATAAGCTAGTTAGCTCGATATCGTCATCGATTAAAAGAATGTTTGCCATGGGGGCACCTATAGTAAGTTACCGATAACCTAATATTACATTGGAATGATGCGCAACGAAGAGGAGAAAAATCACTCTTTACGATTCTTTACGCTCCCTATACGTCGCTTTACCTAGCGGGTCGTATTCTATACTCAAGCGCTGTGAGAACAGCTCAGAAGAACCACTCACCTGTGTAAGGAATCGTATTATGAAGTCTGCAAAAAAACTTGTGTTAGCTGCTGTTGTTCTACCTCTTACTCTTGGCGCCGCAAGCGCATTCGCTTACGGTGGTAAAAACCATCATAAAGGCCCTCGTGACGAATGCGGCATGGGTATGGACCGAGGTGTCATGCGTCAACTAGACCTGACTGATGCACAAAAAGATCAGCTAAAAGAAATGCGTGAAGCAAACAAAGCAGAAATGAAAGCAAAATTCGCTGATGGCAAAGAAGCACGTATGGCTGAGCGTCAAGCGCATCACGCAAAAGTACAATCGCTTTTGCTGGCGGATAACTTTGATGAAGCTCAAGCTAGCGAATTAGCAAAAGAGATGGTTGAGCGCCAAACGGAACGTCGCGTGCAAATGCTAGAAAGAAAGCACCAAATGCTTAGCGTATTAACACCTGAGCAGAAAGCGAAATTTGTTGAGCTACAAAATGAACGTATGCAAGAGTGTGGCGACAGAATGCACAAGCGCATGGAAAAGTCGCGCAATAATTAAGTCATGAATTGATGTTATATAAAGAGGCAGCCATTGGTTGCCTCTTTTTGATCTGGTTATTTCATGGTCATTCAATATACTCAACGTATGGTTTTAGTTAACTCTTTGATTATGAAACAGCAATACGCACGTTTAGTTACGACCGCCGCTTGGACTGCAACCATTGTGGCGACGCTTCTTCTGATAGTAAAAGTCATCACGTGGTGGGTAACCGGCTCAGTGAGCTTATTGGCGTCATTGATTGACTCCATGTTAGATATCGCGGCTTCGGTTGTGAATCTTGTGGTGGTTCGTTACGCCTTACAACCGGCAGACCGCGAACATGCGTTTGGACATGGTAAAGCTGAGTCCTTAGCGGCCCTAGCCCAAGCAATGTTTATTTCGGGCTCGGCAGTATTTTTGATTCTTAACGGGATTGACCGATTTTTCCGCCCGCATGCTTTACACGCACCGGAGTTAGGTGTGTATGTATCGCTGTTTGCGATTGTGGTCACACTTGGCTTGGTGATGTTCCAAAAACATGTGGTTCGCGTGACGGGGAGCCAAGCAATAGCGGCGGATTCTCTGCATTATCAGACTGACTTGTATATGAATGCTGCGATCATGGTTGCTCTGGGGCTCAGTTATTTTGGAGTGACTCAAGCGGATGCTGTGTTTGCGATTGGTATTGGTGTCTTCATTCTTTATAGCGCTTTCAAAATGGTCAGCGAAGCGATTCAAACCTTACTTGATAGAAAGTTGCCCGATGAAGAACTTGAGCAAATTAACCAAGCTTGTTTGAGCGTAAAAGGGGTATTGGGCGTGCATCAGTTACGCACGCGAATGTCCGGACCGACGCGCTTTATACAGTTGCATTTAGAGCTAGACGATAACTTACGATTAATTGAGGCGCATTACATCGCTGATAAAGTGGAAGATAATTTATTGGCTCTGTTTCCTGATGCGGACGTATTGATCCATCAAGATCCATTGTCTGTCGTTTTCGGACCTGAGAAAGAGCAGAAAGCGCAAGATTGGTAGGCTTGAAAAATCCATCAGTGCCCGACGACAAAAAGGTACTTATTGACTATCTTTCCATCAATACTTATTAAGATTCGTGATCCTGATATGAATCAACAAAGTTTCATAGAGAAACTGTAATACTCTTACATAAGTAGAAAAGTTACATAAAAAAGTGCGTTTTCATTGGTAATCCTGTAGAGGAAATGTAACATAACGCACAGTTCTGGATTATGCAGGTTGCTTGGTAACAAGGGGCCTAAAAGAAAATTAAATAATTGATTGCCAAAGATCGAGGGTGAGCATGATTAAGAAGATCGGTGTTTTAACAAGTGGCGGTGACGCACCTGGTATGAACGCTGCGATACGCGGCGTAGTACGTACAGCACTATCCGAAGGATTGGAAGTATTCGGTGTGTACGACGGCTACCTAGGCCTATACGAAGGCCGCATCGAGAAGCTAGATCGTTCTAGCGTTTCAGATGTGATCAACAAAGGTGGTACGTTCCTAGGTTCTGCACGTTTCCCTGAGTTTAAACAAGTGGAAGTTCGTGAAAAAGCGATTGAGAACCTGAAAAAACATGGTATCGATGCACTAGTGGTAATCGGTGGTGATGGTTCGTACATGGGTGCGAAGAAACTGACTGAAATGGGTTACCCATGTATCGGTCTTCCGGGCACAATCGACAACGATATCGCAGGTACTGATTACACTGTGGGCTACCTAAGTGCACTAAACACCGTTATCGATGCAATCGACCGTCTACGTGATACTTCTTCATCTCACCAACGCATTTCAATTGTAGAAATCATGGGCCGTCACTGTGGTGATTTGACTCTGATGTCTGCAATTGCGGGCGGTTGTGAATACATCATCACTCCGGAAACTGGTCTAGACAAAGACAAGCTGATCAGCAACATCCAAGATGGTATCGCTAAAGGTAAGAAACACGCGATCATCGCGCTTACTGAGCTAATGATGGATGCTAATGAACTAGCACGTGACATCGAAGCCGCGACAGGTCGTGAAACTCGTGCAACAGTACTTGGTCACATCCAACGTGGTGGTCGTCCAACTGCATTTGACCGCGTACTAGCATCTCGTATGGGTAACTACGCTGTTCACCTATTGATCGAAGGTCATGGTGGTCGTTGTGTAGGTATCGTGAAAGAGCAACTTGTTCACCACGATATCATCGACGCAATCGAAAACATGAAGCGTCCAGTACGCAACGATCTATACAAAGTTGCTGAAGAGTTGTTCTAAGCAAGCTTGAAATAGATAAACAAAACCGCGGCTTTCCGCGGTTTTTTTGTATTTGAGAATCAACAAAAAGAAACTAGCGATAGACGAGTGTTAAGACACGCTGCTCTGCTCTATGAGCGTTAATTTTCGCTCGCGCAGCGCAAACAAGTAGCCCAGTAGCCCACCCAACGTATTCCCAACCGCGATACCGATAAACAAGCCTTCAATGCTGTAGATTTGGCTCCCGATCCACGCCGATGGCAAGGTAAAAATGAACAGCCGCATAAAGCTCCACTGGAATGCACGCAATGGCTTGTGCATCGCATTCAAACCACTGACTAACATCATCACGATGCCTTGGAAGCCATAACTAAATGGCACCACCAGTAAATAATGCCAAAGCAGGTTTTTCACCGCATCTTCCTGAGAAAACAGCGCAGCCAGAGGAATGCTCAGTGGCACCATCATCAAGAAGATAAACCCTTGGAATACCACTGCAAAACGCATGCTAATAAATAAACCGGAAAAGGCTCGTTGCGGTTGTTTGGCTCCTAAATTTTGTGCCATAAACGGTGTGAGGGCAGAGGTCAGCGACATCAATACTAAAATCAATATAGACTCAATACGCTGCGCTGCGCCGTAAGCAGCAACCGCCGCTGTACCGTGGTTGGATAACAGCATCATCAGAATGGCACCGGACAACGGATTCATCGCGTTTGATAGAGCAGCAGGGGTACCAATTTTTAGTGTCTGTTGCCAGTCTTGTTTCAGCAAAGCCCATTGGGGGTGAGCAAGCAATTTTTCCCGTTTAATTAGCACATAGAATGAGCCACACAAAGCACCTAACCAGCTAAAGGCACTTGCTATGGCTGCGCCTTGAATACCAAGTTCCGGAAAAGGGCCATAACCGAAAATCAACAATGGATCGAGCATGCCATTAATCAAACCAGCCAACATCATGACTTTTGCTGGTGTTTTTGTGTCGCCAGTAGCTCGGATAGCACTGTTGCCCGCCATTGGGATCACTAGCAGAGGAATGGTGAGATACCAGACCTGCATATATTGCTCAATAAGAGGGATGAGATCATCAGACGCACCAAGAAAACGAAACAATGGCGCAATGGTGGTAAAGCCAATAGAAGACGCGATAGCCACAAGTAACACGGCTAACAACAAACCGTGGGTGGTGAACCGAGCAGCTTGTGGTGCATGACCTTGCCCAAGCAAGCGACCAATATTGGTCGATAGTCCCATCCCAATCCCCATCGTAATGCAGTTAACCGCAAAGGTGACAGGGAAGGTATAGCTGATAGCTGCTAGCGCTTGAGTGCCAAGCAACGAGATAAAAAACGTGTCCACCAAGTTAAACATCAAAATTGCGATCATGCCCATGGTCATGGGTACGGTCATTTTCCGCAGCGTTTCAGGAATGGGGGCGGTCAACAAACCATGCTTATCGGTCGCTTGGGGTTCCAGCTTGTTATTTTCCTGCATGTGTGACAACTATCTGGTGAGCAAACTGCAAGGATACAAGAAAGCGAGATGCCGAGCGAGTGAGCATTTCTAACGCAAACCGTTGCCTAGTTGTTCGTTATTTTAACTAAGTCACAAAAATTTTGTGCCACCCCCTTGGGATCGCTGCTTCGACCCCTTATATAGGGATCACGTGTCTGGGGCTACAGTCCCTAAGGACAATTATCAAATAAACATGGAAATTTTCAGGAGAGACGACCGATGAACATTCGTCCATTACATGACCGAGTTATCGTTGAACGTAAAGAAGTTGAATCTAAGTCTGCTGGTGGCATCGTTCTGACTGGTTCTGCTGCAGAAAAATCGACTCGCGGTGTTGTTCTAGCTGTGGGTAAAGGCCGCATCCTAGAAAACGGCACCGTACTGCCACTAGACGTTAAAGTCGGTGATACCGTTATCTTCGCTGAAGGTTACGGTACAAAAACTGAAAAAATCGACGGTAAAGAAGTGCTTGTCATGTCTGAAAACGACATCATGGCGATCGTTGAATAATAGCAATCATTGAGTAATTTTTTGCTCAGATTCAATTACGAAATTACACACAAAGAATTTTAGAAAGGAAATCAAAGATGGCTGCTAAAGACGTTAAATTTGGTAATGACGCACGAGTTAAAATGCTGGAAGGTGTAAACGTTCTGGCTGACGCAGTAAAAGTAACACTGGGTCCTAAAGGACGTAATGTCGTTCTAGACAAATCTTTTGGTGCACCAACTATCACGAAAGATGGTGTATCAGTAGCGCGTGAAATCGAGCTGGAAGATAAATTCCAGAACATGGGCGCACAAATGGTTAAAGAAGTTGCGTCTAAAGCAAACGACGCAGCGGGTGACGGTACAACAACAGCAACGGTACTAGCGCAATCTATCGTTAACGAAGGTCTAAAAGCAGTCGCAGCGGGCATGAACCCAATGGATCTTAAGCGTGGTATCGACAAAGCTGTTGCCGCGGCAGTTGAGCAACTAAAAGAGCTTTCTGTTGAATGTAACGACACAAAAGCGATCGCGCAGGTTGGTACTATCTCTGCAAACTCAGACGCAAGCGTAGGTAATATCATTGCAGAAGCAATGGAGCGTGTGGGTCGTGATGGCGTTATCACGGTTGAAGAAGGTCAGGCGCTACAAGACGAGTTAGACGTAGTAGAAGGTATGCAGTTCGACCGCGGTTACCTGTCTCCTTACTTCATCAACAACCAAGAATCAGGCAGTGTTGATCTAGAAAACCCATTCATTCTTCTGGTAGACAAGAAGATCTCAAACATTCGTGAGCTTCTTCCAACGCTAGAAGCTGTCGCGAAAGCATCTCGTCCACTGCTTATCATTGCAGAAGATGTAGAAGGCGAAGCGCTAGCAACATTGGTTGTGAACAACATGCGTGGCATCGTAAAAGTTGCAGCTGTGAAAGCACCTGGCTTCGGTGACCGCCGTAAAGCAATGCTACAAGACATCGCTATCCTAACTGGCGGTACTGTGATTTCTGAAGAGATCGGTCTAGAGCTAGAAAAAGTTGCACTAGAAGATCTAGGTCAAGCGAAGCGTGTTTCTATCACGAAGGAAAACACGACTATCATCGATGGTATCGGTGAAGAAGAGATGATCTCTGGCCGTGTTGCTCAGATTCGTCAACAAATCGAAGACGCAACTTCAGACTACGACAAAGAGAAACTACAAGAGCGCGTTGCTAAGCTAGCAGGCGGTGTTGCAGTAATCAAAGTTGGTGCAGCAACTGAAGTTGAAATGAAAGAGAAGAAAGACCGCGTAGAAGACGCACTACACGCGACTCGCGCAGCGGTTGAAGAAGGCGTAGTTGCTGGTGGTGGTGTTGCACTAATCCGCGCTGCATCTAAGATTGTTGACCTAGAAGGCGACAACGAAGAGCAAAACGTTGGTATCCGCGTAGCACTACGTGCAATGGAAGCGCCAATCCGTCAAATCACGAAGAACGCAGGTGACGAAGACTCAGTTGTTGCGAACAACGTGAAAGCGGGTGAAGGTAGCTACGGCTACAACGCGGCAACAGGCGAATACGGCGACATGCTAGAGATGGGTATCCTAGACCCAACTAAAGTAACTCGTAGCGCACTGCAATTCGCAGCATCAGTAGCGGGTCTAATGATCACAACTGAAGCGATGGTTACTGACCTACCGCAAAAAGACGCGCCAGCGATGCCTGACATGGGCGGCATGGGTGGCATGGGCGGTATGGGCGGTATGATGTAGTGCGACGAGAGTCGCGTAGGTAGCTAGCCGAGCGGGCTACGTCCATAGTAACCACTAATTTTATGTCGTGGTTACTATCCCACCCGCCGAAATAGCAAATAAATAAAACCCGATATTCGGGCTTAACCCAAGCCCGAATATCGGTCCTCGTAAGAGGTCCGATTTTAGGCATGGGCGAAAGTCTGTGTCCCTCGCTTTAGGCGAATGATATACGTTGAAGCAGCGCTATCAGTGTCTGTGAAGTAACGGGAATATTCGTGTCTTATTTAAGCTTGAGCCACCTACACGGTGCGAAGCTGTTTTCATTATTGTCTTAACCAATTTCATACTCGAACGGGTAAGTGATTGGACAGTGAGACCTATTGTTCAGCCAATAGTAGCCTAGGGATAGTGCATCTGCGGTAACGCGGTGTGCGGAGCTTCCTGACAATGTACCCCCACGCAAGTGGTTAATCCTTGCTGCGAAGTGAAGGTTAAGACAATCGCCAATAGCAGGTGGTTGAGGGGCTAGGCTGAGTTATATGGTTAACGTAAGTGAACTACTGATAAACACCGTCAGCCGCGACGAGCGTAACGCTATTGTCGTGACGACTAAGTATCCCTTTGGGAAGATTAGTCGCCACTAACGCTCTGACCAAAAGGTATATGGCCGGTTATCTCTTTTACATCTGGGGATACGCTGACTCATGCGCCATCGGTGGATAGGTAGAACCTAAGTAACTCGTGTAATGAAAACGGAACTCGGAAACCCCGTATCTTTGCCCCAATAGGGCAGGCATCTCGTAAGAGGCGCTGTTGAGGATGCGGGCACAGGAGAGCAGAAAAAGCGAAAGCCAACTTGTAATGAGCTGGATAGAAAGCCAACGTGCTTTCACCGGAAACGGGGCCCACGTCTGCTTGGTCTTTAATTGCGTGAAAATCAGTAAAGCCGTCAAGTTTACGGTAGTTGAAACTGTCAGAGTCCAATTGTGGGCGTTACCTTTCCTATTTGAGGATCTAGGGTACTGTCAGCAACAAGTTCAAGCCTCATAGGGTAAATCTCTGCCCTATGGGGCACAGATGCGCCTTGTGTTGCTTGTTTAACTTATCGTTAATGGAGGAAAGCAAGGTGCATACTTCAATGCAAATTGACGTATCTGCATCCTCCCACCAGACACAGCAGTGGCACAGCATCGACTGGTCACTAATGTATCGTACGGTGAGAGGGCTACAGGTACGGATCGCAAAGGCAACGAAAAAGTCTGACTGGCGACAGGTCAAAAGACTGCAACGCATGTTAACTCGTTCGTTTGCTGCCAAGGTGATAGCCATTCGGCGCGTCACTGAAAACAGAGGGAAAAACACACCGGGTGTTGATGGAGAAATCTGGAACACTCCTGCCTTGAAATGGGGAGCTATAGACCAACTGATGCGTAAAGGCTATAAGCCAAGTCCGCTGAGGCGAGTCTATATTCCTAAAGCTAATGGCAAGCGTAGGCCGCTGGGAATACCAACCATGCGTGATAGAGCAATGCAGGCACTATACCTGTTAGCTCTTGAACCCATATCGGAAACCACGGCGGATCGAAACAGCTATGGCTTTCGCCCGAATCGCTCTTGTGCTGATGCTATCGAACAATGTTTCGTGAACCTCAGTCGCAAGGCCAGTGCCCGTTGGGTACTGGAGGGTGATATCAAAGGGTGTTTTGACTTTATCAGCCATGACTGGCTTATCGCCAATATTCCTATGGATAAGGCGATACTTAAGAAATGGCTGAAAGCCGGATTCATGGAATCTGGAAAGTTTAACTCGACGGAGGCGGGTACACCGCAAGGTGGGATTATCTCACCTGTACTCGCCAATATGGCCTTAGACGGACTGGAAACGGTGCTCGAATCCCACTTCGGGAAGAAGAACACAAAAGCCAGTTACAAAACTAAGGTCAACTATGTGCGTTATGCAGATGACTTCATCGTCACTGGGATCTCGAAAGAGCTACTAGAAGATAAGGTCTTACCAATAGTTGAAGCCTTTATGGCAGAACGTGGGTTGCAATTGTCAGCAGAAAAAACGCTGATCACGCATATAGACGACGGGTTCGATTTTCTCGGGCAGAATTTGCGTAAATACGACGGCAAGATGTTGATTAAGCCGTCAAAGAAAAACGTGAAGAATTTTCTGCGCGGTATACGAGATTATCTCAACAGCCATAAAACGGTGCCAGCTTCAGCGGTGATAGCGAAGTTGAACCCGATGCTCAGAGGATGGTGCAACTACCACCGCTGGGTATGTGCGAGTGAGACATTCAAGTATATCGATTATCGTATCTGGAAAATGTTATGGCAGTGGTGTCGCCGAATCCATTTGAATCGCCGTAAACGCTGGATTAAAGAAAAATACTTTAAAACAGTGGGTGATAGAAACTGGGTATTCAGTGCACCGAAACCGAAAGGGGAAGACGGTCACTACCGCTTGCTGAGTTCAGCGAGAGTGAAAGTCGATAAACATGTGAAAATTCGGGCAACAGCGAATTGTTACCTACCGGAAGACGAGCAATATTTTGAGCGTCTGAAAATGCAAAGATTGAAGAAATCTTTGGCGGGTAACTGGAAGCTATGGAAGATTGTCGAAAGACAAGACTACAAATGTGCGGTGTGTCACCAGCAGTTTCACTCAGAAGATGAATGGGATATTCACCATATCGTCAGAAGAGTGGATGGCGGCACGGACATGAGCTCGAATTTGATGATGTTGCATATCAACTGTCATAGACAATTACATTCATCAATCTTGGAATAGGTGATGGAATCGATTGAATTATGTACAGATGCCCTATATACCATCAATGAGCAATTATGCTCATAATGGAGTAAATATATTATGGGAAAAAACCAATGGGTCGTTCAGCGTGAAGAAGGGTGGGCTGTTAGAGGTGAAGGAAACACTCGTGATACTTCCCACCACAGAACTCAGCAAGAAGCGATCGATGCCGCTAGAGAGATAGCTCGAAATCAAGAAAGTGAACTGGTCATTCAAGGGCGTGATGGGAAAATCCGTGACCGTGACTCCTATGGAAATGATCCATGTCCACCAAAAGACAAGAGCTAGTTGCTGGCTCGTACTTAAGTGCGGGTTCATAAAGGCTTGAGCCGTATGCGGGGAAACTCGCACGTACGGTTCTTAGGGGGCGGTGGCGCAGTAATGCGTCGCCGCTACCCGACAGCCAGCTTATCTCATCGCTCTAAGGAAGCCCTTATAGCGGAAAGATAACCGACCAAACCTTTAAAAGTCGAGGCAGATGCCTCGACTTTTTTATGCGTGCCACCTGAGAAACATGACGTCCTGGTGTGGCTTATCATGAAATTTTTGAGCGTAAAAAGCGCCATTTCAGAAGCAAAAAATCGAAGAGAAATATTTTTTCTTTTGAGTCAGATGGTTAAATCTGACCTATTGCTAACACTTTTTGAACGGGGACAGAGCAAAATCTGAACATTACACTATGTTGTAAATTGTTGCTTCCCATCATGGAGATGAAAATGAAAAAGCTTATGACGTCACTGGCTGTTGCAGCCGTTATCGCTTCACCTGTTGCTCTTGCTGATAGCTCACCAGTTATGTTCTCTACTATCGATAACACAAACGCACCTTCGAATTCTTCAGTTGGTGGTGTTCGTTTAGCTGTGTTGCATGGACAGGTAAATGAGGTTAAAGGTGTCGACTTTTCACTGCTTGGTATGTCAGAAACGGATCGTACGACAGGTGTGAACTTCGGTCTGTTTTTTGGCGCAGCAAAAGTAAATCAAGAAATGAAAGGCGCGTCTTTAGGCTTAGTTAACTGGAACCAAGGTCAGACGACGGGTGTTAACTTGGGTGCTGTTAACATTACGAACAACGTAAAAGGCTTGAACTGGAGCGCGGTGAACTATTCTGAAGGCTACACCATGGCGGATGTGGGCTTAGCGAGTATCTCTAAGAAGTCTAATTTCCAGTTTGGTTTCTTCAACATGACCGATCAAATCGATGGCGTGCAAATTGGTCTTTTGAACTGTGCGGATAACGGTTTCTTCAAGTGTTTCCCACTCATCAACTTTGCTAAGTAATCCCTGAGAAAGTCAGAATCTTTATATACAGAAAGCCCTCGATGTTCGTCGAGGGCTCTTTAATTACTGATGAGATGAAGTGAGTTTCTCGGAGCGTTAACTATTTAATTAATCGTGATGAAGTTTTGCGTTGTTGAATTCTTTGATGAACACCGCGGCGTAATGCTTTGATGTGGTTTTCTGCTTTATCCACACCTAACAACACGGTTAGTGTCAGGAGAGTAATAACCACCGACTGCGTTAAATAACCCAAACCTATCATCAAACCTAAACCTGCTAGCACCCATATTACAGCCGCGGATGTTACGCCATGGATTTTTCCATCAAGTGTCATCATAACGCCAGCGCCTAAGAAGCCGACGCCAGTAATGATCTGACCAAGCACTCGTGCTTGATCAAGTGTATTTGGCGATAACGACACTGCCATCGACATAAACAGGTAGGTGCCTGAAATAATTAATATTGCTGTGCGAATGCCAACCGGTTTACCACGAGTTTGGCGCTCTATACCGATCATGAGCCCATTAATGGCGCAGCATAGTAGGGCAGGCCAACTGAATGGGCCAAGATCGAAAATTTGTTCGAATGCTGTATGCATCTTGACCTCCAAAAGTGCGGAGTATGCATAGACTTACCGTGCAAAGCGAACAAAAATAATCAATCTAGACGACAAATTTAATTGAGCGTCAGAGCTTACTCTAAATGCAAATCCAACGGCGTTTTACTTGGCCTGCCACCAATTTCTCGTGTGAGTTTTGGTACCAGATAACCCGATACACGCGTGATGAGTCCGCGCATAATAGCTTTCGCTTCTTCGTCTGAAATAAAGTAGTGCGCTGCGCCTTGCACCTTATCAAGAACGTGGAGGTAATAAGGCAAGATACCCGCGTCAAATAAGGCCTCACTTAACGCCACTTGAGCTTCTACCGAATCATTCACGCCTTTCAGCAGAACGCCTTGGTTTAGAAGCGTAACGCCCGCTCTTTTGAGCTTGAACATCTGTTCAGCAAATTCGTCATTGATTTCGTTGGCATGGTTGATGTGAGTGACGAGGATGATTTGTAACCTTGATGCTTGCAGCAGTTGGCATAGTTCATCAGTGACTCGAGCTGGAATCACCACAGGTAAACGGCTATGAATACGCAGACGTTTGATGTGAGGAATATGAGCAATGTGCTCTAAAAGCCAATAAATCTCATCGTCTTTTGCCATTAATGGATCACCACCTGAGAAGATGACTTCGTTCAACTCTGGTTGTTGTGCCATGTACTCTAAGCACTTGGTCCAGGCTTGTTTCCCGCTTTTGTTCTCTTGATAAGGGAAGTGACGACGAAAACAGTAACGGCAATTTACCGCGCAGCCACCTTTGACTATCATCAGGGCGCGGTTGCGATACTTGTGTAGCAGGCCAGGGACTTCATTGTCCTGCTCTTCCAATGGATCATTGGAGTAACCCGGATGCACCTCAAATTCGTCGCTCAGTGGTAAAACCTGACGTAAAAGAGGGTCTTTAGGGTTGCCTTTCTCCATCCTATCGACAAAACTTTGCGGTACACGCTGTGCAAACAGCTTGCGCGCGGCAAACCCGTCTTGCCACGGTGAAGGATCAATTTCCAGTATTTCGAGCAATTTTGCAGGATCAGAGATCCCATTCGCCAACTGTTTGAGCCAGTTTTGCTCAACAGATTCGACTTTTCGGGTTATTATGTGCGGCATTGAATTTAGCTCTAAGAATGTAAGAGGAAAAAATGGCTACAGTTAGCACCAATGAATTTAAAGGCGGTCTTAAGTTAATGCTTGATAACGAGCCTTGTGTAATTCTGGAAAACGAATACGTTAAACCAGGTAAAGGCCAAGCGTTCAACCGTGTTAAAATTCGTAAACTTCTTTCTGGTAAAGTGCTAGAGAAAACATTCAAGTCTGGTGACACTTGTGAAGTGGCAGACGTAATGGATATCGACCTAGATTATCTATATTCAGACGGCGAATTCTACCACTTTATGAACAGTGAAACGTTTGAACAGATCGCAGCGGATGCAAAAGCGGTAGGTGAAAACGCTAAGTGGTTGGTAGAAAACAACACTTGTATGATCACTCTTTGGAACGGTAACCCAATTACTGTTACTCCACCAAACTTCGTTGAGCTAGAAGTTGTAGACACAGACCCAGGCCTGAAAGGTGATACTCAAGGTACTGGCGGTAAACCAGCGACGCTATCAACTGGCGCTGTTGTTCGTGTTCCTCTGTTCATCTCAATTGGTGAAGTGATTCGCGTAGATACTCGTACTGCTGAATACGTAGGTCGTGTGAAGTAAGCACTTTATATGATTGTTAGAAAGGTCGCTTCGGCGGCCTTTTTTATTGCCTGTGATTCTTCTCTTTTAATCCCTCTGCGTAAAACATCGATATCCTCCGCAAATTTTTGATGATTTTGTATTATTCGTAAAAATCTTATTTATTCCATGAATCTGTCGATTATTCCTTAATGTAACATTTTGATACATTAGTACTTGTTGCTGAGTTGCATAGCAATCTGATTTTTATCGATTTAACTCAGTAACAATCCAAAAAGGAGAACAAAATGGAAAGCAGAGGTTTAGGAAGGGGTTTAAAGGTGGAAGAAAGACGTCAGTTACTACATAAAGGATTAAAAGCAGCCGTATTTGGCGTACCGCTGTTGGCAATAGGCTTAACGATTAATAGCTCGGTGCTGATGACCGATGCGGGTTACAGCTACGTGCATCAGAATAATATTACTGGTGAGTTGGATGTGTTTACTGAACCTGGCATTCATTTTCGCATGCCATTTCTGTCCAAAATCACCAAGTATGACCAAGTGATCACCGTGTCATTCGGTAACAGCAAGGGCGAAGATTTTTATCAACGTCTTGATGCGATTCAGGTTCGATTTGCCGACACCTATATTGGTCAGATCCCCGTAACATTCCGCTTTAAGCTCAGTAATGACCCTGAAGCGGTGAAGAAGATGCACAAAGAGTTCCGCAACAACAGTAACTTGATCGATGCGCTGCTTGTAAAGAACGCACGTAACGTAACGGTGATTACCGCAACCCAATACACGGGTGAAGAGTTTTTCCAAGGTGGCTTGAACCAGTTCAAATCGAAACTTGGCGATCAGTTACGAGAGGGGATTTATCTAACAGAGCGACGTCAGGTTGAAGTGGAAGAGTTGGATCTTGCGCCTGTTGGGGCGAATCAAGCCAATCCGAACCAATTACAGCGCACCAATCAACTGGTATGGAAAACCGTGCCTGTCGTAGACAAAACCGGGCAACCAATTCGTCAAGACAATCCGTTACAACAATACGGTATTCAAGTGACGCAGGTGACCATTGGTGATCCACAACCAGAGAAACAGCTCGACCAATTGCTGGCGGATAAAAAGCGTTTAGTGGC
>NZ_JAWPOJ010000316.1:0-1174 GCF_033344235.1 Vibrio sp. Vb1554 | reverse complement strand
GGTTAGTCAGCAAGTTAAATCGTTGGAACTTCAGTTAAACGCGATACTTTTTGAGCGCAATGGTGCGCAGCTTTTGTTAACACAAGCTGCCCAAGCCTACTTACCTGTTGTTAGCCAGACTTTGCAGATGCTATCTGTAGCAACTCAACACCTTTTTGCTCGCCAGAAAAATACTCAACTGACGCTTCATGTCGCTCACAGCTTTTGTTCTCAATGGTTAATGCCGCGCTTGGCCGATTTTCATCGTCAGCACCCTGATGTCGTGGTAAAAATTTCAACGACAGCTAACACGGTACCGAATGCTAGTGCTATTGCGGATGTGGAGATCATCAACGGTTATGGAGATTGGCAATCAGAGCAGGCTGTTCAACTTACCCAAGAAAACTGGATAGTGGTGGCGAGCCCTGGTTTTTTAAATCTTAATTCGGTCATTCATCTTACCGATATCGCGCTAGCGCCAAAACTGTGCACGGGCGGATACCATGAATCGTGGCAAGCTTGGCTGCGTTTTCAGGGCTATAAAGGCAAAGTGAGTAAACCTATCGCCGAGTTTGAACATTCCTTACTAGCCATTCAAGCGGCGGTGAATCAGTTAGGCATACTGCTTGTAAGGGACTTTTTAGTGGAGGATGAGCTACAACAAGGACTTTTGGTTCCGATTGGTGGATGGTCCATGCCAAGCGCCAGCGCGCATCATATAGTGGTAAGGGAAAGCGATAAACCGCAAGTTGAGGCTTTTACTCATTGGGTCATGCAAAGTCTATAAGCTTAAAAGTCCTGCATCTTCGAATAAGTGAAAGTGGTTTCCTGCGATTGAGCTAACAAAGTTGGGTGCTTTTTGGTCGGTAGTTAAAACAAGATTCGTTACTTAAGGTATAAAATGACGCTTGTTTCAATCGTCGTCCCCAATCTGATCGAACAAGGAAAAGTCATGGAAATGCTACAAGGTGGTCGGGATAATGCCATTTATCGTACAGGTGATCGTGTTAGCCGTCCGGCAAGCTCTTGGACGATGACCGTCCACCAGTTGTTAAATCACCTTCATTCCAATGGATTCACGCAATGCCCCAAAGTGATTGGGATTGAGGGTGGTAAAGAGTGGCTGAGCTTTGTGGAAGGAGATACCTTCAACTATCCACTGCAAGGTTCTATTGCTTCTGTTACTGCACTTTTA
>NZ_JAWPOJ010000315.1:0-1174 GCF_033344235.1 Vibrio sp. Vb1554 | reverse complement strand
AAACGCTTTATCTCTTTGGTTGGTTCAAACCGAGATATGACGGTAGAAGAGGTAGACAAAGTCGCGCAAGGCCGAGTTTGGACAGGTCAAGATGCCTTATCATTCGGTCTTGTTGACCAAATGGGTGACTTCGATGATGCCGTTGAGTTAGCTGCGAAGCTGGCGAACGTGACAGATTACGGGATTTACTGGGTTGAAGAGCCATTGTCACCAACAGAACTATTCCTACAAGAATTCATGAATCAGGTGAAAGTATCCCTTGGTGTTGACGCAACAAGCCTTCTGCCAAAGAGCCTTCAACCTGTGGCTCAACAGTTCGAACAAGATGCAAGTCTGCTTCAAAGCTTTAACGATCCGAAAGGACAATACGCTTTCTGTTTGAACTGCCAAGTACAGTAGATTTTCAGTAAGAAATACAAAGGGCATCTCTACGTGAGATGCCCTTTTTTATTGAGCTCAACATCTCCTCAGATGACTTTCATATGCTGTGCGCCGAGCCTCGCATCTCAAGGTTATTTAGGTATATAATCCCGCCTCTGTTCCCCTACACGAAAGAAAAAACGATGACTAGAAAACACATCTACATCGCTTACACCGGTGGCACCATCGGTATGCTAAAATCGGATCACGGTTACGTTCCTATCGCTGGCTTTATGGAAAAACAGCTTGCCAGCATGCCGGAATTTCACCGTCCAGAGATGCCGGAATACACTATCCACGAATATGATCCTCTTATCGATTCATCAGATATGACACCAGCAGACTGGCAACAAATCGCTGATGACATTCGTGACAACTACGACAAGTACGATGGTTTCGTTATTCTGCACGGCACTGACACGATGGCTTACACCGCGTCGGCTTTGTCTTTCATGCTAGAAAACCTGGGTAAGCCAGTTATCGTTACTGGTTCTCAAATTCCTTTGGATGAACTGCGCTCTGATGGTCAAGCAAACTTACTAAATGCTCTGCACATCGCAGCAAACTACCCAATCAACGAAGTCACCTTATTCTTCAACAATCAGTTGATGCGTGGCAACCGCAGCACAAAATCTCATGCTGACGGCTTTAATGCATTTACGTCACCAAACTTGCCGCCACTGTTGGAAGCGGGCATCAACATTCAGATTAGCAACAGCATCAAGGTGAACGCGCAACCTGAAGGTGAATTCAA
>NZ_JAWPOJ010000314.1:0-1175 GCF_033344235.1 Vibrio sp. Vb1554 | reverse complement strand
AGTTGCACTTTATTACTTAAAACAGGTTTATACAATGCGAGTTACTGTTGTTTGGGCATAAAGGTTTTCCAATGAGTTGGCTAGAAAAACTATTAGATAAAAAGAACATCATCAATACGCGTAAAGCGTCGATTCCGGAAGGCGTATGGACTAAGTGTCCGTCTTGTGACCAAGTGCTGTATCGCATCGCGCTCAAGGAAAACTTGGAAGTTTGTCCCAAGTGTCAACACCATTTGCGAATGTCTGCGCGACATCGTTTAGACAGCTTCTTGGACAAAGGTGAGCGTATAGAGCTTGCTAGCGAACATGAGCCGAAAGATTTGCTCAATTTTAAGGACAAGAAACGCTACAAAGAGCGTCTTGCTCTCGCTCAAAAAAGTACTGGCGAGAAAGATGCGTTGGTCGTGATGAAAGGCGAGCTGTTGGGCTTACCCATCGTGGCTTGCGCGTTCGAGTTCTCTTTCATGGCTGGCTCGATGGGGTCGGTTGTGGGTGCTCGTTTTGTTGATGCTGTGAATACGGCGATAGAGGCAAATTGCGGGTTAGTTTGCTTTTCTGCGTGTGGTGGCGCACGTATGCAAGAGTCGCTGATGGCTTTAATGCAAATGGCCAAAACCAGCGCTGCGTTGGAGCGTTTATCCAATGCGCGCTTGCCTTATATCTCGGTATTGACCGATCAAACCTTTGGCGGCGTCTCGGCAAGCTTGGCAATGCGGGGGGACATCAATATTGGTGAGCCTGAGGCAAGAATCGGGTTTGCAGGGCGTCGTGTGATTGAACAAACCGTGCGAGAAAAGCTACCGGATGGCTTTCAACAAAGCGAGTTTCTGCTTGAGCATGGCGCTTTAGATATGATTGTGCAAAGGCACGATATGCGCGAGAGGATAGGCGGGTTGATAGCAAAACTCACTAATACAAGCATCCGACTAGAAGTTAAGTAATTGCGGTTGGCTCATGCTTTATATGTTCTTTGAGATACTCACTGCTATGCAATCGATTGATTTGGTGGCGTAAAAGGCGGCTTTTCGGTTCATTTCAATTAAGTATTGCTTTTCGATATAAGATACTGATTATAAATTGATTTCATAAAACAACTTCGGCATCATTCACTGCTTGATTTTGAGGATGATTATCATCACGGCAAAAAATTAGAACAACTTATAATGCGAGGCTAG
>NZ_JAWPOJ010000313.1:862-1179 GCF_033344235.1 Vibrio sp. Vb1554 | reverse complement strand
CGCTTGATGTAACCACCATCACGGTAGTTGCGCGGTTCTGGGTTAGAAGGCTTAGTAACCAATGCGTCTAGACCTTGGTCTGTCGTTGGGTACACGCTGTTGTCTAGCTTGTACATATCCAACGCGTTCTCTAACGCCACAATGTCAGTGATCGCTTTTTGTTGGTCTGCCTTTTCTTTGTTGCCTAGCAAGTTTGGAACAACAAAACTTGCCAAAATACCCAAGATAACAACAACTACCATCACTTCTAACAGTGTGAAACCGTGTTGCTTACTACGCTTAAATTTCATTTTTTTCTCCGAAAGTTAGATTCAAGC
>NZ_JAWPOJ010000313.1:0-852 GCF_033344235.1 Vibrio sp. Vb1554 | reverse complement strand
TAATTTAGACACGCCTTAATTCGAATATTATCCGCTCATCAAGTTATTCATTTCTAGCATCGGCATCAAGGTCGCCATGACAATGAATAACACCAATCCAGCCATTAATGCGATCAAGGCAGGAGTGAACACTCCCAACGCAATATTGACCGTAGATTCAAAGTTTTGGTCTTGGTTGTCCGCCGCACGCGTCAACATGCTTTCTAACTCACCACTCTGCTCACCACTGGCGATCATATGCAGCATCATCGGTGGGAATAGACGGGTTTGATCCAGAGCTTTACGCAAGCTTGCCCCTTCACGGACGTTGTCTGCAGCAATCAACACTTGCTGCTTTACGTAACGGTTCGACATCACATCAACCGCCACTCGCATCCCTTCAAGAATTGGGATCGCACTTGAAGTACAGATCGACAAGGTACGAGCGAAACGAGCGGTATTGAGACCTTTAGAAATCTTACCGACGAGCGGCAAGCTGATGATTTTTCTGTCCCAAGACAAGCGAAAATCTGGTTTTTGCAATGCCAGTTTTAAGCCATAAAAACAAACTACTAGCACGGCAAAGATAATCAGCCCCCACTCTTGGACGAACTCACTAGCCGCCAGCAAAAATTGCGTCGACTGTGGCAGCTCTTGCCCCATTTGAATGATCGGCTCGATGATTTTGGGTACCACAGTCGCCAACAAGAACGAGACAATCGCCACCGCAAACACCACTAACACGACAGGGTAGATCATCGCTTGCAACAGCTTAGAACGCATTTTCTGACGGTTTTCGACGTACTCTGCCAAGCGCTCTAAAACCGTATCAAGGTGACCAGATTTTTCACCCGCGGCCACCATAGAGCGAAA
>NZ_JAWPOJ010000312.1:0-1179 GCF_033344235.1 Vibrio sp. Vb1554 | reverse complement strand
TTGGCAAGGCCGCTTTGCTAGATGAAGATGTGGAGATCAACTTCCAAGAAGAAACAACACCAAATGATGTTGTTTCTGTCATTGCAACTCAACCTTTAACCGGCAATGAGACTTGGCATCGAATGAAGCCCGGTGAATATGGTTTGTTTCACCTTGGTGAACTGATCCAAAACAATGCATCTGATTTGAAAGATGTGCCATTTGCAGCGCCCAAACCGGGTAATCAAGCTCCGACCGAACCGTTGGAATAACGACGTTTCTAGACATCAAGTTTTCCAAATAACAAAAAAGGCAGTCACTCGACTGCCTTTTTTGATGCGATTTTGTATTGATTTTGTATGTAAGCCAGCAATAACACTGAGAATTCTTAATCACCAGATCCGTTTGCTTAACTTGTGCTTATAACTAAGCTTTCCGCTGAATCAGTTGGCTCAGCATAAACAAAGAAGTCGCACTGATCACCACTGATGGGCCTGCTGGTGTGTCGAAGTGCCAAGACAGACTCAGTCCCATTAGAACTGAAATCGCACCTATGATGGATGCGAAGAATGCCATTTGTTCTGGTGTAGAAGACAACTTACGCGCTGTTGCTGCAGGGATGATCAACAGTGAAGTCATGATAAGGGCACCGACAAACTTCATACCTACCGCAATCACTACGCCCACCATCAGCATCAAGACCAGACGAATTAAATCTGTGTTCACACCTTCTACAGCGGCTAGCTCTTCGCTGACGGTACTTGATAATAACGGTCGCCAGAATATGTACAAACATGCACTAACGGCAATTACGCCGGCATAAATAAACATCAAATCTTCTGGTGATACAGCTAATAAATCACCAAATAGGTAACTCATTAGATCGACACGAACATTGTCCAAAAAGCTTACTGACACCAAACCGATAGACAAAGAGCTGTGAGCCAGAATTCCGAGTAGGGTATCTGTGGCCACCAGTTGCTGCCTTTGCAGTGTTACAAGGAGTACCGCTAATGCTAAACAGCAGACTAGCAGCGCAAGATAGAGGTTAACGTTCAGTAAGAACCCGAGAGCGAGCCCCATTAACGATGCATGGGCAAGAGTGTCACCGAAGTAGGCCATTTTTCGCCATACAACAAAAGACCCGAGTGGACCTGCGATGATTGCAATACCAATACCAGCGAGAATAGAAGGTAGAAG
>NZ_JAWPOJ010000311.1:0-1182 GCF_033344235.1 Vibrio sp. Vb1554 | reverse complement strand
AAAGAAAGAGCTCGACATGCAAACCCATGTCGGCCCAAAAATGATTGGTCACAGTAAAGTCATGGTGAGTATTCGCCGAGCCTTAATCAGCGCACCGACGAACCAACCTCTGATTTTCGTGGGACAAGACGGCACTGGTCGCCGATTAGCTGCGCAATTTGCTCACGATATTCACGCCACACCAGACAGCGAGCTGATTGCAGCATCAGGTGAAGACCTTTACGAACTGTCGCTAGATGCACTCGACAAAGCCATTGACCACCTGACGGAAGACTCAAACCGTTGCAGTTTGTACCTGCACAGCGCAGAACATATCTCGCTCGCACAGTGGCAATGCCTGTTTAACCACCCGAAATTGGAGCGCGTATTTGGTGCGACGACCAAGGTTGATGCCGATGTTAAAACGTTCGCAACGCTCATCCACTTACCAACGCTGGATGAACGCAAAGAAGATATTGGCCCACTTTACAAACACTTCGTACGTCATGCAGCAAGCCGTTATCAGCTGCAACCACCGCACATCAGTTTGGACGAAGTACGCCGAATTACAGAGCTTTCTTGGCCAGAAAACGTTAAACAACTGCGCCAATTTGCGGAGCTGCGCGCTCTCAAACCTGAGACTTTTCGCATGGAAGATTGGGACAGTGAAAAGAGCATCGAAATTCAGAGCATGACTCAACGCACAGAACACTTTGAATATTGTCTGTTATTTGATGCATTACAGCGACACAGAGGCAGACTTAAAGAGGTTCAACTAGAATTACAGGTGTCACGCAAGACCTTGTACGACAAACTAAAAAAACATCAGTTGGACAAATCGAAGTTTAAGGCTCAGTAGCAATACCTCAAAATCTCTTTAGCCTTTCAGCAAGAACGGGCTGAAGCCAGACGGGTAACCAGAGCGAATGTCCTCTGTTACTTATTTTTATTAGCCGGAATGCTGACATGATCGGGTAATAATAATAAGATCAAAAAGATAATCCGTATTTATATAAGCAGAGAATGTGATGAGCCGAGACAACTACAACAAACTCAGCAATGATGAGCTGGATTTTGTCGATGACAAAACCGCCGCACTGCTTCTCAACACCCCAAATAGTGCCCGACTAATGTTGTGGGTTATGGTGTTGTTTTTTGTTGCAGCCATTGGTTGGGCGTCGTGGGCACAGATCGACCAAGTCA
>NZ_JAWPOJ010000310.1:0-1184 GCF_033344235.1 Vibrio sp. Vb1554 | reverse complement strand
ATGGTATAACACATCGTTATCAGTGTATGGCCCCTCAATAACTCTATTTTCTACAACAGTTATCGACATAATAAAAATGGCCATGAGAACTCCAGGCGCATAATATGAACCACAAATTCTCTTAACAATACGAATCATGCTTTTACTCGTTTCTAGTTGCATTGACAGTAGCTCCAACGTTAATTAGTCAGTCGTCACTAAACCAATGATTAAAATACATAACGCCGCGTTAAGGGGCGCAGGCACGCACTACAAACGTGACCGCATCACACCTTAACCACTAAACCCGACGCAAATTGAAAATGCCACGCGTGCCAAGTCCCTCTTTAACGCTTTGTTAGGCGCGCAGCTGTAATTGGTAAAAATCGGTTTCATCGTGCTTCGGATTAGCGCAACAATATACCCAACCATTACGCTTATAGAACCTTAACGCCCTGGCGTTCGTTCTACTCACGGAAAGCACAGCACGATCACAACCAGCTCGTGCTAATTCTGTTTCGATGTAGACCTGAACTTGCTGGCTCAAACCAGAACCGCGAACTTCAGGCAACAAGTAAACCAAATGAACATAACCGGTCTCTGGCTCGGGTGAAAAGGAACGAAACTCTAACTGCCCTACCAATTTTCCATCCAACCAGATATGGATGTAAAACCAACCTGCTCCAGATTGCCTTTCTTGAACTCGTTCTCGATAACCTGCTATGAAATCATCAAAACCCGAAAAGGTCTCGAAACTGCAATAGTAAGCATCCTTTCGAGCAGCTACGCAAAAATCATAATCTTGCGCCAAATTGATCACTTTAAATTCTACGTTCATCCCTAATCCTAAAGTGAATAGCGCCTAACGCCCGGTTAAGGGGCTGACAACGCCAAACACTGAACCTAAAATAGCAATCGTAATCACACATGTTGATTTGAAAAAAACCGCCACGCGTTGGCAGTCCCTCTTTAACCGTTTGTTATACCCGTTTTTAAAACCTTTATTTTTTAGCTGTTCCGCTAAATTCCTCTTCCTGCAAATTCTCAGCTGCACCCATTTCACCGATAGAAAATAGAAAACTACCGATAAAAGACAAGGTTTCATTAGCAGCCCTTTCAGGAAAATCATCGGCTTTCTCGACACTCTGAGGTTCAATTACATTTTTACAAACAATGCTCGCACACCCTGTTTCATCTGGATACAA
>NZ_JAWPOJ010000309.1:0-1184 GCF_033344235.1 Vibrio sp. Vb1554 | reverse complement strand
TCAAATGCCCCACTTCCTGAGCGTGAATACCTTTACAACGGCAAGTGGCAAACCGAGTCTGAAATCGAACAATCAAAATCTGAACCAACAGCAGCCAAGGTATAAACATTGGCTTATTCACCTTTTTACATCACCCCAGAAGAATTGGCGGTTTATCAAGAGGCTCAAGAGCAAAGAATCAGCTCGGGTAGCAATGTTTTACGTTGGAGTGTTGTAAACGTCGAGATGCCTTCTCGATACATTCACCTCTATTTTACTCTCGTAACCTTGTTTGTCTGTATTGCGATATTTTTTGCCTTAGCAAACTTCGATCAAAACGATGACACCATTTTCTTAGCATGTGTACTTTCATTTTGCGTGGCACTTTTTTATTTCCTAATGAGATGGGGGCTTTTAAAGCAGTACCATTATGTTTTTTCAGAAAAAGGACTTGTTGCAAAGCCTAGTAGTACCATTCCAAAATGGATGAACAATGCGAGTCAAGTAACAGGCTGGGTGGGCGCCACCACATGTATATTAATGGTAATTCTTGTTGGTCCAATGGCTTTAGCTGGCGCAGGCGCTTTTATTTTGGTCTCATTCAAAATGCTTAAACGCCAACCCGAAGAGCGCACAAATATCAGAATTGCAGAGCGTGAAAATTGGCTATTTGCTTACTACAACAAAAAACGCAAGGTTATTACTCTTTATCATAGGTATGACGATTGTGATTACAGAGATGTAGCGAAAACGACCGTTAGTCGATGCCACTATAGAGGTAGGAGCTTTATATTTTTCAGTTCAACCAATGATTTAGAGAGAGTTTTGGAAAAATTGTCTAAAGAGTATCAACTTAAATGTACCGAATTCGAGGATATCAAAGCCTTGTTCAATGCTTATTCACCTGATGAATTGCTCTCGGAACCAGCAAGAAGCCTAGAGTTCCCCGTGGATGATACGTTTGAACTTAGAGCTCAAAACGCACCTATCCCTGAATGGGAATACCTTTACAACGGTAAGTGGCAAACCGAGTCTGAAATCGAACAATCAAAGTCTAAACTAATAACTACAGCTCTGGAGTAACCCTTGGCATATTCACCATTTTATATCACTCCAGAAGAGTTGGCAGTTTATCAAGAGGCACAAGAGCAAGAAATACTCGCAGGCGATAACGTCAGAACATGGCATAAGTATGATGTAGAGGA
>NZ_JAWPOJ010000308.1:0-1186 GCF_033344235.1 Vibrio sp. Vb1554 | reverse complement strand
GCACCAACCAAGTTGACGGACCTTTTTGACTTAACAAACTTTCCCGGTCGACGAGCACTACAAAAGCAACCTCAAGGTAATCTTGAATGGGCATTGTTGGCCGATGGCGTTAAACCTGACGAAGTTTACCGCCTACTAGAAACTGAAGAGGGGCGAGCGCGCGCCTTTGCCAAACTCGACACCATCAAACCGCAAGTGCTTTGGTGGACGACAGGTGCGCAGCCACCACAAATGTTGGCAGATAAAGAAGTGGTAATCGCGTCTGCTTTCAATGGCCGGATACACAACGCGCGTAAAGATGAAGGCCAACCATTTCGCATCATTTGGGATCACCAAATGGGTTACATGAACGGCTGGGCTATTCCTAAAGGAAGCGCGAATACCAAACTTGCCCTCGATTTCATTGCTTTTTCTTCGGGTACTAAGCCTTTGGCAGATCAAGCTAAATATGTCGCGTATGGCCCGACTCGTAAGTCTTCCTCCGCGGAAGTAAGCCCAGAGATTCTGGCGAACCTGCCGACCGCGCCTCAGAACTTTAAAACGGCGTTTTTGATTAACGACGAATGGTGGTCTGATTATGCCGATGAGTTGAATGAAGAGTTCAATACTTGGCTGCTTAATTAGGCGTTAACTGTAGGGGTTTATTTCTCGATTGATGAGTTAAACCCCACATTGGAACTCAACGTACCTATTTTGGAGAAGTGATGAAAGTCATCGATGCACAGCAAGTCGCGCAAAGTTTGAGTATGCACTCTTTGATTGAAACCATGCGAGACATCTATGCACAGCCTGCCACGATTCCGCAGCGCAGAGTGATGTCATTAGAAGAGGGAAAGTATGAAGCTTTTGCTTTACTGCCCGCATGGAACCAAGAACTGATTGCCGTTAAGGCATTTACTTACTTTCCTGAGAATCCTCTGCAAGGCAAAGATACTTTGGCATCTAAGTTGTTGGTCTTCAAACGCGGAGATGGTGAACCTATCGCGCTGGTGGACGGTAAAGTCTTAACTTTTTGGCGTACAGCTGCCGCATCTGCTTTAGCCGCCGATTACTTAGCGCGCAAAAATGCCTCCCGCTTGTTGATTTGTGGTACTGGCAACTTAGCCCCTTATTTTGCGTGGGCTAAAATGCCTCCCGCTTGTTGATTTGTGGTACTGGCAACTTAGCCCCTTATTTTGCGTGGGCT
>NZ_JAWPOJ010000307.1:0-1187 GCF_033344235.1 Vibrio sp. Vb1554 | reverse complement strand
AGAAGTATTGAATTTGTTTACTTTCTCTATCATGAAAGCAAACCCAGAGTTGACGGAAGAGTTGTTGTTTTGGCGATTACATTTCACGTTGGGAACGTGCGTATTTACGATGGCCTCAAGTCAAGCTTTGACCGAGCTGGCAGAAAGCAAATTTGAAAAAGAAATCGATGTGAAATCTGTCGTCGATTTACTGATTCCTTACTTGTCCGCTGGTATGTCGGCGAAATAGTCGCTCGATAACGACAAGTAAAAAGTGAAACCAATAATAAGGATTAGCCGCAAGCGGTGACGTGAACAAAAGGATCTGAACTATGAGCTCTCTACGAAGAAAATGGATTAGTGACCCAGCATTTAAAGTGTTTAAGAAAGTTCTTCCTCCGCTGTCGAGTACAGAAAAAGAAGCGATGGAAGCCGGTAGTGTATGGTGGGATGCCGAGTTGTTTTCTGGCAAGCCAAACTTTACGACGCTACACCATTACCCAGCGCCGACGTTAACAGCTGAAGAGCAAGCGTTTATGGATAATGAACTTGAAACGCTCTTAGACATGCTAGACGATCAAAAAATCGTGAAAGAAGATCGTGATTTGCCACCGGAGGTGTGGGAATACTTGCGCAAAGAACGTTTCTTCTCACTGATTATCTCGAAAGAGTACGGTGGCCGTGAGTTTTCTGCATTGGCAAACTCAACGATTGTGTCTCGTATTGCAACGCGCAGTATTAGTGTTGCGGTATCGGTAATGGTTCCTAACTCGTTGGGGCCAGGTGAGCTTCTTTCTCACTACGGCACTCAGGAGCAAAAAGATTACTGGTTACCACGTCTTGCTGATGGTACGGACATTCCTTGTTTTGCTTTGACTGGACCGGAAGCAGGTTCAGATGCGGGCGGCATTCCTGACCAGGGTGTGGTGTGTTACGGCATGCACGATGGCGAAGAGGTGCTTGGTGTTCGAGTTAGCTGGAACAAGCGTTACATCACACTTGCACCTGTTGCGACGGTACTTGGCCTTGCATTCAAACTGCGTGACCCAGAAGGCCTGCTTGGTGAGAAAGAAGATCTTGGTATCACATGTGCGCTGATCCCAACGGATGTGAAAGGTGTAGAAATCGGTAACCGTCACTTCCCACTGAACGTGCCATTCCAGAACGGTCCAACCCGTGGTAAAGACATTTTCGTTCCTATCGATTTC
>NZ_JAWPOJ010000030.1:0-50286 GCF_033344235.1 Vibrio sp. Vb1554 | reverse complement strand
GGTGGCTACGACGGGATTCGAACCTGTGACCCCATCATTATGAGTGATGTGCTCTAACCAGCTGAGCTACGTAGCCAAAACCATATTTTTTGTTCTCAACGCTTTGTTGCCTTGTCGTTGGGAACGGCGCGCATTATGCGAAGTTGAGTGAGATCCGTCAACAGTTTTTTTTAATAAATTTCGGAAAAAACCTCGTTCGCTTCCTTTTTAAACAAAGAGGCGTGTTTATGATCTAAAACTGGAAATAAATTAGCTTGTAGTTGCGTAATTTATTTTTGTTCATTTACTTAAGGTATTAAAAAAGCCAGCTTAACAGCTGGCTTTTAGTGTAAATGAAGTGTTTAGAATTCATTCATTTAATTAAACATTGAAGCGGAAGTGTACAACATCACCATCTTTTACGATGTAGTCTTTACCTTCTAGACGCCATTTACCTGCGTCTTTTGCGCCATTTTCACCATTGAATTGGATGAAATCGTCGTAACCGACTACTTCTGCACGAATAAAGCCTTTCTCGAAGTCAGTGTGGATCTTACCTGCCGCCTGAGGCGCAGTTGCACCAACAGGGATTGTCCAAGCACGTACTTCTTTAACACCTGCTGTGAAGTAGGTGTGTAGAGTCAGTAGTTCGTAACCAGAGCGAATTACACGGTTCAGACCTGGCTCTTCGATCCCCATATCTGCTAGGAATTCTTCGCGATCTTCATCTTCTAGTTCAGATAGTTCAGATTCGATAGCTGCACATACAGGTACAACGACATTGTTTTCTTTTTCTGCGAACTCACGAACCGCATCTAGATATGGATTATTTTCGAAGCCATCTTCGTTTACGTTTGCAATGTACATAGTTGGCTTCAGTGTTAGGAAGTTTAGATAGCCGATTGCTGCTAACTCTTCTTTAGATAGCTCAACTGTGCGTGCCATGCCGCCTTCAGTTAGTACTGGTAACAGTTTTTCTAGTACGGTTAGTTCAAATTTTGCGTCTTTATCGCCGCCTTTTGCCTTCTTCGCGTTACGTTGAATCGCTCGCTCACAAGAATCTAGGTCAGCCATTGCAAGTTCGAGGTTGATCACTTCGATATCTTCGATAGGTGAAACTTTACCTGAAACATGAACAATGTTTTCGTTTTCAAAACAACGTACAACGTGGCCAATCGCGTCTGTTTCACGGATGTTAGCTAGGAATTTGTTACCTAAACCTTCACCACGTGATGCACCAGCAACAAGACCAGCGATGTCCACGAACTCCATCGTCGTTGGAAGAACTCTCTGTGGGTTAACGATCTTAGCTAGTGCGTCTAGACGTAGATCTGGCACAGGAACCACACCAGTGTTTGGTTCAATGGTACAGAACGGGAAGTTTGCTGCTTCGATACCCGCTTTAGTTAGTGCGTTGAACAGAGTTGATTTACCTACGTTAGGTAGACCAACGATGCCACATTTAAAACCCATGATAGTAACCTTATTCAGCTTTGAACGTGTGGAGGCGATTTTGTGCTTTAGATAGGCCATCCTTAATCAGGATATCTAGACAACGAACAGCCTCATCAGCTGCTGCATCTAAAAGCTCTTGCTCTTTAGCTGGCGCTTTACCTAATACAAAACCCGCCACTTTATCTTTGTGTCCCGGATGACCAATGCCAATACGAAGACGATAAAAATCTTTGTTATTGCCCAGTTTGCTAATGGTGTCACGCAGACCGTTGTGTCCACCGTGACCCCCACCTTTTTTAAACTTAGCGACACCTGGCGGTAAGTCTAGCTCGTCATGAGCAACCATGATCTCTTCAGGTTTAATTTGATAAAATTTCGCAAGCGCAGCGATCGATTTACCTGATAGATTCATGAAGGTGGTTGGGATAAGCAAACGGAGATCCTGGCCATTGACCATAATGCGTCCTGTTAGACCAAAAAACTTTGGTTCGTTCTTCAGTGTAACGTTGTGAACGCGTGCTAATTCTTCTACAACCCAAGCGCCCGCATTGTGACGAGTTCTGGCGTATTCTGGTCCCGGATTAGCAAGACCAACAAGAAGTTTGATTGGTTGAGTCAAGGTTAGGATCTCTCTGGAATCTCAAAAAGCGCAGTATGATAGCACAGAATTCTCGCAGTGGGCGACCAAGGGATTTTCTGCCTATCGATACAAATAAAAAAACACCCCAAAGAGGGGTGCTTTTGAAATCAGTTTAACTGAAATGTTCGTATTAGTTGAACATTGCAGAGATTGACTCTTCGTTGCTGATACGACGAATCGCTTCAGCCAGCATGCGAGATAGGCTTAGTGTTGTCACTTTACCTGTTGCAGCCATCTCTTTAGACAGAGAGATAGAGTCAGTTACGATAACTTGGTCAAGAACTGAGTTCTTGATGTTATCCGCAGCGTTGCCTGAGAATACTGCGTGAGTAGCGTAAGCGAATACACGCTTAGCACCGCGCTCTTTTAGTGCTTCAGCTGCTTTACATAGTGTGCCACCTGTGTCGATCATGTCATCAACGATCACACAGTCACGACCTTCAACATCACCGATTAGGTTCATTACTTCAGAAACGTTTGCACGTGGACGACGCTTATCTACGATTGCGATGTCGATGTCGCCTAGTGCTTTTGCTGTTGCACGAGCACGAACAACGCCACCTAGGTCAGGAGATACCACTACAGGGTTATCTAGACCGCGAGCCTGCATATCTTCAAGTAGCACTGGCGTGCCGAAGATGTTGTCTACAGGTACATCGAAGAAGCCTTGAATTTGCTCTGCGTGTAGGTCGATAGTTAGAACGCGGTCAACACCAACGTTAGATAGGAAATCAGCAACAACTTTTGCAGTAATTGGCACACGCGCAGAACGTACACGACGGTCTTGGCGAGCGTAGCCGAAGTAAGGGATAACTGCAGTGATACGGCCTGCTGAAGCACGGCGCATTGCATCAATCATAACAACCAATTCCATTAGGTTGTCGTTAGTCGGTGCACAAGTGGATTGAATGATGAAAACATCGCTACCACGAACATTCTCATTGATTTGAACTGCAACTTCGCCATCAGAAAAGCGAGAAACAGATGCATCACCAAGAGAGATGTAAAGACGATCAGCAATACGTTGGGCTAGTTCAGGTGTTGCGTTACCAGCAAATAGCTTCATATCAGGCACGGTGGAAACCTCGGGTTTGCGTCCAGTTTAAATAGGTCGGTGTGAGGCTGATTGGTATTCAGCCAAAGTCTCTTTTAATGGCGAAATATTGCGCCCTTGAGCGACAAATGCCGAGACTTTATCAGAGAGTTGTGCAAGGATAGTTTCTGCTTCAGATTTGCTCGAAAATTCAGCAAAAACGCAAGATCCTGTCCCCGTCAATCTTGACGGCGCGTATTGTAGCAGCCAAGAAAGTTGCTTATCAACCTCTGGGTAGAGCATTCGTACAATTTTTTCGCAATCGTTTACGCTTGGCGTATTTAAAAGTGTTTCTAGATCTCGTTTTGGGGTGTTTCGCGTTAGATCTGGATGACAAAAAACGTCGACGGTTGCGATAGATACATTCGGTCTGACGACTAAATACCACTTTTCTTCGGGATAAGCAGGAGAGAGTTTTTCACCAACACCTTCAGCAAAAGCTGCAAATCCGCGCACAAATACGGGCACGTCTGCGCCTAGTTTTAAACCTATTTCAGCCAGTTCGTCGTCAGTTAGATTCAGTTGCCATAAGTAATTCAGTGCCACTAATGCTGTAGCAGCATTCGATGAGCCCCCACCAATGCCTCCACCCATAGGCAGCACTTTCTGTAGCTCAATATGCGCGCCAAAAGGGCAGTTTGAGTAAGCTTGAAGCGCGGTTGCTGCTTTCCAAATTAAATTGTCTTGAAGGGGCACACCTTCTATGTCTGGAGAAATCGTAATATCACCAGAATGGTTCGCTTGAATGGTGAGCTCATCGCCGTGATCGACGAATTGGAATAACGTTTGTAACTCGTGGTAGCCATTCTCTGTACGGCCGTTGATATATAGAAAGAGATTCAATTTCGCTGGTGATGGCCAGCGTGTTGAAAGTTCAATCATTGGGTGATGTTCCATTTTGTGATCACTAGATTTATTTTGACATCAGCTGTGGTGAGTTTCAGCTTATTTGGCAGAGGGAGAGACTGTTCATGCCATTGAACGTCGCCATATCGTTGATATGCAATGCTCCAATCATTTAAACCAATTTGTTTGTTTAACGCTTGCAGTGTATTGGTTGGAGACAGTTGGAATTTGTCGGCATCGGTCGGTAGACCTAATAGCCAGTCAGGCATGTGATCGACGGGCATCATCAACCCTGTAAGACGGTAAATCAGCTGGTTAGCACTGCGAGAAGAAAGGACCTGATCGTCGTAAGTTTCTACTGTGGCGCCTTGTGGGGTGATGGTGAGCTTTAATGCCGTTTGTCCGAGAATCGTTGTTAAACGCAACTGGCTTAGTGCTGAAGAATGTTTCCAGTAGAAGTTTAAATTTTGTCTTTGGTCTGGGCCAATATAACCAAGTTTCCCCGTTGCTTGAAAATCTTGGATGGTTTCGAGTCGCTGCTCATGAGCTTGCCATTCAACGCTGGTAACACTTTCAGGAACGGACGAACAACCAGCGAGCAGTAAGCTCGACAAGAAAAAAAGAATAAAGGAGCGTAACGTCATGTTTGATGGCTTATTAATCAGTTTCATCGGGAATCGCTCACAACTATAGCATTGAAAAGTCGCACTTAGGAAAACAAATCCGGCTTACCCTTTCAATAAATGCGTGCTTACAGTAAAATTCTGGACCTATTTTATAACCTATCCCAGAGATACCACGTTAGATGTCCTTGCTTGCTATTGGAATTAATCACAATACAGCGTCTGTCGACTTGCGAGAGAAGGTGGCGTTTGGTCCGGATAAACTCGGCCCTGCACTCGAGCAACTTAGAGAGCACGAAGCAGTTAACGGCAGTGTGATTGTTTCAACCTGTAACCGAACTGAGTTGTACTGCGATGTTAAGCAAGGAGCGCGAAACAAGTTGATCGATTGGCTTGCTCAATTTCATCAAGTGAGCCGCGAAGATTTAATGCCGAGTTTGTATGTTCATGAAGAGCAAGCAGCAATAAAGCATTTGATGCGCGTATCGTGCGGTCTTGACTCTCTGGTGTTGGGTGAGCCTCAAATTTTGGGGCAGGTAAAGCAAGCATTTTCTGACTCGCGAGATCATCAAGCCGTCGATGCCTCGATTGATAAACTGTTTCAAAAGACGTTCTCAGTCGCCAAACGGGTAAGAACAGAGACAGATATTGGTGGTAATGCCGTGTCCGTGGCTTATGCGGCATGTACACTGGCAAAACATATTTTTGAGTCGTTATCAGATTCAACCGTGCTTTTGGTTGGTGCGGGTGAGACGATTGAATTGGTCGCGAAGCATTTAGCGTCCAACGGTTGCACAAAAATGATTGTCGCGAACCGCACTAAAGAGCGCGCGCAAGGCTTAGCGGACCAATTTGGCGCAGAAGTGATCAGTTTGAACGAAATTCCTGAACATTTGGCGAAAGCGGATATTGTGATTAGCTCAACGGCGAGCCCATTGCCTATTATTGGCAAAGGTATGGTCGAAACGGCTCTAAAGCAGCGCCGGCATCAACCTATCTTGTTGGTCGATATTGCGGTGCCGCGAGATGTAGAGTCGGAAGTCGGTGAACTGAACGACGCATATCTGTATTCTGTTGATGACTTGCAATCTATCATCGACAGCAACATTGAGCAGCGTAAAGTCGAAGCGATTCAAGCTGAAGCGATTGTTAGTGAAGAAAGCGCTGCATTTATGACATGGTTGCGTTCACTGCAAGCCGTCGATAGTATTCGCGACTATCGCAAATCAGCCAACGAAATTCGTGAAGAGTTACTGAGCAAAAGTTTGCAATCTTTAGCGGCAGGCGCAGATCCGGAGAAAGTGCTGCGCGAGCTGAGTAATAAACTCACCAACAAACTGATTCACGCTCCAACTCGCGCATTGCAAAGTGCAGCAGAGCAAGGCGAACCAGCAAAATTAACGATTATCCGCCAAACACTTGGCTTGGATGATCTATAACTCACGCTTTTTATTAAGAAAACGACACTATGAAAGCCTCTATTCTGACTAAGCTAGAAACGCTAGTAGAACGTTACGAAGAAGTTCAACATCTTCTTGGTGATCCTGATGTAATTGGAAATCAGGACAAATTCCGTGCTCTATCAAGAGAGTACTCTCAGCTAGAAGAAGTAACCAAGTGCTTCCAAGCTTATCAACAAGCACAAGAAGATCTTGTCGCCGCTGAAGAGATGGCAAACGAAGACGACGAAGAAATGCGTGAAATGGCGCAAGAAGAAATCAAAGAAGCGAAAGCGACGATTGAGCGTCTTACTGATGAGTTACAGATTCTTCTTCTGCCAAAAGATCCGAACGATGATCGTAACTGTTTCCTAGAAATTCGTGCAGGTGCGGGTGGCGACGAAGCGGGTATCTTCGCGGGTGATCTATTCCGTATGTACAGCAAGTACGCAGAAAAGCGTGGCTGGCGCATCGAAGTCATGTCTTCAAACGAGGCTGAGCACGGTGGTTACAAAGAGATGATCGCAAAAGTGAGCGGCGACGGTGCATACGGCGTGTTGAAATTTGAGTCAGGCGGTCACCGTGTACAGCGTGTTCCTGCAACTGAATCTCAAGGCCGTGTGCATACTTCTGCTTGTACAGTAGCAGTAATGGCGGAAATCCCTGAAGCGGATCTGCCTGAAATCAAAGCAGCAGACCTGAAAATCGATACGTTCCGTGCATCTGGCGCGGGTGGTCAGCACGTTAACACCACGGATTCTGCAATTCGTATTACCCACTTACCAACGGGTACGGTAGTAGAGTGTCAGGATGAGCGTTCACAGCACAAGAACAAAGCGAAAGCAATGGCTGTTCTTGCTGCTCGTATCGTTCAAGCGGAAGAAGAGCGTCGTGCCGCAGAAGTGTCTGATACACGTCGTAACCTTCTAGGTTCTGGTGACCGTAGTGACCGTATTCGTACATACAACTACCCACAAGGTCGTGTGTCTGATCACCGTATCAACCTAACCATCTATCGTTTGAACGAAGTGATGGAAGGTGACCTGCAGAGCTTGATTGATCCTGTGATTCAAGAGCACCAAGCAGACCAACTTGCGGCGCTCGCAGAGAACGGCTAATCGATGAGCCAAGTTCAATCGATTGAGCAAGCACTGAAAAGTGCGACGGCGAAACTGGCAGAAGGCGGCAAAGAGTCGCCTTCTCTCGATGCAGCTGTACTCCTTTGCCATGTCCTTGGCAAACCACGAACTTATCTACTGACCTGGCCAGAAAAAGCATTAGAAGCAGAGCAACAAGCAAAATTCGACGCTCTACTTGAACGACGTTTAACTGGTGAACCCGTCGCTTATATTATTGGTGAGCGAGAGTTTTGGTCTTTACCGTTCAAAGTTTCTCCCTCTACCTTGATCCCAAGACCGGATACAGAACGTTTGGTCGAAGTTGCACTCGATAAGACCTACGAGCAGACTGGGCCTATTTTAGATCTTGGAACGGGGACGGGGGCAATTGCTATCGCACTCGCATCTGAAATGCCAAAACGTCAAGTAATGGGCGTAGATCTCAAACAAGAAGCGAAAGCACTTGCAGAGTACAATGCTGAGCAGCTAAACATCAAAAATGTGACCTTTGCTCAAGGCAGTTGGTTTGAGCCTATTACAGAAGGTACGAAGTTTGCTTTAATTGTCTCCAACCCGCCATATATTGATGAAAAAGATCCACATTTATCCCAAGGTGATGTGCGCTTTGAGCCAAAATCTGCATTAGTTGCTAAAGAGAATGGCTTAGCTGATATTCGTCATATCTCGGATCTTGCTCGTCAGTATCTTGAAGTGGGCGGTTGGCTGGCATTTGAGCATGGTTATGATCAAGGTGAGGCGGTGCGTGAGATAATGCGTGGCTTTGGTTACCAACAGGTCGCTACGGAAAAAGATTATGGCGGTAACGATCGAGTAACACTTGGTTGTCTGGCCAGTTAATCATGGAAGTCAGCAAACACTAACTAAAAAGAGAAGAAAAATGTACGTAGCTCTAAAACACATACACTTAGTGACGATCGCTCTCAGCGCGACGCTACTATCGATCCGATTCGTGTTAATGATGATGAACTCACCGAAGCGAAATAATCGCTTTTTGAAAGTGTTTCCCCACATCGTTGATACTGCATTGCTAGTGTCAGGTATCGCGCTTATTTTCATTACTGGTTTCATCCCGTTTACCGATGCCGCACCGTGGTTAACAAACAAAATCACCTGCGTACTGGCGTACATTGCGCTTGGATTCTTCTCATTGAAACTTGCGAAAAACAACCTACTGAAGATATTTGGCTTTTTCGGCGCATTAGGTTGGTTGGTCATGGCTGCAAACATTGCTGTGTCTAAGAGCCCTACGTTATTTGGATAGACGTCATGTTAGAGTTTTTTGACGAAGATTTTGACAATATACCGTTGGTGGAAGGTGCGCTTGAGCTAAACAAAGCGATTAACCCAGAAACCAAAGTACATTGGGCGAAACAAGAGTTAGAGCGTCTTTACAAAGATGCAGAAGCCACGCTTGTTCATGAAACCGATGAAGAGCAACGATTTGATGCATTCCTACGACTGTTTTTCCACGAGTGGGGATTCAAAGGCGACGAGCAGGAATACTTTATTTCGGACAACAGCTTCATCGATAAAGTGTTGGAGCGCAGAAAAGGTATTCCTGTGAGCTTAGGTTCGATTTTGTTATACCTAGGCAAAAAGCTGGGGTTCCCGTTGAAGGGAGTTACTTTCCCTACTCAGTTCCTGTTAAAAGTCGACTGGATGCATAAGAAGCCAGACTACATCAACCCATTTAATGGTGAGTATGTAGGTGAAAGGATTCTTCAAGCTTGGCTTATTGGCCAGGAAGGACCGCTAGCTCAGCTAAAGGCTGAACATTTTGAGGAAGCTGACAACCCAACAATTATTGGTCGCTGGTTGGCATTGATTAAAAGTGCGATGTTGCGTGAAGAGCATTATACGCTGGCATTACGTTGTACAAATCTTGCTCTAACGTTTGTGCCAGATGACCCATACGAAATTCGTGACCGTGGTTTTATTTTCCAACAGCTAGAGTGCCCTCAAGTAGCGGTATCAGATTTTCAGTACTTTATTGACCAATGCCCTGACGATCCGGCTTCCGAGCTACTAAAATCACAAGTTAATGTGATGAGTGAAACGCACGTCACACTTCACTAATTTTATCGATGTGCCGAACTGTGGCGTATCGTGGACAGAAAAAGAGAATCAAAATGGAACAGAAAATCGTTAATATCGGCGACATTCAGGTTGCTAACGACAAGCCATTCACCCTATTTGCAGGTATGAACGTTCTTGAGTCTCGTGATCTTGCGATGCAGATCTGTGAGCACTACGTAAAAGTAACGGAAAAACTTGGTATTCCTTACGTATTTAAGGCGTCGTTTGACAAAGCAAACCGCAGTTCTGTTCATTCATACCGCGGTCCAGGTCTGGAAGAAGGTATGAAAATCTTTCAGGAGCTGAAAGACACTTTTGGTGTAAAGATCATCACGGACGTTCACACTGAAGCGCAAGCTCAACCTGTCGCTGACGTGGTAGACGTTATTCAGCTTCCTGCATTCCTAGCTCGCCAAACTGACCTTGTTGAAGCTATGGCCAAAACAGGTGCGGTTATCAACGTGAAGAAACCTCAATTTATGAGCCCTGGTCAAGTGGGAAACATCGTTGAGAAGTTCGCAGAGTGCGGTAACGACAAGATCATCCTATGTGAGCGCGGTTCTTGCCACGGTTACGATAACCTAGTTGTAGACATGCTTGGTTTTGGTGTGATGAAAAATGCTTCGAAAGGTAGCCCAATCATCTTTGACGTAACGCACTCACTACAAATGCGTGACCCATCAGGCGCAGCATCTGGCGGCCGTCGTGAGCAGACGGTTGAGCTTGCAAAAGCGGGTCTAGCGACAGGCATCGCAGGTCTATTTATCGAAGCGCACCCAAACCCAGACCAAGCGCGTTGTGATGGCCCATCTGCACTGCCTCTAGACAAGTTAGAGCCATTCTTAGCACAAATGAAATCGCTTGATGATCTGATCAAGAGCTTTGCAGATATAGATATCAAGTAAACGCCAGATGACTGGTGGTAACAAATACTATAGCCAACCGAGTGTTGGCTATTTTTTTATCTGAAAAGCCGTGAATTCTCAAACTTGTTACTGATGAATTTGTTATTGCTAAACAATGCATCATAATTATTAAATCAATGTGTTAGGGTGCACGTGGTTTTCAAATAGATCGAATGCTTAAAATGTGCTTCAGTAATCCCAATAAGAAAAAGGTAAATAAATGAATCAGCGTCTGATGATCAAAACTGTTTTGAGTGCCGCTATCTTGGCCTCGTTAGCTGGGTGTGCTACGCAACCTGCACCAGAATGGAATGCCGATACAACCTATAAATTGACCGTGTTGCACACTAACGATCATCATGGTCGCTTTTGGCAAAATCGATACGGTGAATATGGCATGGCGGCGCGTAAAACGTTAATCGATGATTTGCGCGAAGAAATACAGGCTGAGGGGGGCAGCGTGTTACTGCTTTCTGGTGGTGACATCAACACAGGAGTACCTGAGTCTGATTTACAAGATGCCGAGCCGGATTTTAAAGGCATGAGCAAAATTGGTTACGATGCGATGGCTCTAGGTAATCATGAGTTTGATAATCCATTGGACGTGCTATTCAAGCAGCAAGAGTGGGCAAACTTTCCGATGTTGTCTGCCAATATTTACGATAAAAATACTGGCAAGCGTTTATTCCAACCATATGCGATGTTTAAAAAGCAGGGCATTAAAATTGCGGTCATTGGCCTTACAACCGAAGACACAGCGAAACTTGGCAACCCTGAATTCATTGAACAAATTGACTTCCGTGACCCAAAAGAAGAAGCCAAGAAGCTGATTGCAGAACTGAAAGAAACAGAGTATCCAGATCTGATTTTTGCTGTCACGCATATGGGACACTATGAAAATGGTAATAGAGGCATCAATGCTCCTGGCGATGTGGCGTTAGCTCGTTATTTGAATGACGGCGATCTCGACATGATCGTTGGAGGACACTCACAAGAACCTGTGTGCATGGAAGGTCCAAACGTTATCAAAAAGAACTTTAAACCAGGTGATGAATGTCAGCCCGATAAACAAAATGGTACCTTTATTGTTCAGGCACATGAGTGGGGGAAATATGTGGGACGCGCCGATTACGAGTTTCGTAATGGCGAACTCTCGATGGTGAGCTACGATCTAATCCCTGTAAACTTGAAAAAGAAAGTTAAAGTTGATGGTCAGTCGCAACGAGTCTTGATCCAAGATGAGATTAAACAAGACGAAATGATGCTTGAGTTTCTTCGTCCTTATCAAGAAAAAGGTCAGGGCAAACTAAACGTGAAGATTGCAGAATCTAACGGTAAGCTTGAGGGTGACCGCAATGTGGTTCGTTACCAGCAAACAAACTTAGGTCGATTAATTGCAACGGCTCACATGGAACGTGCGAAAGCAGATTTCGCCGTAATGAATTCTGGCGGCGTTCGCGATTCGATTGCAGCAGGTGAGATTACCTACAAAGATGTGCTGACTGTTCAGCCATTTGGCAATATGGTCTCTTACGTTGATATGACGGGCAAAGAAGTATTGGATTACCTAAATGTCGTTGCAACTAAACCTGTCGACTCTGGAGCTTACGCGCAGTTTGCCGGCATTGCGATGAGTATCAATAATGGTGAGGTAACCAATGTGTTCATTGGTAATAAGCAACTTCGCTTAGATGGTAATTACCGCTTTACCGTACCAAGCTATAATGCTGCTGGTGGAGATGGTTACCCTAAAATCGACGATCATCCAGGGTATGTAAATACAGGTTTTACCGATGCTGAGGTTTTGAAGGATTATTTAGAAACACATAGCCCTATTGATGTTAATGAGTATGCCCCTTCAGGTGAAATCACGTATTTAGTTGATACGGCGATTGATCAGTAACCCAACAGATAAAAAGCGATTGACTCAAACTCGCTGATATCATTAACTAAAAGCGCAGATCCAATTCAATCTGCGCTTTTTGTTTTTATGAGGAGAATCTTGATGACTCCGGCCATTAATCTTGCGAAAAAGAAAAAAATTCCACACACGATTCATCAGTATGAGCATGACCCTAGAGCCGATAGTTATGGCTTGGAGGCTGCTGAAGTACTGGGGCAGGATCCGAAAACAGTATTTAAAACCTTGCTGTTCTGCTTGAACGGGGAGCCAAAGAACCTTGCGGTTGCGATTATCCCTGTTGATCAAAAGCTGAACCTAAAACTGGCGGCGAAAGCAGCGAAGGGCAAAAAGGCCGATATGGCTGATCCGGAAATCGCCCAAAAGACCACAGGTTATGTCGTTGGTGGAATTAGCCCACTAGGGCAGAAGAAAGCCTTACCTACTTTTTTGCACGAAAGCGCAGCAGAGCAAGACACAATCTGTGTGAGTGCTGGTAAACGTGGTTTAGAAATTGAGTTAGCCCCGAGAGATTTGCTGAGCTTAACTCGCGGTCAGTTTGCACCTCTTTGTTTGTAAACTCATGACAAATAAAAAGGACGCTCATGAGCGTCCTTTTTTGATCTTGCCTGTCAGTGAAGCGTTACTTCTTCAGACTCAATGTACCACCAGTGCGTTTAGCTGGTTTACTTGGTTTCGCGGCATTTGGGTTCATGTAATGCTGCTTGGGCTTACTCGGTGATTGAGGCTTGTTTACTGAATGCGTATTGCTTGATGCATCTGGTTTACGGTGTGATTTACCATGCTCGCCTTGCGGTCTGCTGCGTTCACCTTGTGGTTTCGCTTTGTAATGTTCTTTAGCTGGACGTCCGCCTTCATCATCACGCTGACGACGCTTTTGTTGACCTTTTTTCGAGTTTGGTGCATGACGGAATTCATCAGCATTGTTACCGCGGAAAGTTCGTGTCTTCTGGTTACGACGAGCAGTAGAATCTTGGTTTTCTTCACGGCTATCAAACAGCTTCGCGTCGGTCGCTTTACGAATGTTGCGACCTCTAGAGTCTGTTTTTGATGCTTCTTCTGTACCTACCGAGCCTTCACACATTGCTAGGATCTCTGCCACTTCTTCGTCACTTAGATAACGCCATTTCCCATTGGGAATACCATCAAGAGAGATATTCATGATGCGTACGCGACGCAGCTTGAATACTTCATAGCCCAGCGCTTCACACATGCGACGGATCTGACGGTTAAGTCCTTGAGTGAGCACAATACGGAAAGAGAATTTAGTTTCTTTCGTTACCTTACAAGGTAGGGTGACTGTGTCGAGAATCTTAACGCCACTCGACATCTGTTTGAGAAACTCGCCTGTAATTGGCTTGTCCACGCGTACGACGTACTCTTTTTCGTGGCTGTTGCCTGCGCGAAGGATTTTGTTCACGATGTCGCCATCGTTGGTCAAAAAGATCAGACCATCAGAGGGTTTGTCTAAGCGGCCGATCGGAAAGATACGTTTTTGGTGGCCGATGAAATCAACGATGTTTCCAGGGACGTCTCTCTCAGTTGTACAGGTGATGCCTGTTGGTTTATTGAGAGCGATGTAAATCGGCTTCTCTTTTGCTGCCACTGGCTTACCATCCACACAAACATCATCACCAGGTAGCACTTTTGTCCCCATTTCAGTTTTGTTGCCATTAATGGTGACACGGCCTTGCTCAATCAGTCTGTCTGCTTCACGGCGTGAGCAAAACCCCGTTTCACTGATGAATTTATTTAATCGTTTAGCGTTGTCTTGTGACATTTTTGTCTCCTAACGTTTCACAACGGCGAATGAAGCTCCCTTCCTTTAAGGGGAAGGAAGAATAAGGGCGGGCATTCTAGCATTAGGGTGAAATTTAGCCTAACCGTTTTTGGTGACGTTCGCGGGTTTCTAATTTCTTTTCCGCACTTTTTCTAAGTAGGACGTAAACGGCTCCAGTTCCACCGTGAAAGCGTTGCGCACTATGGACGCATTGGACTTCCTTTATTTGTCGTAGCCAACTGCTAACAAAGCTTTTCATCATTGCAGGTGGATTTGAGCGTTCTCCTCGACCATGGACGATAACGACCGTTCTAATGTCCATTGATAGGCATTGCTTTAAAAACGTCACGACTTCATCACGTGCTTCTTTCAATGTTTTACGGTGCAAATCCAAGCGAGCTTGGATTGGATACTTACCAAGGCGAAGTTTGCGGTAAACCCCGTCCTGTACACCATCACGTTTGAACTCAACAAAGTCCTCTGGCTTGAGCATTTCAGCGTGATCAAGTGATAGGTATTCTGGGTCATCTTCCGTTAACCAGATTGCTGCTTCTCGTTTTGCGAGCTGTGCTTCTGTTACTTGGTGTACTTTTTTGTGTTCGGTGGTGTCTTGAGTGATTGGCTTTACATCGCCCATCATCTGTTGAAATAGATCAAAATCGTCGTCGTGAGACATAGCAGTAATCTCATTAAGAACAGGGAAGAATAATAGGATTATATCAATGAGTGGTGCATTGAGATCAAATAAAAAACCGGAGTAGGCAAGTAACCGACTCCGGTGCAAAGCGTTTCTAGAGCTAAGCGAGATCTAGTGAGGAGATTTGTCGTTCATGATCTTGTATATGAAGAAACCGCCGTAAAATAACATCAGACCAATTGCCCCAAAAATTACTATCATTGACGATAGACCCACTGCATTACCAAATAGGAGATCAAGCCAAAAGTCCATACGTTTCCTCCAAGATGTTCCCGACAGGAATAAACTAAATGGCGGTGTCTTGTTGCACACTGATCTGGATCAATTATGTTGCTAAGGTTAATAAACTGTATTTTGTTGTGAGTTATCAGTCACATTTTACGTGCTAGTGTTCAGTTATTCATCAAACGAATTAAGACCTAAGGTTTTTTTGTAAAAAGCACTTGCGCCACAGTTCAGAATCCGTAATATACGCATTCGTTGACGGGGACAATTCCTCAGTTAAACATCTCGGTGAATAGCGCAGCTTGGTAGCGCATCTGGTTTGGGACCAGAGGGTCGGGGGTTCGAATCCCTCTTCACCGACCACTTTTAGAAAGCCTGCTCAATGAGCAGGCTTTCGTCGTTTTTAGCGCTAGTAATTTTAGACTTCAATAGTATCGAATCAAATTGGGGTTCGCCTGATGTTCGAATATGGCACTTCACCGACACGTATTGAGAGGAAGGCTCTACAGAAATGTAGGGCCTTTTCATTTTTTAGAGTGAGTAAATTTATTACTTGATGTCACACGAGATAGTATTGATAGGAGTTTCAGAAGTAGTGAAGCAGACATAAGCGGTCTTTGGGTGATTTGGACCAATCTTGACGTAACCCGCTTTTAAATCGTCTTCATCAAACGTTACTGAGTGAGATTTGCTTGTATTTCCATCATAGTAAACCGCTTCAAAGCCTTGGTTCATCATATGTGCAACGCGATTTCGAGTGTGGGCTGTTGAAAACGTGATGTTCGCGCAACGCATCATTGGTTTTTCGGTAATAAGAAATTGACCACTCTCTTTATCTAAAACACCGCCTTTTACTTCCGGAGTTATATCAATAGCTTGAAAAGCTTCTACGTTGCATGGCGGTTTAGCATAAGACAGCGAAGAAGTGAGCATAATTCCAATCGTGTATAGGAATAAATATTTAAATTTCATATGAGTTGTTTTGTATCCACTTAGCTTAACGGCGTTTTATAAGAAAGTTTGAATGAATTTTAAATGGTTGTATTTAAATAATTGTATTTAAATGGCATTTTTCAAACAATCACTAGATATCACAATTTGCTTGGCGCGTCTTACCCAGTGGTTTGATGTTAAATCCCCGATTTTTAAGCAGTTCAATCAGGTTATCTTTACCTACTAAATGCAAGCCACCAACAACAACGGTGTAACGACCCGATTGCTGAGGTAGAACACTGCCAGTGTCGAGTTTTTTAGCCCAATCTCGATTACGCTCGTATAAAAAGGCTTGGTTAAACTCTTCTGTTGTATGATCGGTCAAAGAGGCTTCGACCAACATGCTACCATCACCACTCTTCCAACTCTCTATCAAGCATTGAACCAACTCTTCTCCGCCATCATATTCTTCAATTGATGAGAGAAGTATCTCTTTACCGCCTTCTGATTGACCTGCGATTAAATCGATTTGGAATTGCACGGACTCCAGTGGAATGACCGGGATTTGCTTTTTATCAGCGAGTCCTATTAAGTGCATGTCGACCCCTTTATCAGAGACATACCCCAGTTTGTTGACTAAAGCGAGTTGGATGGTGAATGCTGCCATCCAAGGTGGGGAATTTAGGAGTTGAGTTTCTGGCAAACCTAAATCTTGGGCAATTTCAATTAAGTGGCGACGTTGAGCTCTGTCTAAAACATCTTTAGAAAGAATGGTTGTTTGTGGGTAAACCAAGCCTTCAGAATTCCTGACGTCTGCTTCAATAATCAACCCTGCGCTTTGGCTTAAATGCTGGATGACCGTTCTAGGGAGTGGGTACATCGTTTTATCCCCCACATGTACCGAGCCAATAATCATAAGTTCGGTTTCCCCTTTTTTCGCTAACCAATGCTGTGGCTCTGCATAAGAGGAAAAAGGAGTCAAAGTAACAAGTAGAGATGATATGAGCGTCAAGAGACGAAACATAGAATGGTCCTCAGATAAGATACCTTTAAACTTTATACGCAAAATAGCGTGAGGTTAAGTGCAATTTCTCCAGTGGGGTATTCGACAAAATCGTCATTTCTAAAAATATTGACGAGTTTTGACGACGAATAAATGAGAGTCACTTCACGAAAGGTAAATAGGTAATTCGCTTACTAATGGTTCACAAAATAATTAGGCGTGATCCAAATCTTACAAAATCAGTCGTAACTCATGAATATAAGTGACCTAGATCGCAGCAAACTCGTCAAAACAAGTTGTTCGATTTTGACGTGTATTGTAACTCCATGAAAATTAGATTTTTATTGTTTTTGCTGAGTGTCATTTTTTGAGCTGGATCACTTCCTATTTCTATTTATTTTACGCTTAGAAATAACAGGTTGTATGTTGAATGTAACGGTTAGATACCTCGCATTTGAGGGGCCGAGATTTTTATCATTGTCGTTTTGAACCACTGACTTTTTTGGGGAAGTAAGATGTTTAAACCTAGTCTGATTGCTGTTTCTGTTATCACTACATTAGCAGGTTGCTCTGCGCTGCAAAGCTCTGAACAACAAGTTGTAAATTCGTTGGCTAATAATCTTGATATTCAATACCAAGTGTTGACTAACCACGGTGCAAACGAAGGTCTTGCTTGTCAGGACTTAGGGGCTGAGTGGGCGTCTTGTAACAAGGTAAACATGACGCTGGTTAACCAAGGTGAAGCGGTTGACTCAAAAGATTGGGCTATTTACTTCCATAGCATTCGTCTGATTCTGGATGTTGAAAACGAACAGTTTAAAATCTCTCGCGTAACGGGTGATCTACACAAACTAGAACCAACAGATAAGTTTGATGGTTTTGCTGCGGGTGAAGAGGTTGTGCTTCCTCTTGTTGCTGAATACTGGCAGCTATTTGAAACTGACTTCATGCCAGGCGCTTTCGTTGCTGCACCAAATGCAGAGCCTAAGATGATCGCTTCTCTTAACACAGAAGACGTTGCATCTTTCGTGACTGGCCTTGAGGGTAACAACCTAAAACGTACGCCAGATGACAACAACGTATTTGCGAGCGCTGTGTCTCGTTTCGAGAAGAACGAAGATCTAGCAAAACAAGACGTATCAACCACGTTACTACCAACGCCAATGTCTGTTGAAGCAGGTAAAGGTACGGTAGATATCGCGGCGGGTATTGCACTGCCTAAAGACGCATTCGATGCGGCTCAATATGCAGCAATTCAAGGTCGTGCAGAAGTGGTAGGTGTGGATGTTCGTGGTGATCTTCCTGTAAGCATCACTGTTGTTCCTGCAGACTTCACCGGTGAATTGGCAAAATCTGGTGCTTACGAAATGAGCATCAAAGGCGACGGTATTGCGATTAAAGCGTTTGACCAAGCAGGTGCTTTCTACGCAGTACAATCTATCTTTGGCCTGGTAGATAGCCAAAATGCTGATTCTCTACCACAACTGTCTATTAAAGATGCGCCGCGTTTTGATTACCGTGGTGTGATGGTGGACGTGGCTCGTAACTTCCACTCTAAAGACGCGATTCTTGCAACGCTTGACCAAATGGCCGCGTACAAGATGAACAAACTACACCTTCACCTAACGGATGATGAAGGCTGGCGTTTAGAAATCCCGGGTCTGCCTGAGCTGACTGAAGTGGGTGCTAACCGTTGTTTCGATTTGGAAGAGAAAAGCTGTTTACTGCCTCAGCTTGGCTCAGGTGCAACGACAGACAACTTTGGTTCTGGCTTCTTCAGCAAAGCAGACTACGTGGACATCTTGAAGTACGCGAAAGCACGTAACATCGAAGTGATTCCTGAAATCGATATGCCAGCACACGCTCGTGCAGCAGTGGTATCAATGGAAGCACGTTACGACCGTCTAATGGAAGAAGGTAAAGAAGCAGAAGCGAACGAGTACCGCCTGATGGATCCTCAAGATACATCGAACGTAACGACGGTTCAGTTCTACAACAAGCAAAGCTTCATCAACCCATGTATGGAATCTTCAACTCGCTTTGTTGATAAAGTGATTTCAGAAGTAGCAGCAATGCACCAAGAAGCGGGCACGCCGCTAACAACATGGCACTTTGGTGGTGACGAAGCGAAGAACATCAAGCTAGGCGCTGGTCTGCAAGACATCAACGCAGAAGACAAAGTAAGCTGGAAGGGTAACATTGATTTGTCTAAGCAAGACAAGCCATTCGCACAGTCACCACAATGTCAGACGTTAATTGCAGACGGTACGGTAAGCGATTTTGCTCATCTACCAAGCCACTTTGCAGAAGAAGTGTCGAAGATGGTGGCAGAGAAAGGCATCCCAAACTTCCAAGCTTGGCAAGATGGCCTTAAGTACAGTGAAGGTGAGAAAGCGTTCGCAACAGAAAACACGCGTGTTAACTTCTGGGACGTTCTTTACTGGGGTGGCACATCATCAGTGTACGAATGGTCTAAGAAAGGTTACGACGTTATCGTTTCTAACCCAGACTACGTATACATGGACATGCCGTACGAAGTTGACCCGAAAGAGCGTGGTTACTACTGGGCAACGCGTGCAACAGATACTCGTAAGATGTTTGGTTTTGCACCAGAGAACATGCCTCAGAACGCAGAAACCTCTGTAGACCGCGATGGTAACGGCTTCACTGGTAAAGGTGAAATCAAAGCGAAACCTTTCTATGGTCTATCAGCACAGCTGTGGTCTGAGACAGTACGTAACGACGAGCAATACGAGTACATGGTATTCCCTCGCGTACTGGCAGCCGCTGAACGTGCATGGCACCGTGCTGATTGGGAAAACGACTACAAAGTGGGTGTTGAATACTCGCAAAACTCTAACCTAGTAAACAAAGCTGCGCTAAACCAAGACTACAACCGCTTTGCGAACGTACTTGGCCAACGCGAACTGGCTAAGCTAGAAAAAGCGGGTATCGACTACCGCCTACCTGTACCAGGCGCGAAAGTTGAAGAGGGTAAACTGGCAATGAACGTTCAGTTCCCGGGTGTGAAGCTTCAATACTCTCTAGACGGCAAGAACTGGCTAACTTACGTAGATAATGCTCGTCCAAATGTGAAAGGTGAAGTGTTTATCCGTTCTGTGTCAGCAACCGGTGAGAAAGCAAGTCGAGTGACCAGCGTGAAATAACTCGATTCTTGTAAGTTAATTTTTTGGCAAAGCCTCAACATCATGTTGGGGCTTTCTTTATTTTTTTAGGAAATTAAGCGTGATCGATGTCTAATTATTTTTCATTGATAAATAAGTTTTGGGTTGTAATGGTCAAGGTTATTGTGAACCGGATCGACTTAATCTGATAAATATCAATAAATTATCTGTTTACGATCACACTTCTATTTTTTGATAATTTTATAAAAATACGGTAAGTGCCTGTATTTTCCATGTTTTTATCAGGGTTGTTGAGCTTCGTTTTGAACAAGATCACTTTTTAAAATGTTTTATTTTCCATCGCGAATTAATTGAAACAATATTGCGAACGCCAAGGAGGCACATTCCAAAGTTTGCGATAAAAGGGAAGAGATGCCCTCTAAAACTATCGCATAACGTGAATAAATAAAGGCAGTAATTATGAAAAACATTTTTGCACTGAGTGCTCTTTCTCTCGCTTTCGCTTCTAGCGCTTTTGCTGGTTCTTCTTACGTAACAGGTAATGTTCAATTCCACGATGATGGTCGAATTCATGGTTCGGACGTTACGTCTACACTGGAAGCTGGTCATACTTTTGATAACCAATTCGGCGGCTTTACGGTTTACACCGAATTTGATGGTATTCAGTTGGGTAAACTGGAAACAGAAAACGGTGGCGCAGGTAACACAACACCAGCAATCACTGTGGGTGGTGAGCAGTCATTTAATATTACCGATCATTTATGGGTTGCCGCGGGTTACCAACACCTGTTCTCTGCTGGCGAGAATGTACAGTACCGTCCATTGGTTAAGATCGGTTACAACTTCGATAACGGCATCTCCTTAAGTAACCGTACTCGTGCGCACATTGATGCGACAGACGCAGATGCGGATACAGATTACCGCATGGACAACCGCATCGGTTACGTGATGAATGAGGATGTGACGCTAAGCTACAACAACGTCTACATGATTGAAGCGGAAACCATGGACCACGAGCTTCGTGCAACGTGGACTCGTAAAGGTGTTCAACCTTACTTTGAGTTCCGTAGTCAAGCACACGGTGCAGAAAACGCGAGTGGTGACAGCCTAGTGAATAACGCTTTTGTATTTGGTGCCTCTTACGGCTTCTAATTTTATATTTGTCTTAACTGTCCATTAAGAAAAAGCCCAGCGGTTTATCTCGCTGGGCTTTGTTTTTATTGGTCGTTGCCTTCGTGGTGGCTATATTCGAACACTTGGCCTTTTTCGTTAAAGGCGTAAACGGTGTAGCTGTCTTTTTTGTCGCCATATTCCATACCAGGGGAGCCCATTGGCATGCCTGGTACTGATAGGCCTTTTGCGTTACGTGGTGGATTTTTCAAAAACGCTTTAATGTCTTCGGCTGGAATGTGACCTTCAAACAGATAGCCGTTGATCTCTGCCGTGTGGCAAGAGTAAAGCTGTTCATTCTTGATGCCTAGATCGCGTTTGATGGCGTTCATGTCATCGTGCAATTTTTCTTCGACCGTAAAGCCGTTCTCTTCCATGTGTTTTGTCCATTCTCCACAACAGCCACAGTATGGCGATTTATGGTTAATGACATCGGCTGCCAATACGTTGGCGGACACGGTCGCAAGCATTGCAAAGGTCAATAGTTTCAACTTCATAATACCCTCAAAAAGAAGTGGTTATTTTACTGAAAACAGTCGTAGTCGATTTGCATTACTAACGACAGTAATTGAAGACAGTGCCATTGCCGCTCCTGCGACAACAGGACTGAGCAAAAATCCAAACGCTGGGTAAAGCACACCAGCGGCAACTGGAATACCCAACGAGTTGTAAACAAAGGCACCAAATAGGTTTTGCTTCATGTTCTTAAGTGTAGCGCGAGAGAGTTCAATCGCATGTACTACCGCCATTGGTGACGTGTTCAGGATGGTCATTTGCGAACTTTCAATGGCGACATCACTGCCGCTACCCATGGCAATACCTAGGTTGGATAACGCGAGAGCAGGGGCGTCGTTAATGCCATCCCCCACCATTGCCACGACATGTCCTTGAGATTGAAGTTGCTCAATGTGCTGAGCTTTCTCATCTGGCATTACTTGGGCAATCACTTCATCAATACCAAGTTCTTGGCCGATAGCATTGGCAACGTGTTGGTTATCGCCCGTCAGCATTACCGTTTTGATGCCTTGCGATTTTAATGCAGAGAGCGCTTGCTTCGCATCTGATTTGATCGGGTCGGCAATGGCGATCAGACCGATCAGTTCGCCGTTCAATGCCACAGCTACCGGAGTCCACGCATTTTTTGCGCATTCATCGATGGCAGGTTTTAGTGCGCTGGTCTCGACGTTCTCTGCTTGCATAAATTGAAGCGAACCAATGAGTAGCGGTTTATCTTGATACGTCGCCCAAATGCCGCGCCCGCGAACGTTCTCAAACTTGTCTAATGAGACATCCTTTGCGTCGTGTCGTTTGGCGTAATCACATACCGCTTTTGCCAGTGGGTGCTCAGACTGACGCTCTGCCGCATACGCTAAAGCCAATAGATCTTCTTGGCTGGTGGCGTGAGTAAACACTTTCTGAACGCTAGGTTTACCTTGGGTAAGCGTGCCAGTTTTGTCGAACACAACCGTGTCGACTTTGCTTGCCAATTGCAGGGCGTCGGCGTCTTTGATCAGAATGCCGAGCTCTGCGGCTTTACCCACTCCCACCGTGACAGAAAGCGGGGTTGCTAAGCCTAGAGCGCAAGGGCAGGCGATGATCAGGACGGTTGTGGTGACCACCAGCATATAACTCGCTTTTGGCTCTGGGCCAACGGCAAACCAAACGAGCGCGGCCAGTATTGCTATGCCAACAACGACAGGGACAAACACCGATGAAATCTGGTCTGCCAGTTTCGCGATGGCTGGCTTACTGCTTTGCGCTGTGCGCACCATGCGGATGATACGAGCCAGCATGGTATTTGCGCCAATGCCCGTTGCCTCAATGACTAATCCACCATCGGTATTTAATGTACCAGCAGACACTTGAGCCTCTTGCGCTTTTAACACTGGTACTGGTTCACCAGTGAGCATCGACTCATCAATGTATGATTCACCTTGAATCACAACACCATCAACAGGCACTTTCTCGCCTGGTTTGATACGCAGTTTCATGCCTAGCGTGATTTGCTCAACCGTTATTTGTTGATCGCCTTGTTCCGTGATTACCGTAGCTTGCTGAGGTTGCAGGTTAATCAGAGCTTGCAATGAGCGTGTTGTGTTTGCTTTGGCTTTTGCTTCTATATAGTGACCAAGAGAAATTAAGCCGATGATCATTGCACTCGCTTCAAAGTACACGTGGCGTGAAGCAAGAGGGAACCAGCCTGGGAAAATCACCACAAGCATCGAATAGAACCACGCTGCGCCAGTACCGAGCGCGACTAACGTGTCCATGGTGGCGCGCTTGTGAGTAGCAGCTAACCAAGCGTTACTGAAGAAGTGTTTCCCTGCTGTGGCAAGAAGGAGTAAACATACGATACCGATCACTCCCCAAGCTAATTGGTCGTTGGTGTTGCGAATCATCATATTGCCGCCAGCAACGCCCCAAATCATTAAAGGGGCTCCGACGACAAGGCCAGCAATAGCATCCAGTTTAAAGCGTTTTTGTTGCTGACGTTGTTGCTGTGCTTGCTTTTCTTGCTGGGTTGCGGCGTCTTGTAGGATCTCTGCTTGGTAACCGGCTTGTTTTACCGATTCAACAATTGCGTTAAGGAGGTCATCAGAGTCTTGGCTTGCGAATACTAGTGCGCTTTGTTCTGCAAGGTTGACCTGTGCTTTCTCAACACCTTCCACGTTAGTAAGTGCTTTCTCTACTGAAGATACGCAACTCGCACACGTCATGCCTTGAATCAGCATTTGCAATTGAATACTCGCTGGTGGCACCTGCGTATCTTTAATATTGCTTTGCTGTTCTACCTGTTCGGTCTCTGGTGAGCTTTCGTTCTCTACTTCAACAGAATCAAGGTTGGCGGTATAGCCGAGTGTTGCTATTAAGTCGATCACTTGTTGCTCGGAGAGGAGGGTACGAATCTCTAAGTGCGTTGTTGAAGCCTCAAAAGAAATAACGTCTTGATTAGATTCTAATAAAGATGAAAGTTTTTTGACGCAACCGCCACAGCTTAAGCCTGAAAGGTTTAGTTCGTAGTGATTTCCTGCTTGGTAACCAAGAGATTCAATCGACGAGACGAGCTCTTTAAGAGAAGACTCGGTTTTGACCTCTACTTGCGTCGGGGACAAATTGAGGATCTCCACATCGTGATTCGCATGTAAAGCATTCTCAACTTTTCTCGCACAGCCCATGCAGTTGAGCCCTGATAAAGGTATAACTAACTGATACATAATCTGCACCTCAATAGTAGTGATGCTATGAGCTTAAACCTTCCTGCAAGGGTAAGGTCAATACCCATTTGCTACTCACAACAATTTCGTCAAAATCTCTCGAATCCCACAAGTGCACGGTCATTTTACTTGCGAGTGATCTCAAGGTTTTTTCTCTTTGAATATAAAGTTCCGTTAAAACACCTAAAAGATGAATGAAGTCGCTCACGTTTTTTAGATGCTCTCAATGTCAGTTCAGTGTCAAAACGTACTTTTAACGTTTTTTATTTTTTATATTTGATTTTAACTAATTGTTTTTTATTGATTTATTTTATTTTTGATCTTCTCATTTTGAAGTCGCTCAGATTGCTGTAGGGAAAGTTTTTTAGTGCGAAAAAAGTTTGTCATATTTGCCCCGTCCAAACACTGTTTCAAGTTCCTGCCATGTCCTAGTTAGTGAATTTGAAAATGGAAAAAACTAAAAATATAGGGGTTTATAATGTCTTACCTAAAGAAAAGCCTACTTGCCACGGCAATTACCGGCATGATGTTCAGTGGTGCTGCATTTGCTGATGGTGCAAACAGTGACGCAGCAAAAGAGTTTCTAACCAAAGATTCATTTTCTTATGAAGTTTACGGAATCATCGCGATGCAGGCCGCGTACCGCGATTACGATTCTGGCAGCAAAGCAACGGACGATGATTTGGGTGGCATGCAGCTAAACAACGAGTCTCGTATTGGTTTCCGTGGTAAAAAACAATTTGCTAACTTCGACCCTACTTTTATTTGGCAAATCGAAGGCGGTTATGTAGACCCTAGCTTTGGTGGCGAGGGCGCAGGTCTTGGTGAACGTGACACATTCGTCGGTTTTGAAAGTGCATCTTGGGGGCAAATTCGCCTGGGTCGCGTTTTGACACCTATGTACGAATTGGTTGACTGGCCAGCATCTAACCCTGGCCTCGGCGATGTATACGACTGGGGTGGTGCTATTGGTGGCGCCAAGTACCAAGACCGTCAATCAAACACTATCCGCTGGGACTCTCCAATGTTTGCTGACAAATTCTCCCTAGATATCGCAGCTGGTGCAGGTGATAAAGCAGGTCTAGGTGAAGGGGATGACTACTGGGGTGGTATCGCAGCACACTACAAAATTGGTCCTATCCAGTTAGATGCGGCATATGAAGGTAACCGTAATATCAAGATGGAAAGCCAAACGTGGGAAAACAACACGTACTTGGTAGGGGCACAAGGCTGGTTTGATAACGGGATCTCTTTCTTTGCGCAATACAAATACATGGAAGCGGACGCAAGCAATGGTGTGAGTGAAAAGCAAGATGCAATGTCTGCCGCTATCATGTACACCACGGGTGATTGGCAATACAAACTGGCTTACGCCGCTAACTTTGATCTCGAGCGTGATGGTAAGAAAATTAACGATACAGCGGACGATGTGTTATCTGCACAAGTTATGTATTTCGTAGACCCATCGGCAGTGCTGTACGTACGTGCTCGTACTCTAGACTTTGGCGACGGTGCGTCTCAATTAGATAAACCAACAGAAGCACGTTGGAAGTCTGCTGACTACGACGAGTTCTCTGTAGGTGTTGAATACTACTTCTAACTAAAGAAGCAGCTAAAAGGGCGGAAACGCCCTTTTTATCTTGATACTTATTCAAATAAGCCTTTGAAATGACTGGCCTGTAAATTTTAGAGGCTTATCTAAATTGGTATAAAGTGAGAAACCATGATGAAAAAAACAACGACACTTCTCGGACTTTGCGCAATGCTTTCGGCGCCAGCTTTTTCTGCTCAACTCACTCTGCAATCTGAATTAGTTCCTCGCGTTCTCAACGGCGAGTTCGTCTACCCTGAGTGGATATCCAAGAACAACAGCATCGAGTTAAAGGATGGGGAAAACCAATTGGCGGTAACGGTTGGACAAATCGTATTTGAAGATGGAAAGCGCCGTAAATTCGATTCGCAGCCGCTGGTATTAGAGTTTGATGCAGAAAAAGACACCGAGCTTTCTCTGACTTATCAAACATTCCGTACTATTGAAGAGGCGAGAGCGTTCGAACTCGATCCTAAAGTGGTATTGAAAGACAAAAACGGAAAAGAAGTGGCATTCTCTATGGTTCAACTTCGTAAAGGTGGTTTGCACGGTTTTCGTGATTATGAACGAGAAGTTGCCGACTATAATAACGCAATGAATAAAGAATCGACTAAGGCAAGCATTGCGTCTTCTCCAGCGGAAACCAAAACAATCAAAGCATCGTTTAATGAATTGAGCCGTGAAGAGCAGCAAGAATTTATGCAATGGGCAATGCGTAACCTGAAGTAATTTCGTCTCGTGCTTTAACAGTAAATAGCAGGGCTGTGCCTTTTTGGTTCTGCCCTGTTTTTATTTCTGTTGTCAAACCGATTGTAGAATTGACTTACGGTGGTAAAATGTCGCCACTTTTATCCTTGACATTACAACGAGAGATCTCTCGTTGCTCATTACCCCTAAGGAACTCAAATGACGGTTAAAACTCGTTTTGCTCCTAGCCCAACTGGCTATCTACACGTTGGTGGTGCGCGTACTGCACTTTACTCTTGGCTATACGCTAAAAACCAAGGTGGTGAATTCGTTCTACGTATCGAAGATACAGACCTTGAGCGTAACTCTCAGGAAGCGGTTGATGCAATTCTTGAAGGCATGGAATGGCTAGGCTTGGAGTGGGATGAAGGTCCTTACTACCAAACTCAACGTTTTGACCGTTACAACGAAATGGTTGATAAGCTTCTTGCTGAAGACAAAGCTTACAAATGTTACGCGTCTAAAGAGCTGCTAGATGAAATCCGTGCAGAGCAAGAAGCAAATAAAGAAATGCCTCGCTACGATGCTAACCATCCAAAAATCAAAGCAGCAAACGAAGCGGCAAAAGATGGTGATCCATGTGTTATCCGTTTCCGTAACCCGAAAGAAGGCAGCGTAGTATTTGATGATCAAATCCGTGGTCGCATTGAAATCCGCAACGATCAAATGGATGACCTAATCATTCGTCGTACAGACGGTTCACCTACTTACAACTTCTGTGTAGTAGTGGACGACTGGGACATGGGTATCACTCACGTTGTTCGTGGCGAAGACCACATCAACAACACGCCTCGTCAAATCAACATCTACGAAGCACTAGGTGCGCCAGTACCTACATTTGCACACTGTGCAATGATCCTGGGTGATGACGGCGCGAAACTGTCTAAACGTCACGGCGCTGTATCAGTCATGCAATACCGCGATATGGGCTACCTGCCTGCGGCACTAAACAACTACCTAGTACGCCTTGGTTGGTCTCATGGGGACCAAGAAATCTTCTCTCAAGAAGAGATGATCAATCTATTTAGCCTAAACGCAGTATCTAAGTCAGCGTCTGCTTTTAACACTGACAAACTGCAATGGTTGAACAACCACTACATCAAGAACTCAGATCCTGCGTACGTTGCTGAGCATCTACAATGGCATCTAGACCAACAAAAACTAGACGTAACGAATGGTCCTGCTATTACTGACGTGATCAAGCTGGTGGGTGAGCGTTGCAACACACTAGTTGAGCTAGCTGAGCAAATCCGTTACTTCTATGAAGATTTCTCTGAGTTTGAAGCGGGCGCAGCGAAGAAACACCTGCGTGGCGTGGCTAAAGAGCCTCTAGAACTTGCATTAGCGAAAGTGGAAGCACTAACTGAATGGACGACAGCGAACATCAAAGATGGCGTTATCGCAGCAGTATGTGAAGAGTTGGAAATCGGCATGGGCAAAATCGGTATGCCATTACGTGTTGCTGTAACAGGCGGGGGTCAGTCTCCTTCTGTCGATGCAGTAATGGAGCTGGTTGGAAAAGAGCGCTGTATTGCTCGCATTAAGATGGCGCTTGAGTTCATTGCTGAGCGTGAAGCAAACGCATAATTGCTTTGAACTGAACGTTCTTTTGAATAAATAGTCACAAAGCCGCGGTGAGCAACCGCGGCTTTTTTGTATCTTCAATTTAGATAACGAGAAACTTTCTCTCATATTGGTGAATGAAGAGATGGTTTCACCTGTAATTTACCTCAATATGGATAAGATTTTTTAATCCAAATATCGTTGGCATGAATAAAAAACGAGCGATTATATATCAAATATCTGATTGATTTTTATCCATGTTCCTTAAAGTTCCATTTTATTTGTCTCATTTTTAAGAAAAATATTTGCTTTAGCTATGTTGTTCCAAAAATTAAAGCAAACGTTTGCGTCGTGGTTGCGTGGGGATTTTTTTGCTTAAGATCACATGTTGTCGAGATTTTTGATGACAATAAATTGACAGAATTGGGATTTTTCTCGCGATTTCTTAGCGTTATAGTTCATCCCGTCAGCGATACCGAGATGGCGATATGTATCACTGAACAGGAAATGTACGTAAGTTGCTTCCATAAAAAAAATGCATGTGCATAAAAAGAAGCTGACTAAGTATCTCACTCAAGGAATGAATAAAAAGAATTGAAATACAACGTCAGTCAGACGGCGCATTTCGGCATCTAACAAAAGAACTTCTTTAGAGGAATCAATAATGAAAAAATTAGCAGCGGTAATTTCAGCGTCTCTACTTATGGCTTCAGCAGCACAAGCAGAAGTATACGTTGGTGGTAAGATGGGTAAGTCATGGATGGAAGACGCGTGTGTAGCGGGCCAGGCTTGTGACAAAGACGATTCTACTCTTGGCGCTTTTGTTGGTTACGAAATGAATAAATACTTCGCAGTAGAAGCGGGTTTCGACAACATCGGTGATTTTAACCAAACTTCTTTCGGTGGCCACGTAGAAGCGATCACTCTTGCTCCTAAATTTAGCCTACCAATCACTGAAGACATCGCACTTTACGGTAAAGTGGGTGGCGCTTACGTAATGTTTGATGGCAAAGATGATTACTCTTACCTAGGCGCAGCTGGTCTTGAATTCAACCTAAGCCAAAACGTAACAGCTCGTGCGGAATACCAAACACTGACTGACATCAGCAACGATGTAACTCGTGCGACAGGTAACACTGCAACACTAGGTGTTTCTTTCAAATTCGGCGGCAACGATGAGCCAGTAATCGTAGAAGAGCCAGTTGTTGTTGAAGAAGTGGTTGTAGAAGAAGTGGTAGAAGAGCCAGTTGTAGTTACGAAAACATTCGAAACTCAAACAATTGGTACAGGTAGCTTCGATCTAAACAGCACAACTCTAAAACCAGAGAGCGCTGCAAAACTTGATAACCTAGTTGCTTTCCTAAACGAGCACCCACAAGCGAACGTTGAAGTTGTAGGTTACACAGATACGTCTGGCCCAGCAGCTTACAACCTAAAAGTTTCTGAGAAACGCGCTGAGTCTGTTGCTAACGCACTCGTTGAAAAAGGTATTGATTCATCACGTATCCAAGCTCGTGGCGAAGGTGAAAACAACCCAATCGCTTCAAACGACACTCGTGAAGGTCGTCAACAAAACCGTCGCGTAGAAGTCGTTGTTCCAGAATTTGAATACCAAGTTCAGCAATAAGCTCCTATTCGACCGTAGTATAGAAGACTGAAGCTGAAAGCCCCAAAGAGTTCGCTCTTTGGGGCTTTTTATTTCTCTTTAAAAACTGACTGAAATGTTCAAAGTGGCCAGGTATTATTTAAGATCAATGCTGTTTAAACGCCCCATGAATGTCAGGATCTCCAAGTTATCTTTATGTGCTTCTAACAACGCTTTTTTGGTTTGCATGTAGGCGGCAAGTTTGCCGTACTTACTAATAGAGCGAACCACCGTTTTATATTTATACTCACCGTCATCATTGAACTCTCGCCACTTGGCGATGTAACACGTATCTCGGTTGTCAGGGTTTTCAAGAGTAGGGTTAGGCTTGTGAACGATTTTAGGCTCAACGCTATGTGGAAGCCTGGTCATTAGGTAAGGGTCTTTCAAAAGACGTCGCCAGAATTTGCCCCACATTTGCCGGCCTAACTCGTTTCTCAGCTTAATGGCTTTTTGTAAGCCTTTCTTTTCTCCAATACGAACAAATCCTACCGAGCGGTGTAGTACCGTATCCTCGGGGGTATGGATATGTATCTTAAAGGCTGTCTTGCCTTTAGAAATAAAGCGGTGTCCAGTGTTAGTTATTAAATTGCTCTTAGACATAGTGCTAACTAATAATTTTATTAATAGCTAAAAGGGTAAGCAAAACTCATAGATAATTAAAGTAATAAAATACAAAACTGTAAATAGGGCTTGTTGAAATGATTTCAAGGGGAAGAAGTCAGATCAGTAGAAGGGTTTATCCCGTAACCGAAACACCCGATCCGATCATATTGATTACTGGGAAGATTATCTAACACGGTGTACTAGGGGGAGCAGTGCGAGGCTTGAAATTGAAGATACAAAAAAGCCTTAGCTCAAGTGGGAGCTAAGGCTATGATATGGCGCCCCCAGTAGGATTCGAACCTACGACCTGTCCCTTAGGAGGGGACTGCGCTATCCAGCTGTGCCATGGGGGCGTAATACCAATAGTTGCAGTTCATTGCACTGTTTTACTGAGTTCAAATCTAGCAATCTACCAGATCTGTATCAGCATCACGTTGAACGATTCGCTACGGTCATTGGTATAATCAAATAAGATGCGCTGCCTATGATATTCAAAAGTGAGCATATCTCAAGACTTAATGTTTGCTTTTATAGGATCTTGTTCATTACGTCGCCAATTTGAACGCTAGATGCTAAATTTGGCTGATCAATCGTCAGTTCCGCTTCGTGTTCGTATATGCGTGATACCGTTAATGTAATTTCGCTTTGCGAGACTTTGTTTCTTGGCAATCCATTTTGGTCGATAAACGACGCGGTGTGCCAAAGCTGCAATTTGTCTCCCTCTTTTACGCCGTGCATACGGCCGAGATCCATCGTTACGGTATTACCGAAGACTGCCACAACCTCTGGCAGTGTAATTTTGCAAGATAGCTCCGACTCCAGATCCAACATAATATTGCGACTAACGCGAAGCATCATCTCGCCATAGGTCGATGCCCAAAAACGTGCACTACGAGTGTCCACTTGACTCGTCTTAGCAAATGGCCAACGCGCGACCTCACGGTAGGCTTTGTTGAAGATTTCATGGCCAGTTTTACCATCAAATACTTTCATTTCTAACGCAAACTGACGATTGATGATGTCATCTTGCAATAGTTGAGATTCGACCGTTGCAGTGAGATCGGTAATGACCCCTCCAATGATGTATTGTGCGCCATTGTCTTGCGCGATCATTTGAGTGCGAGCAGGATAGTTGCTGCTTATTGAGTAGTCCGTTGTACCAACAGACACAAAGCTGCGTGAGGTTTGATCAAGTTGACGGTTCACTACGTGGCTAAAATCGTCACCAACTTGATAAATTTGTCCCATCACTGCTTGTTGTGGTGATGCGACCTCAATATTGCCGACCAGCATTGTCTTTTTGTATTGATCGGTGTGGCAACCCGTTGCCGATGGATAAATATCAACGCGGATTTTTACCTCGACTTTACCGCGACGTTTGCGTTCAGACTCCACCAAAATGTAACGGACTTCATGATTGGTAAACTGGTATTCGTTGCGACTTTCTTCTAATAGCGGCATCAAGTTGCTAATACTGCCAATATCTGCGCCCGAAAAATTGACGGCTTTGAACAGCGCGTCTTCCAACGCATGGAGCCTTGCCGTCTCTTCTGAAGAAACGATGGTGGCAACGCCTGTGACTTCATACCAAGATGCCATTACCTTAAAAGGCACAAGCATCACTAAAGTGATTGAAAACAGACTGTTTAATATTTTTTTCATTGGTTACAACCGTTCGGGTATAAATATTGCTTTAACAAATTCAGTGAAGTTTGGTGGGTTTTTCTTCGTTAGGCAAACAAAGAAAAGCAAAGACTGTTCCAATATTCACTTTCTTGGAAAGGAATTAATAAAGAACGGTATCACCTAAGATTATCTGGAGAATCAAACCATGAAAAAGTGGCTTGTCGCTGCATCGATGATGACGCTTCTGACATCGTGCGCGTACTCACCGATTTACAATGGTAAAGAACCTTACTCGGGAAGCCAGTTCATGCTGATGGATAGTCCGCGTCATACGATGGACTTTTTCATTGAGAGCATGACAGAAGACCTGATGGTTTCTAATGTGGCAGTATCAGCGCGGACACCGATTGCGATTACCTCGTTTGTTGATCTACAAAATATGGATGCAACAAACTGGTTAGGTAACTCGGTCTCTGAAGGTTTTATCCATCAGTTTCAGCGCCGAGGGTTTAAAGTGGTTGATTTCAAAACTACGGGCTCTATTCAAGTGACGCAACAGGGCGATTTTGCTTTAAGTCGTGATTGGCAAGATTTAGCTCAAGAGCAGCAAATTCAGTATGTATTGACCGGAACGATGCTGCGCCAAGAGGGGGGAGTGCTTGTCAATGCACGCGTGGTTGGCATGCAAAGCCGTGTAGTTGTAGCGACAGCGCAAGGTTTCCTTCCGGCTGACCGTATTGGGCGTGACTTAGATACGTTAAATAGCATCCGCACACAAGATGGTGTGTTGATTCGTTCTGACCCTACCATTCGTCAGCCGTACACTGTGATTCTCCGTCCATAGGATAGAAGCATGAAGAAGTTATTATTTATTGTTGCCACACTGATATTGGTTGGGTGTCAGCCATTACAACAGATGCGTCAAGATGAAATCTTAGTGGCGGTGGGCTACGCCAGCGTCAGTGAGCAAACAGGCCGCACAGTAGAAGAAAAGCGTGTACGAGCAATGCGCGCATCAAAAATTGATGCTTATCGTGAGCTAGCAGAGCAAGTTTATGGCATGCGTGTTAGTGGACGTGCAGAGCTGCAAGACCAGCGTTTGGGTATTGAAAGCACCACTGGTGCCGTCGATGGTGTAATTCGTGGTGCAGAAGTTGTGCGTAGTTATCTTGTTGAAGACAGTTATGTGACTGAGCTGCGTCTGGATATCCGTAAGATGGATAAGCTACGTGATTATGGAGAAGTTCAGCAGGTACCTGAGAAGCGTCAGCAAACCTTGTTTTAAACCATTTCACTAGACAGATAATCTTTTTGAGCGGCTGATTGGTAACAATGAGTCGCTTTTTTTATATCTACGTGAGCGCGGGAATTGAGGGTAGGAGTGACGTTTAAGCTTTTATATTGGTGCCAAGCGTCGAGATGGTGTGGGTTTTTCCGCCCGCATTGTAGGTCATGCCAACTTTGCCATGAGTTCGCTGAAGCATGTTGTTGAGTTTATTGAAGCTCAGCTGTGCGCGACTAAGCGATTCGCCATTTACTTGGTTAACTTGTTGACAGTCGAGGACGATCGATTGGATTTGAGCAACAACCTGACTTAGGTGCTCATCTTCAGTAAGTTGATTGACGTGCGGGTGAGAGGCGATTCGCTGATCAGTTGTTCTGAGCTGATCAATGAGCGTCATCTTCTGTTTGGCAATGTTCTCAATCTCGGTAGAGACACGCGCCGTTATTGCTTGTGTTTCTTGGCGTAAAACAGCGGAAAGTGCCTTAGCATTTTCTAGCTGGAAATTAACGAGATCGACTAATGCTGCCATAAAATACTTACCTTCGGCCTAAGTCAGTTAGCTTTTGCCTTGCAATTCGTTTTCAAACTTAATCATGTTGTCAGCCAATTTTTCAGGATCGACTTTGTATGAACCGTTTGTGATAGCTTCTTTGATTGCTGCAACTTTGGCGCTGTCATATGCCGGAGAAGCTGCCATATCCTTCTGGAGTTTACTGACGGCTTTACTTTGCTGGCTGAGTGATACTGCGTCTTGTTGCGCTGGCGCCTTTTTTGATTCTGTCGTGCTGGTAGCATTGGAATCGTTACGTGCAGGTGCGCGACTTGTTGTCGTCATCATTTGCCCTGAACGTATATTATCTATACCTGCCATGTTTAACCTTTGCCTTGTATCGTAATACTGGTATCCAGACTATCGACCAGCGCAAAAATAACTTTAGTCATTTTTTGCATTTTTATTGATCAGTTTAAACACGCTACCAGTGGATATTAAAAATTAACAGTGATTTCCGCAATGTCAGTCACTATGCCTTCTATTATACGTTGTGACTTATCATTTTTCACTCTTACTTGATCGCCAGCTGAACCATCCTGCAATGCTGTGCCTTGCGTTGTGATCGTCATGCCAGAATTCACCGCTTTGATAATGACCTTTTCATTTCGGCATACCACACAAACATCATTTCTCTCTACGACATCGCCTAAACGAACATTACGCTTTAGCTTTGCCCCAACCACTTGATCGTAGCTAGAAAATCCATCTTTACGAAAGCGCTGTAGCTCGATCATGGAAGTGGTAACATCCGATGCGCTGACGATTTCTCCTCTCCCTAATGTTCGTGTCGCGACGATCATTGGTACTGATACCGAGATCCTCACAGGGACATAGACTTTCCAGTCATCCGGTTGGCATTCCACTAACACATTGATGTTACTTCTCGTGCTGCTGGTGGAAGAGGCAGATGTATCTAACGGAACAGGGCAATCCGTTGCTTTTATTCTCGAGTCGATCTCTGCCGCATTAACAGATAGCTCGCCACCATCAGGCTGATCAACCGTAGCAAGAATATGTTGTTCTGCTGCTGTTTTTATTTGCTCGATCTGATTATCTGAAGCTGAATGAACAAAAAAGCTAAACATACTGAGCAAAATGCCGATAGACTTAGCGTACTTTGTAATTAGCGCTCTACATATTGTCATAGTCAATGGTGTCGAAGTGAAAGTGAAATACGCCATACTGTCTCCCTGGTATCGTGCTTGCCAGTGGTAGAGTATCATTTAAAAACAAAAAGTTTGAGATGGAGATGAGCATATGACGGGGATTCTTGACTCGGTGAATCAACGTACGCAACTCGTCGGTCAGAACCGATTGGAATTATTGACCTTTCGACTGATGGGCCGACAGCGCTACGGCATTAACGTATTCAAAGTGAAAGAAGTACTACAGTGCCCTAAGCTGACTTCAATGCCAAATCTACACCCTCTGGTTAAAGGTATCGCTCATATCCGCGGCCATACCGTGTCCGTTATTGATTTGAGCCTGGCAATTGGTGGCCGCCCAACCACTGATTTAGATAAATGTTTTGTTGTTATTGCAGAATTTAACCGTACGATCCAAGCATTTTTGGTATCATCGGTTGAGCGTATTATCAATATGCATTGGGAAGCGATTTTGCCACCGCCAGACGGCGCAGGTAAAGCGCACTACTTGACTGCCGTTACAAACATTGACAATGAGCTGGTTGAAATCCTTGACGTTGAAAAAATCCTGGCAGAAATTGCGCCAGTTGATGAAACGATGGATTCCGCTATTGGCGAAGAAATCGCACAAGCAGAACAAGAAAAGCCTATTGTACGCCGCATACTGATTGCTGATGACTCGACGGTCGCGCGTAAACAGGTAGAGCGTGCGATTACATCCATCGGTTTTGAGGTCGTATCTGTCAAAGACGGCAAAGAAGCGTACAATAAGTTGATTGAAATGGCTCAAGAAGGCAATATCTACGATCAAATTTCGTTGGTTATTTCCGATATTGAAATGCCAGAAATGGACGGCTATACCTTAACGGCTGAAATTCGCAGACATGCCGATTTGAAAGACCTTTATGTTATCCTCCATTCTTCATTAAGTGGTGTATTCAACCAAGCTATGGTTGAGCGTGTAGGTGCCAACACCTTCATTGCGAAATTTAACCCAGATGAGTTGGGTAACGCGGTTAAATCTGCATTAACACAATAAAAGAGACATTAATGACTGCTATTACAATCAGTGATCAAGAGTATCGTGACTTTAGCCGTTTTCTAGAATCGCAATGTGGCATCGTGTTAGGTGATAGCAAGCAATACCTCGTGCGTAGCCGACTGAGTCCTTTAGTGACGAAGTTTAAGCTCGCATCGTTATCAGATTTGCTACGTGATGTTGTTACAGGGCGTAATCGAGAATTACGAGTCGCCGCTGTGGATGCGATGACGACTAACGAAACCTTGTGGTTTCGAGATACTTATCCGTTCACGGTTTTAGCTGACAAATTATTGCCAGAAGTAGCGGCAAGCAAGCGCCCAATTAAGATCTGGTCTGCTGCCAGTTCATCGGGCCAAGAACCGTATTCTATTGCAATGACGATCCTGGAAACGCAACAGCGCAAGCCGGGCTTGTTACCAAACGTGTCCATTACAGCCACAGATATTTCGGCAAGTATGCTCGAGATGTGTCGTGCAGGGGTGTACGACAACTTGGCTTTGGGTCGCGGGCTTTCACCAGAACGTCGTCGCACCTTCTTTGAAAATGCGGACGGTGGTCGCATGAAAGTCAAAGATAACGTCAAGCGTTTGGTGAACTTTCGTCCACAAAACCTGATGGACAGTTACGCACTGATGGGTAAGTTCGACATCATTTTCTGTCGTAACGTATTGATTTACTTTTCTCCAGAAATGAAATCTAAAGTGCTTAACCAAATGGCGAGCAGTTTAAACCCTGGTGGCTACTTGCTGTTAGGGGCATCAGAGTCGCTAACTGGTCTGACTGATAAATTTGAAATGGTGCGCTGTAATCCGGGCATCATTTACAAGCTTAAATAGCGGTATCTCTTCATTGATAGAAAAGCCTGACTTCGTGTCAGGCTTTTTTGTTTGTTACCTTTCTGCGCCGAGCGCTTCATGTATCACTCAATTAGTTGAAGCGCGTTTTTGCCTTGTGCCCTCAACACGGTGTATCTTTATTAAGTGAGCAAAGTGATACGACATGACATTCCAGTTACTTTGGCTCACTTATTGCTATTTCAATTCACGGTAACCACTAGGTTGGTGTAATGCTTTAGGTTTTGGCATGCTAATTGCTTTTTGGTTATCAATCACGGTCAGTTCTTAATTGTAGAGGCAAACATGGCTATATCTTTTGACAATGCACTAGGCATCCACCAGCACACGGTGGGCGTACGTGAGCGCAATGCAGAGGTGATTTCCACCAACATCGCACAAGCAAACACGCCTGGTTACAAAGCAAGAGGTTTAGACTTTGCGAAGGAATTGCAAGCGGCAACATCTGGGGCAAGCATTGGTCTTAGTCGCACAGATGGTCGGCATATTCCTGCCACTACAACGTTGGTTGGGGACAAGTTATATCGTCTTCCTACGCAACCAGATACGGGAGATGGCAACACGGTAGACTTGGATTTAGAGCGTAACTTGTTTATGCAAAACCAAATCAGACACCAAGCATCACTCGACTTTCTAGGCAGCAAATTCAAGAACTTAACCAAAGCAATCAAAGGGGAATAATTTAGATGAGCTTATTTAACGTTTTCAATGTGACAGGTTCCGCAATGAGCGCTGAATCCGTTCGTCTGAATACTACCTCAAGCAACTTGGCGAACGCCGACAGTGTCAGCAGCTCTGCGAAAGACACTTACAAAGCGCGTCATGCAGTGTTTGGTGCAGAGTTAAGTAACGCCATGCGTGGCGGTGATACGGTGCCAGTGAAAGTGATGGGTATTGTAGAAAGTGATAAACCGCTGAGTGCGGAGTACAACCCAGACCATCCCCTTGCAAACGAAGAAGGCTACATTTACAAGCCTAACGTCAATGTAATGGAAGAAATGGCAAACATGATTTCAGCTTCTCGTGCATACCAAACTAATGTACAGGTCGCTGATTCTAGTAAACAAATGCTGCTGCGTACGCTGCAGATGGGTCAATAAGGATAAGGGGGTAGCGTATGGCCGGAATTAACAACGTTGGTCAAAGCGGCTTGTCCTATATCGACCAGCTTAAAAGTCTACAAGAGAGTAACAAGAAAGCGGAAGAGAGCACGGGTAAGCAGGATCTAAAACAGGAAGACTTCTTATCATTGCTCACGAAGCAACTGTCTCAGCAAGACCCTTTTAAGCCGGTAAGTAATGACCAGATGATTGCGCAAATGGCTTCATTTGCGACCGTTGATGGCATTGGCAAGATGAACACTCAGTTTGAGAGTTTGAATTCGTCAATGACATCAAATCAAGCGTTACAAGCTTCCTCTTTGGTAGGGCGTGACGTATTGGTCCCAGGAGCAGCAGGTGTGAAGCAGGACGACGTGCCAATGGCGGCAATGGTTAAGCTTTCACAATCTATCGATAATCTGTTTGTTCGTGTAGAGGATGAAGCTGGCCAACTGGTTCGTACCTTTGAGGTAGGGGCGAAACCAGCCGGCGACACGCGTGTGCTTTGGGACGGTAAAGATGAAAGCGGAAATCCACTGCCAGCTGGCAAATACAAAGTGAAAGCGTCTGGCTTAGTTGAAGGGGAGTCGCAAGAGTTCCCAGTATCGACGTATGCCAACGTAAACAGCGTATTGCTTGGCAAAGGTGACGGAAACGTATTACTCAATCTGGCTGGTTTTGAATCGCCAGTTCGACTTGCAGAAGTATTGGAAGTCGGCAAAGCGTAGTCATAGCTCGCTAGATTAGGAGATTTTGGAATGTCATATGTATCTTTAAGCGGTTTGTCCGCCGCCCAACTGGATTTGAACACCACCAGTAACAACATTGCGAACGCCAACACTTACGGCTTTAAAGAGTCCCGTGCTGAGTTTGCTGATGTCTACTCTAACTCTTTATTTACTAACGCAAAAACCACACCGGGTGGTGGTGCGCAAGCAAGCCAAGTGGCACAGCAGTTCCATGAAGGCTCTAGCATTTACACCAACAACCCAATGGATTTGCGTGTTTCGGGGACAGGTTTTTTCGCTGTAGCGAAAGAGCGTCTAACTCCACAACAGAATGAACTGACACGTAATGGTGCATTTCACTTAAATAAAGAAAACTACATGGTGACCGCGAACGACGAGTTCTTATTAGGTTACCAAGTGGACCCAAGCTCTGGTGAGGTTTCTTCATACGAGCCACAACCCATCAATATTCCTGCTGAATTTGGTAAGCCAAAACAAACAGCAAACATTGAAGTGGGTGTGAACTTGCCAGCGAACGGCGATTTGAAAGATCCAACGCAGTTTGATTTTTCAGACCCAGATACATACAACCGTTCAACCTCTTCGACAATTTATGACTCGATGGGTCAGTCTTACAAGCTAACGACGTATTACTTGAAAGATCAGACTCAGCCAAATACATGGAACACTTACTACACCGTGACAGATAAAGAAGGTGAAAAGCCTTTAAATGTTGCGGCTGGTGATGCGCAAACGCCAACAGGTCATGTGGGGCATACCATGAAGTTCAACAACGATGGTACGTTGGCGAGCTTGAACAATGGTCAGCCAATCACTTCTGTGGCTCTGGGCGATCCGGCGACGAACACGACACCAGTCGATATGAATGGTGCCGATCCTGCGCAGACGCTTAACTTCGGCTTAGGCTCAGCAACACAGTTTGCGGCTCCGTTCGAACTGACTAAGTTTGACGAAGACGGTGCAACGACGGGCTTCCTAACCAAAGTTGACTTCGATGAAAACGGCAGCGTATTGGGAACTTACTCAAACGGTGAAAACGTTACATTGGGTCGTGTTGCTCTCGTACGTGTTCCAAACGAGCAAGGTCTGGATAAGAAAGGCGGCACTCAATGGGATTCAACGCAGTTCTCTGGTGACAAGATCTGGGGTGAATCAAATAAAGGCTCTTTCGGCACCATCAATAACGGTATGCTGGAACAGTCAAACATTGATATGACGCAGGAGTTGGTGGACCTGATCTCTGCTCAGCGTAACTTCCAAGCAAACTCACGTTCGCTAGAAGTACACAACCAACTACAACAGAATATCTTACAGATCCGCTAGAGCACTAGCTGGGTCATTCGATACTCTGCTTGAGTAAGCAATGGCGTGTGATTGCTTCTTAGTAATTACCGCTTTGTTCATTTTCATCATGACATTCATCTGATGCTTAGCCTGAATACACCTCACTCAGGCTAAGCATGCTTTGATCTACGATTTGCCGCTGTTGCCGCCGTATGGATCAAAACCTTGCCTCTCGTTACAGTTTTCTGCCTCTATTGACCTCTTTTCATTGTTGATTTTTAATTCAAAGTATTGATTAATAAGTCTATTTTTGTTTTGGCATAACTATTGCTTTCTACTCCGTGTACAGAGAGATTTTTTGGAGTAATTTATGGATCGCGCACTGTTTCTCGCAATGAGTGGCGCCAAGCAAAATATGCAGGCACTACAATTGCGCGCTAATAACTTGGCTAACGTAAGCACGACCGGATTTCGGGCTGATTTAGCACAGGCTCGCTCAATGCAGGCTTATGGTGAAGGCCATCCTTCACGTGTATTCAGCATGACAGAGCGTCCAGGGCATAACTTTGCTCAAGGTAGCGTGATTACAACAGGGCGTGATCTGGATGTGACGATTGAAGGCAGCGGTTGGATATCGGTACTCGATCATACAGGGAAAGAAGGGTTGACCCGTAACGGCAACCTAAAAGTCGATCAAAATGGCATGCTTACCAACGCAAGTGGTCATTTGGTGCTGGGTGAAAACGACGCGCCGATTACTTTGCCTATCCCTCTCTCCAAAATTGAAATCGGTCGGGATGGCACCATCTCTGTACTTCCTCAAGGTGCCCCGGCAGAAGAATTCCAAGCGGTTGATCGCATTAAGCTTGTTAAGCCTAATGATCAAAGCTTGTTTAAAGACACCAATGGCTTATTTCGCCATAAAACTCCAAACCAACCTTACGAAGCAGACGCGACTGTTAGCCTCCAGACGGGAGCGATAGAAGGCAGTAACGTGAATGCCGTAGGTGAAATGACCGCATTGATTGACTTACAACGTCAGTTTGAAATGCAAGTCAAGATGATGAGCACAGCTGAAGAAATGGATAAATCTTCAGATTCACTGCTTCGTATGAGTTAACAGAGTTAGAGGTTCACTATGCATCCAGCACTATGGGTAAGTAAAACAGGTCTAGACGCCCAACAAACCAACATTGCCACGATTTCGAACAACTTGGCGAACGCCTCTACTGTCGGCTACAAAAAGAGCCGTGCAGTATTCGAAGATCTGTTCTATCAGAACATCAACCAGCCTGGCGGCCAGTCATCTCAGAACACGGAACTGCCAAGTGGCTTGATGCTAGGTGCGGGTTCTAAAGTGGTTGCGACGCAAAAAGTGCACACGCACGGCAATGCACAGACAACGACCAACGCACTGGACATGATGGTGGAAGGCGACGGCTTTTTTCAAGTGACATTGCCGGACGGCAACATCGGTTATACCCGTAACGGTCAGTTCACGCTAAATGGTGAAGGCACGTTAGTCACGTCGGGTTCTGGCTACCCTGTAGAGCCTGAAATTGTGATTCCAGAAGATGCGATTTCTATTACTGTCGGTACGGATGGTGAAGTGTCGGTTCGCGTCCGAGGGCAGCAAGACAACCAAGTCGTTGGTCAGTTAACCATTACAGATTTTGTTAACCCGGGTGGCCTAGAGCCAATTGGTCAGAACCTTTACTTACCAACGGGTGCCAGTGGCGATCCACAAGAGGGTGTTCCAGGTTTGGACGGTTTGGGTGAAATTCGTCAATCCATGCTGGAAGCGTCCAACGTGAATGTAACGGAAGAGTTGGTCAACATGATCGAAGCCCAGCGCGTTTACGAAATGAACTCAAAAGTGATCTCGTCAGTCGATAAAATGATGAGCTTCGTTAACCAGCAATTGTAACGATTAAGAGCAAGATTTGAGGAGCTCACGATGAAACGTATTTGCCTACTCGCTTTGATTGCTACGATGTCGGGATGTGCCATGTTGGAACCGATTGAAACGGATGAAGTGACACAAGCAACCACTGTGGTCGACGCAGTAGAAGGCGATAAATCGAAAGAAGAGAGCAGCGGTATTGTAGATACTTTACGTGGTAGAAGTGATCCGGTTGCTGGCGACCCTGCTTGGGCTCCAATTCATCCGAAAAACAAACCTGAGCATTACGCTGCTGCAACAGGTTCGTTGTTTAGCGCCGAGCACATTACCGATCTATACGACGATTCTAAACCACGTGGTATTGGCGACATTATTACCGTAACACTGGATGAGACAACCAGTGCGACGAAAAGCGCAAATGCCGATTTATCGAAAACCAATGAAGCGCAAATGGACCCGCTTCAAGTGGGCGGAGAAGAGCTGCAAATTGGCGGAAAATATAATTTCTCTTATGACCTAAACAACTCCAACTCATTTGCAGGTGACTCTTCTGCAAAACAGAGCAACAGCATCAGTGGTTACATCACTGTTGAGGTGATCGAAGTACTGGCAAACGGCAACCTCGTGATCCGCGGTGAGAAGTGGATGACGCTAAATACGGGTGATGAGTACATACGTTTAAGTGGCACTATTCGTCCGGATGATATTAATTTCGACAACACCATTGCATCAAATCGCGTTTCTAACGCAAGAATTCAATACTCAGGGACTGGTTTGCAACAAGATATGCAAGAGCCAGGCTTCTTGGCACGATTCTTTAATGTAGCGCTATAACACGCCGTGCTGACGGCAATTTGACTGCAAGAGATAAGTAAGCATGAAAAAACTCCTTTTAGTACTGATGAGCGTTGCTCTGTTTTCTACCGTAGCCCAAGCCGCACGTATCAAAGACGTCGCGCAAGTGGCAGGTGTACGAAGCAACCAACTCGTGGGTTATGGTTTGGTTTCAGGCTTACCTGGTACGGGTGAAGCGAACCCGTTTACAGAGCAAAGTTTCGCCGCCATGCTGCAAAACTTCGGCATTCAGATGCCGCCGGGCACAAAGCCAAAAATTAAAAACGTTGCCGCAGTCATGGTTACGGCAGAGTTGCCGCCTTTCTCTAAACCGGGTCAGCAAGTGGACGTGACTGTCTCTTCCATCGGAAGTGCTAAAAGTTTGCGTGGTGGTACGCTACTACAAACGTTCCTCAAAGGTCTCGACGGTCAAGTTTACGCGGTTGCTCAAGGTAACTTAGTAGTGAGCGGCTTCAGTGCTGAAGGCGCTGACGGTTCTAAAATCGTAGGTAACAATCCAACCGTTGGTCTTATCTCTAGTGGTGCGACAGTAGAGCGAGAAATTCCAAACCCATTTGGTCGTGGTGATTACATCACGTTCAACTTGCTTGAGTCAGACTTCACAACGGCTCAACGTATGGCGGATGCTGTAAACAACTTCCTTGGCCCACAAATGGCGAGCGCTGTTGACGCGACATCAGTGCGCGTGCGTGCTCCTCGTGACGTCAGCCAGCGTGTTGCGTTCTTATCGGCAATCGAAAACCTAGAGTTCGACCCAGCAGATGGTGCAGCCAAAATCATCGTTAACTCTCGCACGGGCACCATCGTAGTTGGTAAGCATGTGCGTCTTAAACCAGCAGCAGTAACGCACGGCGGCATGACGGTTGCGATCAAAGAAAACCTGAATGTTAGCCAACCTAACGGCTTTTCTGGTGGGCAAACCGTAGTCGTACCAGACTCGGATATCGAAGTCAGCGAAGAGCAAGGCAAAATGTTTAAGTTCGAACCAGGCTTAACGTTGGATGATTTGGTCCGTGCCGTGAACCAAGTCGGGGCTGCGCCTTCGGACTTGATGGCAATTTTACAAGCATTGAAGCAAGCTGGTGCCATTGAAGGCCAGTTGATCATCATTTAATGGTTAGGAGGTAGGTATAATGAACAATCCTAACGACATTGGTTTTATCCATGACATCAGTTCTCTGGATACTCTGCGTCAAAAAGCAGTGAAAGAGGGAAAAGATGGCGAGCAAGAAGCATTGCATGCGGCTGCTCGTCAGTTCGAATCGATCTTCACCTCCATGATGTTGAAATCCATGCGTGAAGCCAATGAGGGCTTTGAGTCCAACATGATGAACAGCCAAAACGAGAAGTTCTACCGACAAATGTTGGATGAACAGATGGCGAGTGAATTGAGTTCGTCTGGTTCAATGGGACTGGCCGATATGATTGTTAAGCAATTAACGGCTGGGCAAGGGAACGACAAAAAAGAAACGGCTATGCGTGATGCGGCAAACAATGCTGCGGAATATCGTCGTGTTGACCCGAAAAAAGCGCGCGAGATTGAACAGCGCTTGATTGAATCTGGTCAATTATCTCGACCAAGCAATGAACCCACTCGATTCGATTCACCAGAATCCTTTGTTAACTCGATGAAGCCATACGCGGAGAAAGCTGCGAAAGCCTTAGGTGTCGAGCCATCTTTGCTACTTGCGCAAGCCGCTTTGGAAACGGGGTGGGGACAAAAGGTCGTGAAGAACGCGCGTGGCAGCAGCAACAACTTATTTAACATCAAAGCAGATCGAAGCTGGCAGGGTGACAAAGTGACGACTCAAACTTTAGAGTTCCACGATAACACGCCAGTGAAAGAGACGGCAGCATTTCGCTCCTACTCAAGTTACGAAGACAGCTTTAATGACTTTGTACGATTTTTGAATGACAACCCACGTTACGAGACAGCATTGCAGAAACGCGGGAGTTCAGAGTTGTTTATTCGCGGTATCCACAGTGCGGGTTACGCGACCGATCCGAACTACGCAGATAAAGTCCTGCAGGTGAAGGATAAAATCGAAAGTATGTAATGTCTCTGCGAAAATTTATGACGTTCTCGAAGGCTTGCCATAGTGCAAGCCTTCACTTTATCTGAACATCTACGCCTTTCTATCACTTGGCACATCTTTTGCTTTTAATGTGTCTAGGTGATCGGTTTGCCGATTTATATTTCGTTTTCGGGGGCATGTATGGCGTCAGATCTTCTGAATGTAGGTACTCAAAGTGTGCTTACTGCTCAGAGACAATTAAACACCACTGGTCATAACATTTCTAATGTTAATACAGAGGGTTATAGCCGTCAGTCTGTTATCCAAGGCACGAATGATCCGCGCATGTTTGGTGGTTCTACCTACGGCATGGGTGTGCATGTGGAAAATGTTCGCCGCTCGTGGGATCAGTTTGCCGTGAATGAACTGAACCTGTCGTCGACCAACAATGCCAACAAAACGGATACCCAAGACAATCTTGATATGCTCTCTAGCATGTTGAGCTCCGTGGCATCGAAGAAAATTCCCGAGAACCTGAATGAGTGGTTCGATGCGGTAAAAACCATGGCAGATACCCCGAACGATTTAGGGGCACGAAAAGTGGTATTGGAAAAGGCGAAAATCTTCTCTGATACATTAAATGATTTCCACGAAACCGTTCGACTGCAATCTGATGTCACCAATAAAAAATTGGATATGGGCATTGAGCGCGTTAACCAACTTGCGTTGGAAATTCGCGATATTCATCGGCTGATGATGCGCACCCCCGGCCCACATAATGACCTGATGGATCAGCATGAAAAGCTGGTTACTGAGCTGTCAGAGTACACCAAAGTTACCGTAACCCCACGCAAAAATGCGGAAGGGTTTAATGTTCATATCGGCAATGGACACACACTTGTTTCTGGCACGGAAGCAAGCCAGCTCAAAATGATCGATGGCTATCCGGATGTTCATCAAAGACGATTAGCAATGGTGGAAGGGAATGGCATTAAAGCGATCAAGTCTGATGATATGGATGGAAAAATCGGCGCTTTACTTGAAATGCGCGACAAACACATCCCACAACTGCAAGATGAAATGGGCCGTTTAGCAACGGGCTTCTCCTACAAAATTAATCAGCTGCAATCTCAAGGTCTGGATCTCAACGGTAAGATAGGTAAAGACGTATTTACCGATGTGAACTCTGAGCTGGTGGCAAAATCTCGAGTTTTTGCTGCGCCTGACTCTCAAGCTGATGTTGCGGTTTACATCGAGGATATTTCCGCGATCAAAGGTGGTGAATATTCGCTGCGTTATGATGGCGACCAATACAGCGTGACAACACCGAAAGGTGAGCAAATGTCGTTGAACATCGACCGTTCGGATTCGTCGTTTGTTCTGGATGGTATGAAAGTGCAAATTGGTGAAGGCCTTGCCGCCGGTGAGCGCGTATTGCTACGCCCAACGAGAAGTGGTGCAGCCATCATAAAGATGGAAACCAATGACGCAAAAGCTATTGCCGCACAAAGTTATGAAGCCTCAACCACTTTTGCCCAAGGTAACGCCAAGTTTAAAATTCGTGAGGCGGGGGATGTTAAAGAGTTTGAGGTTACCGTACAACCAGCCGACGAGAAGCATGATAAGCCGTGGTTAAAGATCACGGATAACAAGGGTAATTTACTATCGGACAAATACTCATACCCGTTAGATAAAGATAACCCGATGATTGAAATATCAGTGCCGAAAAGCCATCCGCTGTATAAAAACGGCGATGCAACCGTGTTTGAGTTGAGCGAAGGCGCTCTGATGAATGATAAATTCACCGCAAACTTGGTGCCTTCTGAAGGTGGTAACGGCAACTTGAGAAAAATGCAGAAGATCCAAACAGACAAGATGATGGATGGAAAATCCAGTACCTTGATCGATGTTTATCATAACCTCAATACCGAAGTTGGACTGAAGTCTTCTACAGCAAACCGTTTAGCCTCCGTCGCTCGTTTAGAGCATGAAGCGGCGCAAGAGCGCGTTGCTTCTATTTCTGGTGTTAACCTCGATGAAGAAGCGGCCAACATGATGAAGTTTCAACAAGCGTACATGGCTTCATCACGTGTGATGCAAGCGGCGAATGATACCTTCAATACCATTTTACAACTGAGGTAAGGAGAAGAGATAAGTGCTAACCCGAATTTCTAGTTTCCATAACTATCAGTCCGTACAAAATGATCTGCGTCGTCAAGAGAATAAGGTTCACCACAACCAAGAGCAACTTGCTTCAGGGAAAAAGTTACTGAAACCTAGTGACGACCCCCTCGCTGCGCATTACATCCAAAACATTAGTCAGCAACAAGAACAGCTACAACAATATCTTAGCTCGATAGTGTTGGTGCGTAATCGTTTAGAAAACCACGAAGTTAATATCGCCAATGCGGAGAATTTTGCCGACGAGTCGAAGCGCTTAACGATGGAGATGATTAACGGTGCCTTTTCTGCTGAAGACCGACAAGCAAAGAAGCGTGAGTTAGAAGAGATTGCGAACAACTTCCTTAACTTAGTGAACTCGCAAGATGAATCTGGTAACTACGTGTTTGCGGGCACTAAGCCAAAAAGTCAACCATTCTATCGCGATAAAGACGGTAGTGTTCAGTACGCTGGAGACGATTATCAGCGCAAAATGAAAGTCTCTAGCATGCTCGAGATGCCAATGAACGATCCTGGCAGCAAGCTGTTTATGGAGATACCAAACCCATTTGGCGACTATCAGCCGAATTACGATCTACAAAACGGCTCTGAGCTGTTGCTAAACAAAGCCACTAACGTTGACGCGAAGGATGATGCCGCGTATCGCGTGACATTTGTCGATATGAATAACGGCAAATTTGGTTACCAATTAGAGCGTAACGGCAAAGTAGTGGATGCCGATGAGTTTTCTCCAGAGAAAGGGATTGAATACAAAGGCCTGAAAGTGCACGTAAAAGGCCAAATTACGCCTGGTGACAGCATTGAGATCGAAAAGCGGGCAGAGTTCAGCATTTTCGATACCTTCAAGGATGCAATGGCATGGTCAGACAAATCGGTTTCGGATACGTCGGCGACTGCTAAATTGCACCAAATGACAGAAGAATTCCACGCTGCTTTTATCCATTTGAATAAAGCGCGTACAGATGCCGGTGCTCGATTGAGTACGCTGGATATCCAAGAGCAAAATCATGAAGACTTTAATTTGTCTCTGGCAAAAGCGAAGAGCAACTTTGAGGACTTGGATTACTCTAAAGCCGTGATCGAGTTCAGTGAAAACTCGCGAGCGTTACAGGCATCGCAACAAGCATTCGGTAAGACCAAAGATCTAACGTTGTTTAACTACATCTAGTATGACACTCATACGCATTGTCTGATTTTGATGCCTTATGTGCAAAGCCTTAAGCGCGATAAGTCGACGTAACCTGAGAGTCTGAGATGTCATGCGGCACGATTTTACCCAAAGCGGCAATGATGCGGGAGGCAAGTCGGGCGGCAACAGGGCAGCGTTCAATACCCTTGGGCTAAGATGAGTCTGACAAACCGGAAATAGCTTAATGATAAAGCTAACTTATTGTTTATTTGATTCTTTTAAAAGTAGTTAAATAATTTACGCAAGTTGGCACACAAATTGTATTGAAAATATCAGAACAGATTTAGAGATTCTAAACCCTGCGTTTAAGGCAGATTTAGCAAGTAACTTTTACGGTCAGTGCTTATCCAAATGAGAGTAAAGCTGGCCGCTTCGCAAAAGCTTGCGAACTCAACAGGAGAGCAAAATGGCTGTAACAGTTAGTACTAACGTCTCCGCGATGACCGCGCAGCGTTACCTAAACAAAGCGACTGATGAATTAAACACGTCGATGGAGCGCTTATCTTCAGGACATAAGATTAACAGTGCAAAAGATGATGCGGCAGGTCTACAGATCTCTAACCGCTTAACTGCACAGTCTCGTGGCCTAGATGTCGCAATGCGTAACGCGAACGATGGTATCTCGATTGCACAAACCGCTGAAGGTGCGATGAATGAGGCAACCTCTGTCATGCAACGAATGCGTGACCTTGCGATTCAATCATCGAACGGTACTAACTCTCCAGCTGAGCGTCAGGCGATCAACGAAGAGTCAATGGCATTGATTGACGAGCTAAACCGTATTGCAGAAACCACTTCATTTGGTGGTCGTCGTCTATTGAACGGCTCATTCGGTGAAGCAGCATTCCAGATTGGTGCGAGCTCAGGAGAAGCCATGATCATGGGACTCACCAGCATTCGTGCGGACGATACTCGCATGGGCGGTGTGACCTTCTTATCTGAAAATGGTAAAGATAAAAACTGGAGCGTTGACCCAGCTAAATCTGACTTGAAGATCACGCTACCAGGTATGGGTGAAGACGAAGACGGCAATGTTGATGATCTAGAAATCAACATTAATGCCAAAGCGGGCGACGACATCGAAGAGCTTGCCACTTACATTAATGGTCAGTCTGATATGATTAATGCGTCTGTAAGTGAAGATGGCAAGTTGCAAGTTTTTGTCGCGCATCCAAACGTTCAGGGCGAGATTTCCATTTCTGGTGGATTAGCATCTGAGCTTGGCCTGAGTGATGAACCTATCAGAACGTCAGTACAAGATATTGATATGACCACGGTACAAGGTTCTCAAAACGCGATTTCTGTGCTGGATTCGGCACTGAAATACGTAGACTCGCAACGTGCAGACTTAGGTGCGAAGCAAAACCGTTTGAGTCACAGCATCAACAACTTGGCGAATATCCAAGAAAACGTTGACGCATCGAACAGCCGAATTAAAGATACAGATTTTGCGAAAGAAACCACGCAAATGACCAAAGCACAAATTTTGCAACAGGCAGGTACATCGATTCTTGCTCAAGCGAAACAGTTGCCAAACTCTGCAATGTCACTATTGCAGTAGTTTACTTAGCCTGTACTCAATACATTCAGACGTGGATGGGAATGCAGGCTTTTGGCAAGCAGCTTTACAATAGAATGAGCGGCTCTCTCATCTCTCACCTGCCAATCATTTTCAATGTAAAGTTGCACTCGGTATGCCGGAAATGTGTTCATTTCTCTTGATCTCCACATAGGCTCTGGCGACCAACCTAGCCCCAGTTCTCTCAAAGGAAAAGGGGCTTTTTCTTTTCTAATTTTCACGTCTATCGTCTGCGAACTTACCTTTAATTGTTTCCTTTTGCTGGTTTTCTATACAATTTAGCCCTCTCGGCTCGATTTGTGGAAACTTGAGCACTTTTTCTTACTTTTCTTCAATTTTATTAGCTAAATCTCGCAATGTTATTTTTTTAAACTTTTTTCTAAAGCTTCTGAATTTGGTGTCGTTAATAGAGGTAACTTTGAGAGAACTACTTGGTTTTCCGAGACGTCGGAAACCGCTACACCGGAAAATCAATTGGAGAAATCACCA
>NZ_JAWPOJ010000306.1:0-1190 GCF_033344235.1 Vibrio sp. Vb1554 | reverse complement strand
GAGATTGATTCGCCTTACTAACGACTTTTGCCATGAAATAACCTTATAAATGCCACCGATTTGTGTCTAATCATATCTTATAAAGCGACAGCTTCAACCGTATAGGAAGTAAATGTGAGCTTTTTAAGCAATCTCTTTATAAATCGAGGTCAATATTACCCGTGTTGCACAGGTTTTCATCACCTAGCCAAGTGTTTTTGGGGCAAGCCATGGCCTAAAATGGGTAAGGTGGAGAAATGTTTGGCGCAAACCAGTGTATTCGGTAAACTTGCGCCACCAGAATAGTGAGAGATAAACACATGGCAAACACAGCAGCCGCATTGCACATTCTTGTTAAGCACAAAGAACAAGCTGAAGACATCATCAAGCAACTGAAAAAAGGCGCTAAATTCCAAACACTAGCGAAAAAATATTCAACTTGCCCGTCTGGCAAACGTGGTGGTGACCTCGGTGAGTTCCGTCGCGGTCAAATGGTGCCTCAATTCGACAAAGTTTGTTTTTCTGGTGAAGTGTTAACTCCGCACTTGGTCAAAACAAAATTTGGTTGGCATGTGGTCAAGGTTCTCTACAGAACATAGCCTCTACCCAGAGCTCATGAGCTGACTTTCGAGTTTCTTGAACGCCAGTACATACGAGCAGAAATCATGGTAAGCACGAATTGGCTTACCATGATTCACTTATTCTTGCCCAAAATCACTCAGAGTCAGAAACTCTAGTTAATTCCTTTCACACTATTACTTCTAATAGCTTCAAGCTGACTGTAAATAGACAACGTATCTCAATAGCAACCATTACGTTCCCCAAAAACTTAGTCTTTAACAAACATAAGTTGGAGCGACGACCGTTCTCCCTTTGGCTTACCTAGAGAATACAACTCATACAAGATCAACGCACACCAATGTGTTGTTAAATTAATGTTTAATAAGTGGGAGTTTTGTTGCTCTTTTACTAATGTCTAATATTCCTACCGGTAGCAACACATGCTTAATAAGTGCAAATCAATAAAGGTGCTCGATAGCAGCTAGGGTGTGGTCTCGTATTGGTCGAAGGTTTGTGTACCTCGCGAAACTCTAGTTGAGATGGTTCAGCTTTGAAACGTAAAAAAGGATAACTCAATGTCTGACTCAAGTAAGACTTTTTACAGGGATGTGCGCAAAAAACCGCATGAATTTGAAAGCCGAGAAGACTTT
>NZ_JAWPOJ010000305.1:0-1190 GCF_033344235.1 Vibrio sp. Vb1554 | reverse complement strand
AGAGCGGTGAGCTGTTGAAACCGTGGATGTACAATAGAAGTGAAGGTTTACTCATAGAAGTCTCGCATGAAAAAGCGAGCCCGAACTTAGAGCTCGGGCATCATTAATATCCGTTGGAAGAGAAATCTGGCTGGAATTGGCCTTCTGGTAAACGGTCGACATGGGTTGTGATGTCGCCGTTGGTGTGCAGTTCTAGCTCACGCCAACCTGGGGATGTGGTATCAAGCGCGAAATCATCGGAATTCGGCTTAAACTGGACACACGTTGATGGTGTTGCCATCACTCGAATACCTTTGTGTATTACGTTCATGTCTTGATGAACATGCCCACACAAAATGCCTTTTACATTGTCGAATCGATCCACAACTTGCCAAAACGCTTCTGCGTCTTTCAACGTATGCTGATCAAGCCAAGCGCTCCCCACCAGCAAAGGATGGTGATGCAATAAAACCAGTGTATGACGCTCAGGAAATTCCGTTAATTTCTCTTCCAAAAGAGTCAACTGCTGATCGCTTAAACGCCCATGAGGCACGCCTACTACTTGAGAATCAAGCAAAATCAATTGCCACTTTTCACCCAGCAACACATGTTCTGCCGCTTGAATTTGTGGTGAAGGTAACACACTGCCCATATTGGGTTTGTAATCGTGATTTCCCGGCAGCCAATAACAATCCTTTTGCAGCGGCGCAATGCCATCAGCAAATCGTTGATAAGACTCGGCGCTATGATCCTGTGAAATATCGCCAGTCGCTAAAATGTAATCAAACCCCACTTTGCGGCGCAAAACTTCGTTAACCACAGCAGAAAAGCTGTCGGCTGTTTTTACGCTCAGCAAACTTCCCTCGTCTGCAGCGAACAGATGAGTATCCGTAATTTGTAAAAGTTTGATGCTGTCATTCGATGATTGCAAAATGAAAACCTGATTCGTTCACTCTATAGTTTCTTGTTATTTTCCTTGAATGACGTGACGATCAATTGAAGGCAAGCGGCGTTCTACTAATGCCACTTCGTAAACAAAACGTCAGCCATTCACCAAGGAACGTATTAAGTTGATGCTTTTCATCTCTCTGCATCAACTGGTCATTGGGATAATCATATTTAGCTTTAATGCGTGAGAACTCTCCGCTTGAGCATACTTCGGCTACTCTCGCATCATGATAAAGCCTGACAGACATCGTCGGTAAAGGAAA
>NZ_JAWPOJ010000304.1:0-1193 GCF_033344235.1 Vibrio sp. Vb1554 | reverse complement strand
ATGCAAGGCAGCAGCAGGCTAAGATGAAGAAAATCAACGATCTGATTCCACACCGTTCGCGATTTTCACACGCAAAGCAGCCAAAGATAATTTGGTTTTAAACATCACTTTTCGTTTCATTCGGGCAAAATCAATTCGGAGTAGATTTGAACTGGAAAAGACTTGTGCAGTTTTATAGTGTCCCACCTTCTCAAGCGGCACTGGCACTGGGTATGATCGGGCTTGGCCAAGCGTGGGCGCTCTATGTTCCCGATATTGGTACGCCAATTCGTCCTTTTCTGGCTTCATTTGGCGCGTTATTGCTCGCTCCCGTTCTGATTAAGTACGCCACCAATCCTCGCCTATTTATGGCGGATATTAAGCACCCGTTAAGTGGTAGTTTAATGGCACCAATGAGTATGGCATTATTGATCCTGACCGATTATCTCGCGTCGGTTGCACCACTCATTGCCTATCCCCTTTGGTGTTTAGCTGTACTGCTTCATTTTACAATGATGGTGCTGTTTTTTGGCTTCCAGCTCATGAACTTCAAAATGTCGAACATCGTCCCGAGCTGGTTTCTCTACCCTGTTGGATTAATCAGTAGCTCGTTGGCTGGTTCGCAATTCGGTCATAATCTGTTTTCCGAAACCCTCGCGATCATGTGTATCGGCATTTACTTCTTTATGCTACCACTGGTGTTGTATCGCTTGGTGTTTTTTGGCTCACTGCCAAGACGAGCAAGACCAACGCTTGCGATTATGGCCGCGCCCGTTAACTTGTCACTGGCAGCTTATTTAGTGAATTTTCCCCAACCCGACCCTATTCTGACGGGCGCATTGGCGGGGATCGCGATCACAATGACGCTACTGATCTACTTATGTTATTTCCGCTTACTTCGATTGAAGTTCCAACCCTCGATTGCAGCGGTGACTTTTCCTTCAGTCATCAGCGCCATTGCGATGCACCGATTAACCTCTTTTTTCGCACAATCTCATCCTCAATGGCATTGGTTACACGATTTCGGCTTTTTAGAACTCAGTATCGCGACTGTATTGGTTGTTTGGGTATCGGCAGGTTATGTGAAAATGTACTGGCCAGAAATTTTAAGAACCCCGACCAAACAAGCATAAAAAACGGCCTCATTAAGAGGCCGTTTTTTATCACTATCAACAAAGTATTAACCCGTAAACTTCGCCATGAAGTTACCGACG
>NZ_JAWPOJ010000303.1:0-1195 GCF_033344235.1 Vibrio sp. Vb1554 | reverse complement strand
CAAGTTAAACTGAACGAAGTTTTATTCATTTGAACGCGCAAGAACATGACTGTCTACTATTTTAAATTAGCATTTGTATCTTAATAATGCGCATGATTACTTCATTTCCCTGTTACAGGAACGCCCACTCATCTCTGTTGCCAGTAAGGCACGAGGAGGACATGTCTTGACCACCATTTTTGATCAACAGGCCTCAGACAATGATCGCGAGTTTCTCAAGATCGTCGAAGAACGCTTTATTCATATCTTTGATGTGTTCAACGAAGGCCTCTTCTACATGGACGAGTTTGGGACGATGGTTTTCTACAATCAGGGATTTTATGAGCAACTTGGAATCAATGCTGGACGCATCAACCTAGATCGTTGGTTGGATTTGGTGCATCCGTTGGATAGGGAAAGGTTGTCCAAGCGCGTCGATGCCCACATTAATACCGACAATACGCGCGTCACAACCACTTACCGCCTGCGTAAACCCAACGGGCAATACGTTTGGATTGAAGGCGTTGCGATGACCAAAGAAACTGAGCATGGCCATTACATGGTAGGTAGCCATCGCGACATTTCAGAACGTAAATTGATGGAGAGTTACATTCATCAAGTCGCGTTCCATGATAACGCCTCAGGTATGGCAAACCGCGCGCATTTGTTGCTTGATATTGAAGAACACGTCTGTTCGACAGACACGCCAACGTCGATTTGCTACATCCAAATCAATGAGATCAAATCCTATCTGAACCAGTACGGCAATGAACTGGTCAATGGTTTGGTGGAAAAGCTGCTGCAGACGCTCAGTCATCTGCCATCCCCTAACTGCTCAGTGTATCGTGTACATGATGACGATTTCGCAATTTTAATTCAGGACGATTGCTCAATAGACACGCTTCAAGCTTACGCCGAGACGATAAAACAAACCTATCACGAAGCCGTGGTGGAAGAAGGCCAGTATCTTGGCAGTAACATCAGCATTGGCTTGTACCCTTGTATCGACCATGCGCACTCTGCGGATGAAATTTTACGTAAAGCTGCAAGAACATGCCAATACGCCAGTGAACAAAATAAAGATAGGATTGCCATTTACAGCCAACGTACCCAACACGCGGTAGATCGTTACTTTTTTATCGAGCAAGGTTTGAAAAGCGCACTAGAAAAGCAAACCTTGAGTGTGAAGTTTCAACCAATCATTAATGCAAAAAGC
>NZ_JAWPOJ010000302.1:0-1197 GCF_033344235.1 Vibrio sp. Vb1554 | reverse complement strand
TAAGAGATTCTGAGCTACAAAATGACGTTGGACTTTTATGCTCTTGCCGCTCATTTTTAAAGAGCGACGTATCTTTCAAGAGCCGCATTTTTTCAGGGAGAGTAAGATGAAAATTGGTGTGATTGGCGCTGGCGCCGTTGGAGTTGGTGTTTGCAATTATTTGCTCACGCTAGGCAGCGTCAGTGAACTTGTTCTGTTAGACCAAAACTTAGAAAGAGCTGAAGGGGAAGTCTTCGATTTTCGTCACACAGCGGCGTTAACCTTTTCCAAAAATACCCGCATTATTCCCTCAGATGATTACCTCGATTTGTTAGGTGCCGATATTGTTGTGATAACGGCAGGTGCGCAAATTCAACAAGGACAAACACGTTTAGATATCGCGGAAGTCAACGCGAAGATTGGCGTCGAGATCGCTAGCAAAATAGAGCGTGTTGCGCCAAAGGCGGTTTTGATTGTCGTGTCCAACCCTTGTGACATTGTTGCTCATTTTATTACTACCAATACGGGCTTTGAGCCAAACAAAGTGATAAGCAGCGGGTGTGTTATCGATACAGCTCGCTTGATGAGTATTGTTGCTAACCGTGTGGATCTCGACCCTAAAAACATATTTGGTTATGTGCTGGGAGAGCACGGAAGCCACTGTTTCACACCAAAGAGTTTGATCTCTATTGCTGGCCAGCCTGCGGATTATTATTGCGATACGCACAATATCGAGAGAATCGATGCTGATGAGTTGCTCGAAGCGGTTAAGCAAGCGGGTTACGAGATATTTCGTCGCAAACATAATACGGTGCATGGTATTGCAGCCAGCGTATTTCGAATCATTCAAGCCATCAAAATCAATGAGCGCTCTGTGTTGCCAGTTGGCACGATGATGTCGGGTCAATATGGTGTGAGTGGCGTCGTGCTAAGTCTACCGACGGTGGTCGGGGAAAAAGGTGCAGAGTCGGTTCTTACTCACCCGTTTACAGAAGAGGAGCTTGAAACATTACACTCTATTAGTGTGAACTTGAGATCCATTGTTGAGAATGTCGCGCAATCGACAGGTTTGAAGTGCTGATTGTAAACAAAGAAATTCTCCGTTTTGCCTTATATAGCCTACTGTTTAGTAGGCTTTTTTGTGTCTTCCAAACAGAGAAAAGCCCCATAAACTATGGTTGTTTAATTTGCAAATGAGTAATAGAATGCGAACCATTT
>NZ_JAWPOJ010000301.1:0-1199 GCF_033344235.1 Vibrio sp. Vb1554 | reverse complement strand
GCAATCGCCACAGGATGAAGTGCCACAACCGCAGGTAAAGTGATTGCCAATAGCTGCTCTAAACCGATGTTGGCGATAAAGCCTGACAGTACCATGGTGGTGACGACAGGGCTTTTGTAGTTCACTTTGCTAAAGGTGTTGTCATAGAACTCGCTGCCTGCCGTTGTTACGCCAATCGCTGTGGTTAAACAGGCCAATACCATGACTGCACCCAACAACACCGAGCCAAAGGCACCAAAATGGTTGAAGGTGAACGCCGTTAAAATATCGCCACCATTGCTAAACTCTGAACCTAAGTAAGAGCTAGTGGAACCGATGTAAGACAACGAAATGTAAACAAACGCCATCGCGACAGCGTACATTAAGGCTGCAATTAGAGTGTATTTCGCCGTTGCTTTCGGGCAGTCCACTCCCATGCTGCGGATGGCACGGAAAATGATCCAACCAAAGCCAATTGAGCCCAACGCATCCATCGTCATGTACCCTTGCGTCAGACCTTCTGCAAACGCACCACTCACGTATGGGCCACTGGCTTGTGTCAACTCCCCTGCTGGGTAAATCAAGGCAGTGACAGACATGATGATCAAAATCGCCATTAACGCCGGTGTTAGGATTTTGCCTAAGTTATCAACCAACTTACCTGGGTAAAGCGCAAACCAAATGGTTGCTACACAAAAGGCAATCGTAAACGGCACTAATGCCGCCTCACCAAAGATTGGGGCGAAGCTAAATTGATAGGCGACGGTAATGGCTCGCGGAATCACAAATGCAGGCCCGATGACGATGAAGACCATCACCCAAAAGCTGGTTGCTAGCGGTTTTGGTAGCGCAGCGGTTAGCTTGTCTGAGCCATTAACGATCGCCACCATTACCAGTGCTAAAGCAGGTAGGCCCACGCCAGTTAAAAGGAATCCAGACATTCCACTCAAAAAGTTTTCACCCGCTTGGTAACCCAAAAATGGAGGGAAGATAAGGTTACCTGCGCCCAAATACATGGCGAAAGTCATAAAGCCTAAGGCGGCGATATTGCGTGCGCTTAACATTGTTATTCCTCTTACACGTTTCGCTTGGAAGAAACTGAAAGGAATGGGAGAGAGTATGTGGTTGTTCCCGTCAGCTTCTTCTCAAGCTGACAGAAAGTTTAGATATAGCCTGTCAGCTCTGAATCAGTTCCAGAGAGAGCAGGAGGATCGCTGCAG
>NZ_JAWPOJ010000300.1:0-1202 GCF_033344235.1 Vibrio sp. Vb1554 | reverse complement strand
AGGCAGCGATAGAAAATGCGCTACTAGAAAACAATGGCAGCATCAAACAAACGATGGAACAGTTGAATGTGCCTCGAAAAACGCTGTATGACAAAATGCAACGCTATCAGATAGATAAAGAGCTCTATAAATAAAACAGGTTCGCACGATTGGTATTATATCCAACTTGAATCATAATTTTGCTAAGGCAATTATTGGGCTCATATGGATATGAATGAAAAAGTGAGGATACCGATCATTACCGATACAGTGATGGTAGACGGCCAATATCAAGAAGAAAGACGCTCCGGTGAAGACCGACGTAAAAACAAAAAGAAGTGGCACGGCTATGAGCGCAGAGTCCATCCCGATCCGAGAAAACAAGATTTTAAATCCATAGACGAAGAGGTGTGATAGCTCACACCTCTTTTTGGTTGCGTGAATGTAATTCGGAAAATGTGTTATTTAGTGATTATTTCTGGCCCCATCAAGGTCGTAGGTAACCAAGTTGATACCCAAGGTACATAAGTCACAATTATCAAGAACAAGAACATGACACCCACCCATGGCAATGCCGCTTTTACAACATTCATCATCGACATTCTTGCCACCCCAGCCGTTACAAACAGGTTCAACCCGACTGGTGGCGTTATCATGCCGATTTCCATGTTCACCACCATCATGATACCGAGGTGAATTGGGTCGATGCCCAGCGCAATGGCAATTGGGAACACCAAAGGAGCAACGATGATCAATAAGCCCGAAGGCTCCATAAACTGACCACCGATCAGGAGCAACAAGTTTACAACTATCAAGAACGTAATTGGCCCAAGCCCCGCAGACAGCATCGATTCCGTGATCATCTGAGGGATACGTTCTTCAGTCAGTACGTGTTTTAAGATCAGTGCATTAGCAATGATAAACAGCAGCATGATGGTAAGCTTGCCTGCTTCATACAAGGTATGCTTAGTGTCTTCATGGACAAAGGTCTGAATCACTTTGACGATCGCTGGTTTGGTGTTTTGCTTATCAGCAAATGGTCCCATGTCTTTATATATAAAGTTCGCGATCAAGAATGAGTACACCGCCGCAACTGCCGCAGCCTCTGTTGGTGTGAAAATGCCGCCATAGATACCGCCAAGGATGATCACCACCAGCAACAAGCCCCAACTCGCATCTTTGGCTGCATCAAACGTTTCTTTCCATCCCACGAATGGTTGCTT
>NZ_JAWPOJ010000299.1:0-1203 GCF_033344235.1 Vibrio sp. Vb1554 | reverse complement strand
AATCAACTGAACTTAGATGGCTTAGATCCATTGCCAACCAGCAGCGAATCTGTGAAAACAGAAGTCGCGGATAGAATTGAAGCGCTTTCTACAATGGCGGCGATGGCGAGCCTGAAATCGGATGAAAACATTCATGCGCCGCTCGTTTCAAAAGAAGACATCGTTTCTGGAAAAGCAGCGACGAAGAGCCCAACTCAGCTAATGAAAAACTTCAATGATGACATGGAGTTTGAAAAGGTGGTTGAAGCTGAAGAGAACCGTTTGTCTTTCTGGGCAGAGCACAACGTCTATCCAATCGAAGCGTCGTGGGTTTCTTCAACCAACAAGGCCATGTTGGACAACTTGAAGTTGGATGACGAGCGTTACTTTGAGATCAAACTTGATGACGCAGGTAACGAAGTATCGCGTCAGCTTAAGCGTTGGAAATACCTGCCAAAAGAGTTGCAAGTGAAAGCCGCAGATGCGATTACGGTTGCGACTTACAGCAATACGCTTGTTCACGAGCTTGGTCATAACATGGGTCTGCGCCATAACTTTAAAGGCTCAAATGACAAAGCGAACTACTACACGCTAGAGCAAGCGCATCAACTTGGTTTGAACAACATTCCTGCTTACAGTTCGACGATGGACTACGCACCAAGCATGTTGGATGAAACGCCAACTTGGGGTCTGTACGATATTGCGGCGTTTAAGTTTGGCTACGGTCGTAAAGTCGAGACGATTCAAGATTCTTCAGGTTCAGCTCCTGCACCTGTTGCGAAACCGGCAGACAGTGCGAGCGATGAAGACAAAGCGGCATACGCTCGTTACCTCGCTGATCAGCAAGCCTACCAACAAAGCTTTGCATACAAGTTTGGCAACAATCCAGACAACACATCGCTGATGGTGTGTTCTGAAGTGAAGGCACTAACGGGGAACGAGAAAGGCAAAACACTCTACAACTGTGACTTCAGCCGATTCGATACCGCCGCGTTGTCTGATGATCCAGAACTGAATGCGAAAACTCGTTATGGCGCACTTTACTACCTAGATAAAGTGAATGAAATTGAGCGTAAGTCTTACGATTTCTGTACCGATGGGAACGTTTCTCTAAACAGCGACTGTAACCGTTTTGACGAAGGTACAAACCTAGAAGAAATTGTTTCTTACGAGTGGCAGAACTATCTCGATAGCTATGATCGACGCAACTTGGAGCTATATGGG
>NZ_JAWPOJ010000298.1:0-1203 GCF_033344235.1 Vibrio sp. Vb1554 | reverse complement strand
TTTAAGAACGAAGCGCGTCGTCGTCAGCTACAACGTATCGGTAAATTGATGCGTTATGAAGACCCAGAACCAATCCAAGCGGCATTGGACAAAGTACGCAACAAACACTCACAAGCAACAGCAGCGCTGCATAAACTTGAAATGCTGCGTGATCGCGTTGTAGAAGAAGGCGACAAAGCCATTGATGACGTAATGGAACTGTACCCAGAAGCGGATCGTCAGCGTCTACGCCAACTTGCACGCCAAGCAGCGAAAGAAAAGAAAGCCGGTAAACCAGCAAAATCTTACCGTGAAATTTTCCAAATCCTGAAAGCGTTAAACGAAGAAGAAATCTAATCTTCCTTCGTAAACCATAAAGACAAAGCAGACCACTAGGTCTGCTTTTTTAATGCGGATAATCAATGCCCATTAAGCGAGGCGATTGAGGAGGTCTCCGCGCTGAAACGCGTTAATGTTCTCAATCAGGATGTCGGCCAAGCGTTGAATCGACGAATCACTTCCCCACGCAACATGAGGCGTTAACAGCAAATTCGGTAAGTGAATATTAGCGATCAGAGGGTTGCTCTCATCGGCAGGCTCCTGAGTAAATACATCAAAACCTGCTGCTGCGATCTCACCCTGTTTTAGCGCATCCACCAACGCTTGCTCATCAACCAAACCGCCACGACCGGTGTTGATTAGAATCGCGTTTGGTTTCATTTGCTGTAACTCGGCTTTGCCAATCAAATTCTGCGTATGCTCGTTAAGCGGACAGTGCAAAGTCAACGCGTCAGAGTGTTTCAACACTTCCTCAAATGGCACATAACCTGGTCGACATTCTGCTGCTCCTTTACGCTCCGCAAATAAAACGGTCATTCCTAGCGCTTGAGCCAGATTCGCCGTGGCTTGTCCCAATGCACCACCACCGACGACACCTAGTGTACTGCCGCCAACATCCCCGCTGGAATGAGTAAAAAAGCAGAACTGCTTATTACGCTGCCATTCACCAGCCGCAATGTCTTGATGGTACCCAAACAGGTTGCGACGCAAAGCAAACAACATCGCGATCACATGCTCAGGCACAGATCGAGTGGCATAACCACGTACGTTCGCGACTGCAATGCCATGTTCAGCACAATAGTTCACGTCGACATTGTTAAACCCTGTCGCCGCAACGGCAATCATCTTGAGCTGAGGCAGCTGCGAAAGTACCGATTGATCCAG
>NZ_JAWPOJ010000297.1:0-1205 GCF_033344235.1 Vibrio sp. Vb1554 | reverse complement strand
CGTCTCAACGCAGAAGTTCGTTTACTCCTTGAAAACGAAATGGGGATCGTTTGGCTCGTCGGAGAGATATCCAACTTCTCTGCTCCTGTTTCCGGTCACTGGTACCTCACCCTTAAAGATTCTCGTGCTCAAGTAAAATGTGCCATGTTCCGTGGTAACAATCGTCGCGTTACTTTCAAACCTACAAATGGCAATCAAGTTTTAGTTAAAGCCCGTCTGTCTCTGTATGAGCCACGTGGTGACTACCAATTGATCATCGAAAGCATGCAGCCTGAAGGCGATGGTCGTCTGCAACAAGAGTTTGAAGAGCTTAAGATGAAGTTGGCAGCGGAAGGTTTGTTCGCTCAAACCAACAAACTGCCACTACCAGAACATCCAAAGCGTGTTGGTGTCATCACTTCTAAAACAGGTGCTGCGCTTTACGACATATTGGACGTTTTAAAACGCCGTGATCCTTCCCTACCCGTGGTGATTTATCCGACCATGGTCCAAGGTGATGACGCAGCCATTCAAATTGCCCAAGCAATCGGTCGTGCTAATAGCCGAAATGAATGTGATGTATTGATTGTTGGTCGTGGCGGCGGCTCTCTAGAAGACTTATGGTGCTTTAACAATGAGATCCTTGCTCGCACTATTGCTGCAAGTCAAATCCCGATCATTAGTGCTGTGGGCCATGAAGTTGACATGACGATTGCCGATTTTGTTGCCGATGTGCGAGCTCCTACTCCATCAGCTGCCGCTGAACTGGTTAGCCGTGACAACAGCCATAAAGATCAATCGCTTGTAGCGAAACAGCATAAACTAGCTAGTGCGATGCGCTACTACTTAGCGCAGCAAAAACAGCAATCTGCGCAACTTCTGCATCGCTTAGAACGCCAACATCCAAGTTATCAGTTGCAGCGTCAGTCACAGCAACTCGATGAGCTGGATATGCGTTTGCGTAGAGCTATGCAGCGCTTCATCGATACACGTCAACAAGCCGTTGAGCGTAAACACCACCGTCTGCAATTAAACTCTCCTGTTAAACACTTAGCACAACAAAAATCGAGACTTGAACGTGTTGAGCACAAGCTATTAGACGCAATGGATCGAAAACTACTGACGATGCGTCATCAGTTAGCGATTGCGGCAGAAAAGTTAGATACCGTCAGTCCCCTAGCGACACTCAAGCGTGGTTACTCCATCACGCAAACGGAGCAAGGTAA